>JBASLU010000063.1:0-5387 GCA_049656505.1 Saccharimonadales bacterium (SeqCode) | reverse complement strand
AAGACCCCATGGAGCTTTACTACAGTTTTACATTGATCCGGGTTACAACATGTGTAGCATAGCTGGGAGGCTTTGAAGCAGATACGCCAGTATTTGTGGAGCCGCCGGTGAAATACCAGCCTTGTTGTGATCTTGATCTCACCGTTACCATTATCTGGTACCGGGACCGTGTATGGTGGGTAGTTTAACTGGGGCGGTTGCCTCCTAAAGAGTAGCGGAGGCGTTCAAAGGTTGGCTAACTTCGGATGGAAATCGAAGTGATAGTGTATGCGCAAAAGCCAGCTTGACTGTGAGGAGTACATTCCAAGCAGATACGAAAGTAGGAGCAAGTGACCCGCTGTATTGTACATTTATGTACTATGAACGTGGGATCGACAGCGCAAACGGATAAAAGTTACCCTGGGGATAACAGGCTTATAGCGCCCAATAGTTCACATAGACGGCGCTGTTTGGCACCTCGATGTCGGCTCATCATATCCTGGAGGGGGAGTACCTTCCAAGGGTTCGGCTGTTCGCCGATTAAAATGGTACGCGAGCTGGGTTCAGAACGTCGTGAGACAGTTCGGTTTATATCCGGTACGGACGTTAGGAAATTTGAGGAGATCTACCCCTAGTACGAGAGGACCGGGGCGGACAAACCTCTGGTGTATCGATTGTGGCCACCTGCTGCATTGTCGAGTAGCTATGTTTGGAATAGATAAGCGCTGAAAGCATATTAAGCGCGAAACTAACTTCAAGATAAGATTTCCCTATGAGGACACTGAAAGACTATCAGTTTAATAGGCGCAAGGTGTAAGCATGGTAACATGTGTGCCGAAGCGTACTAACAGTCCCATCGCCTTTTTATGCTCCAAGATAACTTTATTTTAATGAAGTTATCTTGGTGACTGTGACTTTTTAGTCGCAGGAGACTTAACTAGTAATTGGTGATAATCATCAATTAGTCAATCTCGGATAAATTAACCTGAAAAATTTGGCTCTGATAGATAAAGACATCGACCCCTCACCACTTCCATCGAAGTTTGTGATCGAAGTGGTAGGCTCTTTCCGCAAGACAACTGTCAATTATTGATAATTTGTTGCTCAAAGTGGTGAGGGGTCGGTGCCCATGGCGCTGGGGAAATACCTGTTCTCATTCCGAACACAGAAGTCAAGCCCAGTAGCGGCGATTATACTGCCGAAAGCGGGAAACTAGCAAGGTGCCGAATTTTGAAAAAACCATCCTTTACGGGGTGGTTTTTTCTTTTGACTTAAGATTTTAGCATCGTCCAGAGGGCGGTTTTATTTCGAGAAAATTCTGAATAATAATTGGTTGATAACTCTACTAAGACATTAGTTAGTCCATATCTATCACGAGCCCAATCGTCATAAGTGCCAGTGATAGGATAAGAAAAAGCTCCAACAACACCGGTCATATTATTATAACCGACTAAATTTGAATAAGTTTGAGCTAGACTGGCAGAGTTACCGGCTTGATTGCCAATAGCATAACCAGCAGCGCTATGAAAGGACATGGTCAGACGGGGCATTAATTTAACAGTGAAATCAGCGATGGCTTTTGCCTCTGGTTCAGACATTGGAGATGAGCCACCGCCACCAATAACTAGTTGTCCGGAACCAGAATAGGTATTAGTCTCCCAGTCAAAGGTATCAAAATTACGATTCAAATCTATATTATGTAAATTATTACGAGTACCATTAGCCAGTCCATCCGGGTTGATAACTGGTACGATGACTACTTTCCTGTCTTTTGGAATACTGTCAAAATTACGTTCTAGCTCATCAATCCATTCATCCATTAGGTATTTTGTACTAATTTCACTACCGTGAATAGTGCCGGTGTATAAAATTACTTTACTGCCACTACCGAAAGTATGCGCTTGGATTGCTCTTCCACCGACAGAATAACCAATTGTCGAAGTTGTGTGACAAACAGTTCGAGTGTAATAATTCCAGGAATATTTTTGTTCTATACCATAGCTACTCTTTAAGCCAGCTTTGACTTGGATATTGATACCTTGGCACAAAGGGGCATTCTTATAAGTGATAAAAATTTGATTATTGTTTTTTGAAACCGAGGCATTAACGCCGCTTATAGATACAAAAGGCGTAATTGATTGGCTAGCCGAGATATTTTGATCAAGAGTGATAACGATAGTCCTGGATTGAGACTCACCATAGTTATTAGCGTTAATAGAAACAACAGCTGGTCCACCAGAAGTGATAAAGTTAACAATCAACGGTTTTATTAATGTGCTACCATCAATCGCCTCAAAGTCTTTGATTACAATTCTATAATTAGTGCTTCTATCTAAATCTCGGTCTGTTTGAATGGTAATTTTTTTATCTTTAAACTCAACTTGCGCGTCGATTTTTACGCTATTTTTATCTTGAATTTTTTCTAAAGATACTGAAGCTTTAGTAATGTTTTTACTGAAATCAAACTCAAATTTTCTAGGTTTATTATATATAATCTGCTTATCCGAGACTGACGATTTAATCAAAGAAGTTGCTCGGATTGTCGTAATTATCTTATCTATTATTGTATCTATCTCTTTATCTTTAAAGTATCTTATTAATTTAACATTATATTCTTTGCCTTGAGCTAGATTTAGTGGTTCTATGTTACAAATAACGGAGGTATTTTTAGTGTCACAAGCGGTAGATTTATTACTGATTAGTATCTTGTAATCAAAAATCGTGTCGGTTTTATCTAGATTTAAGCTTAGCGGTCTAATTGTTGAAATCGGTTCTTTAAAGATATTGCCCAGTTGAGAAACAGTTGGCTTTTCGGGTATAGATAAACGGTAGTTTTTAGAAGTAATATTATTACCATTAAAGGACGTACTAACTATAATTTCGCCAGTTTTAGGCGCTTGGTTAACCTTAAAACAAGTGGTTATAGCTAGAAATGAAAGATTACCAACTTTTAGTTTATCTTTAAACTCAGCTTCAAAGCCAGTAGAGGAGTTGGTTTTTTGCAGATCAGGTAAAAAAGTCACTTGTCTAGTACAAGTAGGACCTTGGTAAGAAAAAACTACGTCTTTAGGCTGGATATAAGCTAAAATGCAAACAGAAACCAAATAAACAGCCAGTCCAAGAGATATTTTACGAATAAGCGACCAGTTAATTGATTTTTTAGTATTTTTTTCTTTTTGTTTTTTTGTCATTTTTAATTAACAATTATATTCTAGCACATATCTATTAGAAGGTGCTAATACAAAAAAACGACCAATCTCGCAGATTCGGTCGTTTTTACTTTGAATCTATTTTGGATTCAAACAGGTGCAAATACATAATATACCACCGCACGAATATATGCAACAGTATTAATAACATAAAAAATGATTATGTATATATTGACAAAAAGCATAAGCTATGGTAATATTTAATTATTCACATATCATTTGTGAGGTAATAGGGGGTTTTCAAGTAGTAATGCTTGGAAATCTTTTTAATTCGCTTACTGGGCGAAAGGAGAATAAAATCATGGCAGGAACAAAAGTTGGTGGTAAAAAAGCCGCAGAAAAAAACTTAGCACGTGATCCAGATTTTTATGCAAAAATCGGCGCTAAAGGTGGTCATAATGGTCACACTGGTGGTTTTGCTGCTAATCCAGAGTTGGCTCGTATAGCTGGCGCTAAAGGCGGTAGAATTAGTCGTCGTAAAAAAGCTATCATAGCTTAATTATCGACTACTAAATATAAATAAAATAACCCCATTATAAGGGGTTATTTTGTATTTAAATTATATCTTCTTAAAGCGCAACTTCTAGCTTCATTAACTCGCCAATGGTTATCGCAAGCAATACATTTATAAGTGTCTTTTTTGATTTGTAAACCGATGGCTTGGCATTTTGTACAGGTACTTCTGGCGTGAAGCCAATCTCTGTAAGTGTCTAAGGTCGATTCAACGAGGTCGTCATCAATTTTAATCTTATATTTTTTAGCTAATTCGATAGCTTTCTCCCAAGCCGTTGCCTCCATTTTAAGTAGTTCAACGTCTTTTTTATAATCGCGGTGACCTAAAACTGCGTGAGCGAGTTCATGGAATAAAAAGCTAATTTCATCATCGTTAGCGGAATAATAGATAGTTTTATCTTTGTGCGACCAAAGAAAATCATCACCGATAGAGAAATGAAATTCGGGGTAATCTTTTTTAAGACTTTTTATGACCAATGTTATCGATTGCATAGTAGTAACATCCGTAGATTACAGCTAATTCTGGGTATTTTGCCTGTACAAATTTGGGGCATTTTATATGATTTGGTAATTTTTCTCTTAATATATTTTGCAATTGCTCGCCGTAATTTTTGAAATAAGTACCGATACTACCACCAATAATTATAATATCTGGTTGAAGAATTGGTATAACTGCTAAAAAGCCTCGACTAATTCGATCAGCGATTTGTCGCCAAGTGCGCTGATTAGTAATATCTCGAGCGTATTTACCATAGGTGTTATAAATAGCTTTGCCAGAGGCGAAAGTTTCCCATTCTCTGACTGTTCCGTCAAACTCAATTAAGGCGTGTCCAGCCTCGCTATTTCGCAAAGCTTGATTAATATGACCGTCGGTAATAATACCAGTACCAATGCCGGTACTAATAGTTACATAAAGAGATTGGGGTGGCATTTTTTTAAGTAGTCTAGTTTCGCCAAGACCTGCCAAATTAGCGTCGTTTTCAACAAAAACTGGCGCTTTTCCAAGTAACCCCTGAATCTCGGATTTTATGTCTAAATTTTTCCAAGCTAGGTTACCGCCACCCCATATAACGACACCGTTATCGATAATTCCAGGACTTGCGATAACTACGGCCTCAACAGGTTTATCTTTGTAATTTTCTTGTAATATCGACTTAAGTTCTTTGATATAATCTTTTTGGTCGTGAGGGGTAGGAAATTTAATTTGATGACTCAAAACGCCATCTTTTCCAAAGCTAGCAACTAATGTTTTGGTTGCCCCCGTATCAACTGCTATTAACATACTATTAGTTTATCATAAATTATTTCATGCTCATTTAATAAAAATAATTCTTGAGATTGCACTAGGTCTGTTCCTTTTTGCCTCTGTATATTTTACAACATTAATTAGAGGTGAGAAAGGACGGATTTAGCCATGTTAGTCGGGATGCTCGTGTTTTATAGTTGGTTAATGTAAAATATACGTATGCATAAGCGTAAGCTTGGTTTTACCATCGTTGAACTCTTAGTCGTCATTGTTGTCATCGGTATCTTAGCTGCTATTACTGTTGTTTCTTATACAGGTATCTCACAAAAAGCTATTGCTGTTTCATTACAGTCTGACCTTGCTAGCGCTAAAAAGAAGTTACAAATGTACTATACAGACTATGGATCTTATCCAACTGCACCACTAACAAACAATTGTCC
>JBASLU010000062.1:0-4516 GCA_049656505.1 Saccharimonadales bacterium (SeqCode) | reverse complement strand
AGTGCTTTTAATTGGTAATTCTGAAGCCACTGCTGACATAGCGATGAGCCTAGCTGACACGGCTAAAAGTGGTTATAAGATTGTTGCCATGGCTTGTCCGAAAAGACTAATCCCAAGTGGCCTAAAGTTAAAACACTACTCTACTGCCGAGACTGCATTAAAAGATATAAAACTCAACAAAATTACCACCATAATTCAGACTGACCTGTATGACTCAACTGAACGGAATCAAAAAATTCTAGGAACTGCTCAGTCAAATCATCTTAGTTACAATTTCATACCAGGTGAACCGGAGTTCTATTCTGGAAAAAATACCGTGGATGTCTTTCTTGGTTATCCAATGATTTCAGTTTATCAAACACCATTAGTCGGATGGGGCGCAATTGCTAAAAGGTTTTTTGATCTACTTGTCAGTGTTCCATTATTAATTATTCTCTCGCCCTTATTATTGTTAGTATATATAATTAAAAAAATCGTCGATCCGGGCCCAGCGTTATATATAAGTAAACGACTTAGTCGTTTTTCTGAACCTATTAATTTAATTAAATTTCGCAGTATGGACGCAAAATATGGCGCTCGAGACGCGGCCGAAGAATTTCGTGAAATGGGTCGAGAAGATTTGGCAAAAGAATATGAAAAGAATCGAAAAGTTGAGAATGATCCAAGAATTACAAAATTTGGGAATTTCTTGCGCAAAACATCAATCGACGAGTTACCCCAAATTATTAATGTCATAAAAGGCGAGCTTAGTTTAGTTGGTCCCCGACCAATATTGCCTCAAGAAGCTAAAATGGCCAAAAATCGCACCGCATTACTTCACAGCGTTAAATCGGGTGTGACTGGAATATGGCAGGTTTCAGGTCGAAGCGAACTATCTTTTGAGGAGAGAATTGAATTAGAACTTTACTACGCTCAAAACTGGACCTTTTGGTTAGATATTAAAATTTTATTCAAAACAATCGGAGTTGTTTTATTTCGCAAAGGAGCGAAATAGCCATTAGAAGATAGAATTTAGAATATGGCAGATAATAATATAAAATCATTCGAAGATTTGTCAGTTTGGCAAGAAAGCCAGGATTTTGCAGTGGATGTTTACAAGATTACAAAGAAATTTCCAAAAGAGGAAGTGTTTGCGATGACTAGTCAATTAAGGAGGGCTGCGAGTTCAGTTTCGGCTAATCTAGCAGAGGGATTTGGAAGGGCGTCGATTAGCGATAAATTGCATTTTTATACAATGGCATACGGTTCATTATTAGAAACTAAAAATTTTCTATATCTATCTGAGAAGTTGAATTATATTAGTAAAAATGAACTAGATTCTTTATTAGAAAAATGTGTTAGTTGTCAAAAATTAATTAACGCTTTTAAGACTGGATTAAAAAAACAAAATGCCAAATTCTAATAGCCAAATTCCATTAGCCAAACAATCGCCGCGGGTTGTTATTGTGCACGATTGGCTTACCAACATGGGTGGGGCCGAGAATGTTGTGCTGGCGCTTCATGAAGCTTTTCCATCTGCTCCAATCTATACATCAACTTACATGCCAGAAAAAATGCCAGCTTTTCAAAATTTGGATATTAGAACGACATATTTACAGAAATTGCCAAAACCGATTAGAAAATTACATAAATTTTTCCCAATATTACGCGTTAAAGCTTTTCAAAAACTAGATTTATCAGAATTCGATATTATTATCAGTAGTAGCAGTGCTGAGTCAAAACAAGTTAAAAAAACCAGACCAGGTCAAATTCATATCTGTTACTGTCACACGCCAATTCGTTATTATTGGAGTCATTACAACGAATATCGAAAAGATCCAGGCTTTGGCAAATTAAATTGGTTAGTTAAACTTGCTATGCCAATTATCGTACCGAGTCTTAAAAGAGCCGACTACAAAGCGGCTCAGGCAGTCGATGTCTTTATTGCTAATAGCAGTGAAGTTCAAAAAAGAATCAAAAAATATTATGGAAAAAGTTCTACTGTAATTCACCCGCCAGTTGATGTTAATCGATTTACACCAGCTCGCGAAAG
The DNA here is from genome assembly GCA_049656505.1 of Saccharimonadales bacterium (SeqCode). GTDB lineage: Bacteria > Patescibacteriota > Saccharimonadia > Saccharimonadales > Saccharimonadaceae > UBA1547. The sequence goes on along the minus strand of JBASLU010000062.1, from coordinate 2,484 downwards.
AAGTGATTATTATGTTGCTTTAGGGCGTCAGGTACCCTATAAACGAATTGATTTAGCCGTGTCGGCTGCTAATAAACTAGGTGTTAATTTAAAGGTATACGGCAATGGTAGCGAACATGAAAAACTTGTTGAAATGGCAGGGCCAACGATTGAATTTTTCACTGATAGATTTGGAGATGCTTCAGATGATGCCGTGACCGAGGCCTTAAATAATGCGAAAGGTTACATCTTTCCAGCCGAAGAAGACTTTGGAATAGTTCAAGTTGAAGCGTTGGCTGCTGGCGCGCCTGTAATTGCTTTTGGAAAAGGCGGAGCTTTGGACATTGTTCAAGACGGCGAAAGCGGTATTTTATTTGACAAACAAAAAACTGAATCTGTGGTTGAGGCAATTAAAAAAGCCGAATTAACTAATTTCTTGCCAGGAACACTGAGACGAAAAGCTAGGCGATTTGATAAGGGTCTTTTCATTACTAAAATAAAAAAAATAATTAATGATTACTCATAATTTTTGTTATTTAGGAATATAGAAAATAGCAGTTAGCCAATAGCCAAATTCCAATAGCTAAGGACTAATAGATACCTTATACTATAGTTAGAATGTCTTGTAAGATTAATAATTATTTTGAGAGGTTATATATTAACCTTCTGTCGGTAATTTTTGGTGGGATTGTCTTACATGCTCCGCTAACTGTTTGGTTAGGTTCTAATTTTCCAGACTATAGTTTGTTTATAAAATCTTGGAAAGAGATTTTAATGCTAATAGCGAGTTTTATCGCTATCTATCTTTTATATAAAAATAAAAAATTCAATATATTAAAAACCCCGCTTATTTTAACGATTGCTGTCTATGCACTTTTGCATTTTGTTCTACTTTTTATTGATAATCAGGGATTAATGCCGAGTTTAGCTGGACTAATAATAGACTTAAGATATTTGTTCTTTTTTGTTTTAGTCTATGTTGCCTTGCAATTATTCCCCGAAAAGAAAGATTTATTTTTACGAGTTGGTATAATCGGAGCTTTAATAGTTGCCGTTTTTGCAATCTTGCAAGTCTTTGTTTTACCGAAAGATTTTTTGATTTATCTTGGCTATGGCGAAAATACTATCCAACCATATCTAACAGTTGATCAAAATCAAGATTTTATTCGCATCAATAGCACGCTCAGGGGGCCAAACCCATTGGGAGCCTACGCGGTTATTGTACTATCTATATTATTTTCAGCGCTGCTAAAGAAAAAAACTAAAATAAATAAGTCCGTAAAACAATTTGTCATTTTATCATTACTAACCATTGGTTCATTAGTCGCGCTTTGGTTTAGTTATTCTCGTAGTGCGATGGCAGGAAGCCTAGTAAGTTTAGCTATAGTTTTCATTACTATACTATTTAAAAAATTATCTGTTAAAAATTGGTTAATAATTGGATTAGTTTTTGTGATAATCGGCACTGGACTATTTGCTATTAGAAATACTGATTTTATATCGCACATTGTATTGCACGAAAACCCATCAGAAGGTAATAATGTTAATTCTAATGAAGGTCATATAAATTCCCTAACCTACAGTTTAGATGAGGTTATGTCTAATCCACTCGGAACTGGGGTTGGAAGTACTGGTTCGGCTTCGTTACTAAGTGATAAAACCCAAATTGTTGAAAATCAATATTTAATGATTGCGCACGAATCGGGTTGGTTGGGCTTAGCTTATTTCTTATCAATTTACGGATTAGTTTTATGGCAACTTTGGGATAAAAGAAAAGACTGGTATGTCTTGGGCGTGTTTTCTAGTGGAATTGGACTAGCAGTTATTGGACTATTTTTGCCAGTCTTTGCAGATGATACGGTCTCGATTATCTGGTGGGGATTAGCGGGAATAATAGTAGGTAGTAGTTGGCATATGGTAGATAGCAGAAAACAAAGGACTATAATAAGAGAATGAGTGAACGTTCTACTAAAAGACAAAAAGAACTCTTAAATTATGTTGATAATTTTATTCAAGGTCAGGGCTATGGACCAAGCTATCGTGAAATTATGTTAGCTCTAAATTATAAATCTGTTTCAACGGTTGCTATTCATATTGATAATTTAATAGCTAAAGGTTATCTAAGAAAAAGAGACCGTTCGGCTAGATCGCTAGAAGTGGTGACGACACATTTTCATGATGCCTCATCACATAAAGGCCCAACTCCAGCGCAAGAAAAATGGATTATAAATATTGTTACAAGTAAATTTGATAATCTAGATAAATCCCATAGTCAACAGGTTTTAGACGAACTTTACGTACTAGTCGGAGCTTTAAAAATCTTAGGCTTAGAGAACGCTCACATAGCAATGAAGGCTAGATTAATAGATTATATAAAATCGCATCCCGATGAGAAATAGTTGACGAACGCAAGGGGCAGTTAGTATAATACGTTAGTATTCCGGCGTAGCTCAATGGTGGAGCAAGAAGCTGTTAACTTCGAGGTTGCTGGTTCGAGTCCAGCCG
>JBASLU010000061.1:0-29375 GCA_049656505.1 Saccharimonadales bacterium (SeqCode) | reverse complement strand
AATTTAGACAGCCTAGTTTTAGATGATGAAAAGACATTTGAGCTATTGCAAAAAGGTGAAACAACTGGTGTTTTCCAGCTTGAGTCTGCTGGAATGAAGCGATATTTAAAAGAGCTAAAACCTTCTTCGTTTGATGATATTATTGCCATGGTGGCTCTCTATAGACCTGGTCCAATGCAATTTATAAATAGTTTTATTAAGAGAAAACATGGCAAAGAAGCTATTTCATACTTACATCCAAAATTTGAATCAGCGTTAAAGGAAACCTATGGAATTTTAGTCTATCAAGAACAATTCATGCAGATATCTAAGGATTTTGCAGGATTTACTGGTGGCCAGGCTGATACGTTGCGTAAAGCTGTTGGTAAAAAGAAAATTGACTTAATGCGCAAAGTCAAACAAGATTTTATCAACGGAGCTGTTAAGCACAGCAAAGCTGATCCTAAGTTAGCCGAAGAATTTTGGACTCAATTAGAAGAGTTTGCTAATTATTGTTTTAATAAATCTCACGCAGCTTGTTATGGTTTGATTGCGTATTGGACTGCTTACCTTAAAGCCCATTACCCAGAGGCCTTTATGGCCGCCCTTATGACCAGTGACCATGGTGATATTGATAGGCTTGCAATTGAAATCAATGAATGTAAGCGCATGGGTATTAAAGTCTTACCCCCAGACGTTAACGAAGGCTTTGTTGAATTTGCAGTAGTTCCAGATAAAAAAGAGATTAGATTTGGCATGGCGGCCGTTAAGGGAGTCGGCGTCAATGCAGTAGAGGAAATCTTACGGGCTAGAGAAGATGGTAAATTTTCTTCTATTGAAGATTTTGCTAAAAGAGTATCTCCGAGTAAATTTAATAGAAAAGCTTGGGAATCTTTAATTAAGTCTGGTGGCTTTGATAGTTTGGGCGATAGATCTGATATATTATTTAATCTAGATAATATACAAGCATTTGCTACTAAGCTACAAAAAGAAGCTTCAAATGGGCAAATTGACCTATTCGGTTCGTTAGGTGATGATAAAACAATACATCCTCAAGTAAAACTACAACCCAGTCCCATCAGGCATTCTGATAAAGACAGATTAATGTGGGAGCGAGAATTACTTGGCCTCTATATCAGCGCTCATCCACTTGATGGTTTTGACATTTATCTTAAAGAACAAACTATTTCGATTGCTGAACTTTCTGAAGCTATGGAAGGCCAAGCTGTGTCAATTGGTGGTATTATTTCACGAATTAGAACTATTGTTACAAAAAGTAATTCCAAGATGGCTTTTATTGGGGTTGAAGATAAAACAAGTGACGCTGAAGTAATTATCTTTCCTAATTTATACGACAACTACAAAGACAAACTGTTGCAAGATGCGGTGGTTAGGGTTACGGGTAAAATCAGTTGTCGCAATCGTGACGGTAGCATTACATCAGATTTAAAAATTATTGCTGATGAAATCCAATTTATTACTGATCAAGAGCTGAAAGATTATAAATCAACTGGTAATGTTATGAAAATTCAGACCAATAAAACCAAATTAGATATAATTAAACCGAAAACTAAAACTAATCAACCAGGGCCTAAAGTAATAGTTGAACACGCTCATAAGAAACTGTATGTTCATATACAAAATCCCGACGACCATGATTCGTTAATGAAATTGAAACAAACGTGTGACGACTATCCGGGGCTGTCTGATATTATCTTGGTGTTGGGGGTCGAAAATAAATCCGCCATTAAGCTTAATTTTAAAGTAGATGCCGGAGATATTTTGACTAAAAAATTAGCTGATATATTAGGCAAAGATAAAGTGGTTCTTAAATAGTTATTTGATATAGTGCAATTCCAGTTGCGACGCTGACATTGAAAGATTCTTTTTTGCCCTTCATAGGAATCTCAACTAAACAATCACAATTATTTATAATATTTTTATCAATTCCATGAACCTCTTCACCTAACAGCAGCGCAATCTTATTTTTTGTTTTAAATTCATTAATTGGTAGACTTTTATCATTCTGTTCTAATCCGACTATAATATACCCTTCATTTTTTAATTGTTTAAAGTCGGGAAAGTCCTGAAATTCAATATCAATCATTTTTTCAGCCCCCAAAGAAGCTTTTGTTATTTGTTTCGTCAGTTTTTCGGATATATGAGGGAGACGCGTGTCATTTTTCAGTTTTGGATAAGGACTATAGCCACTAATAATAATTTTCTTTACTCCAAAACCTTCGCAGGTCCTAATAATTGAACCGATATTGTGTGCCGATCTAATATTATGGGCAATAACAATTATTTCATTCATCTTAATATTCTATAATCATTTCTTATTTATTTACAATCCAATTTGAATATCAAAATGTTTATGTTTTTGATATGATGGTAAGCAATGGACGAAGATAAGATTCAGCAAGAAAGGCGTAATCAAGAAGAGTCGGCTACAGCTCAAAGAGCTGCTATCTTAGGTGTAAAATATCTCGACACTAGGCAGATTGAAGATAATTTGCCGTTAATTGAAGGTGTCTTAGACATAGTTTCGATGCATAAAAATCGAGTTGTTCCAATCTATAGTGGTGATAATGAGCACTCCTGGGAATTCGGCTTTACTAGTCAAACACCTCAATCTTATATAAGAGAACTTATCAAACAATACAATGATATTGGCAAGAATATTCATTTTATGCTTATTAGCGGAGCTGGATTTAAGAAGCTGATGGATCGTTATGATCCAGTTATCAAAGTGGTACATGACGATATAGAGATATCCAAAGAGGGCGATAGTGATACACTGGGAAAAGTCAGTCAAACTTTAAATTCCGTGGGCAGTGATGAGATATTCGACTATTTAATTAGTCAAGCCGATAAATTAGGCGCTAGTGATATTCATATTGAAAATCAAAGAGATAAAATAAGAATTAGAATGAGAATTGATGGGGTGCTCCATCCAGTTGCTGATTTGAGTCTTGATAGATATAGAGTTATTATGGGAACGCTCGCTTCACAAGCTAATATATCAACAGCTTCCAAGGAGCCTCAATCTGGACATATTCAAAAAGATATTAACGTTGGGGACCAATCGCACCTTCTTAACTTGAGAGTTGAAACTATTCCTACTATGTACGGTCAAGATGCAGTGTTACGTCTTTTTAACTTTGATCAATCAATGTTAAATCTGGATAGACTTGATATTAACGAATCAGATAGAAAAGCTATAGACGACATCATTAGTCATCCAAGGGGTATGGTTTTAATGGTTGGACCGACTGGTAGCGGTAAGTCAACAACTCTTTATAGTATGATTAACGCTTTGAACAACTCAAGCCGAAAGATTATCACTTTAGAAGATCCTATCGAGTATGGCATTAGTGGTATATCTCAGATACCAATTGATACAACCGATGGTCAAAGTTTTGCTCATGGATTACAATCAGTTTTGCGTCTTGATCCAGATGTTGTTATGATAGGTGAAATTCGAGATAGTGATACGGCAAAAACTGCCATTCAAGCTTCAATAACTGGACATTTAGTATTATCAACTTTTCACGCTAATTCAACAGCTGCAGCTTTCAGCCGTATGATAGATTTGATAGGCGTTAATCCAATATTTAGCTCGGCCATTAAGCTAGTTATTGCTCAACGTCTAGTGCGTCGCTTAGATGATGAGACTAAGCAAGTCTATGATCCAGACGAGGCTACAAAAAATTGGGTAAGAGGGGTATTAAAAGATCTACCAACTAACATCGAAAAGCCTGACTTAAATAATTTTAAATTATGGCGTCCAGTTGCCAGCGAAAAGAACCCATTTGGCTATGAGGGCCGTATGGTAATAATGGAGCAAATGGTAGTCAATGAAGATATACAAAGATTCTTGCGTGGCGATGAAGCGGAGATTCATACAGAAATAATTGAAAAAACTGCTCGTAAATCCGGAATGGTAACTCTGCTAGAAAAAGGCGTGTTGGCTGCTCTAAGTGGTAAGACTACGTTAGAAGAGATAAATCGAGTAATCTAAATTGCTCTTTCCTCTTTTCACAAGACACATTTTATGCTATATTCGTTAGTTGATTATACTGATAAACTGAAAAAGTGAGTGAAAAATGAGTTTCGAGTTGATTAAAAAGGTAAATGAGTCACAAAAAAAGTCCAAAGTTGTCGATGTGAAAAGCGGCGACACCGTTAAAGTCCATCAAAAAATTAGAGAAGGTAACAAAGAGCGTATTCAAATTTTTGAGGGTGTCGTTATAAGAACTGATCGACAAAATTCTCATACTTCAAGAATAACTGTTAGAAAGATTGCCAGTGGAGTAGGTGTTGAAAAAAGCTTTCTAATTCACAGCCCATTAGTTGAAAAAATCGAAGTTGTTCGTAGATCAAAAGTTCGCCGTAATTACTTGAGCTTCTTAAGGAAAAGAAGCGGTAAAAGCGCAAGATTAAAGGGCCAAGGCTTTGATAGAGAAGGAGTTAATTCTGTCGTTGATGAAAAAGCTGAAGCCGAAGAAGCTCGTTTGAAAGAACTTGCAAAATTAGAAGCTGAAGCCAAAGCAGCTGAACAAGCCGCCGTTGAGGCTGAGTTAGCCGCTAAGGCGGCTGAAGTTGAAGCTCGCCACGCTCAAAATTAAAATATTATTTGTTATAATTTTAATATAACTTAATATGGTTATATGATATTAGGTATTGATGAGGTGGGTCGTGGTTCCTGGGCTGGTCCTTTAGTTATCGGTGCGGTTATATTAGATGGCACTAAAATCCAGAACTTAAACGACAGCAAAAAACTATCAAAACGTTTACGAGAACAACTTGATTTGGAAATTCGGTCTAAAGCTAGAGCTTATGGTTTGGGCTGGGTCAGCCCTCAAGAAATTGATGAAATGGGCTTATCTAAAGCTTTAACCATCGCTAGTCTGAGAGCGATTGAAAATATAAATTTGCCATATGATGAAATTATTATAGATGGAAATGTAAATTTTCTTAAGGACACAGCTAAATCATCAATTGTGACAACTATTAAAAAGGCCGATGAATTAATACCGTCTGTTTCAGCCGCTTCTATAATTGCAAAAGTAGCTCGTGATGAATATATGAAGATGCAACATAAAAAATATGTTAATTATGGTTTTAATAATCATGTTGGCTATGGTACTAAAAATCACATAAATTCAATAAAAAAATATGGTGTTACGCCTTTGCACAGATTATCAATTAAACCACTGCAAAAATATAAAAGTAGCGACATTAAAAATACTACCTCGATAGGTCAAACGGCAGAAGATATAGCTTCCAAATTTTTGATTGATAAAGGGCATAGAATAATTGATAGGAATTGGCGAAATAAATACTGTGAAATTGATATAGTGTCTAAAATTGATAATAAGCTATATTTTAATGAGGTAAAATATCGTAAAGATTCGAGTCGTGGCGGTGGAATTGATGCAGTTGATAAACGTAAATTAAACAAAATGCGTTTTGCTGCGGAAATATATGTTAATTCTAACAAAATAAAATGCGATACATTAGGGCTAACTGTTATTTCTGTTTCTGGCTTAAAACCATCCGTTGACGAGTGGCTAGAGGTCTAATTTTTTTAGTGTTTCAATAATTGTTTTAGAATCTTTTTCTATTAATTGAACCCTCTGCGATATTTCATTTATACCTATTGTTATAACTCTTTTTAGCGCGGGGTTTTTTGTTAAAGGCTCAAAAAAGGTTTTATATTCTTCTAGTAATTTTCGGGTGTTAAAAGAATAGGCTATATATTTAGGATATTCGTCATAAGATTTATCGCCTTCAAAAGTATTTTCAATCCATTGCCAATTATTTTTAATCCACTGCCAAGTTTCCAATTTAGCATACCTGTTTCTGATTAAATAAGTTAGCCAGCGAGATACATCTTGCGTTCTAATAATAGTCTTATCTTTAATAATTGACAGTAAAAATTGAATTTCTGAGTTTCTTCTTGTCGATGTTAAACCGACAGATATTGATTGTTGTATTTCTGAAGAATTCGTGTTCTTATATTGATTAATTAGATTTTTAAATAGCTTTCTATCCGTACTATACTGGACCGCTCCTGATATAATCAAACTTCTTATATTTGGATCAAAATCTTTAATATTGGAAGAGTCAAAAATATGGGTGGCGTTTTCTATAGCATCTGGATTTTGAGCATAAATTGCTAGATTAAGTATTATATTTCGTAATTTAGTATCTGATTCATTCTCGTCGGCCTGTCTATGCCAACCTAATCTTTTGTATTGTTTATCAATTAACTTATTTACTAATTGTTTCAGTTTAGTTTCGGCTTCAGGCTCTTCTTCTACAAATTTTTTAAGTTCATTTATTGCAATTAATATCAGGTCCCAAACTTGTTCCGAGTCTTCGTTTTTAAATCGGCTAATAATTTCAATTATTCTTGCATTAGAAACATAACCTACGCTAGACAAAATCATCTGTTCATTCAATAGCTGAAGTCGATCGATTGGCTTTAGTTTATTATTGTCTAAATCAACTAAAATTTCATTTAAAAGATTTTCGTCATAATCGGTTATAAAATGACCATAATTACCAATATTAAATCTAATCGTTTCCTGATCAGGCGGACAATTTAATTCAAGACTATTTGCGTTTAATAATGACGCTTCATTTTTTAGATTATGATTTAAACAAATGGGCCATATTTTATTAACGTCATTCGTGTCTTCACTAATCGGAATTTGTGATATCAGTATTTTTTTGCCTTTTTTAGCAACTTTTAATACAGGAAATCCAGATTGATTAAGCCATCGATTCATAAAAGCCCCAACGTCTTTATGGCTAGTCTCACTTAGAACTTCCCATAAATCGTCAGCTTCAGTGTTCTTATAAGCGAATTTTTTAAAATATTTTATTAAGCCTTGTCTAAAGTTCTCTTCACCGACAAAAGATCGGAGCATTTGAAGTAAGTGGGCGCCTTTTGCGTAGACTATGGCGCCATCGAATAATGTTCCTATTTCGTCAGGATGGCTCACGTCGACCCTAACTGGCTGAACGCCTTTTAAACTATCTCTTTTAAACGCGGCTACCACATCTAAGCTGGCAAAATCCATCCATACATCCCAACTTGGTTCAATTACATCTATTGCCATATATTCAATTAATGATGCAAAACTCTCGTTTAGCCATAGATCATCCCACCATTTCATCGTCACCAAGTTACCAAACCACTGATGACTTAATTCGTGGGCTATAACTGTAGCTATATATTGTTTATTAGATAAGGAAGTTTTTACGGGGTCTGCGAGCAGCGCTACTTCACGATAAGTTATTAAACCCCAATTTTCCATTGCGCCTGCTGCAAAATCTGGTAAAGCTACGTGATCGCATTTCGGTAGGGGATAGGGGGTCTGAAAATAATCATCAAAAAATTCAATTGAACGCTTTGCAATATCCAAAGCAAAATCTAAATTATCTAAAGATTGGTTTGGCGTAGCCCAGGCATTGACAACTACACCATTATTTGTAGTTGTAGTTTTTTTATGTAACTTACCGATAACCCAGGCTAGTAAATATGTACTCATGGGTGGTGTTTTTTCGAAACTAGTTACTAAAAAATTATCTTCCAGACGTTGATCTTGAACTGGCATATTACTTAATACTTCAACATCAGTCTCTGTTGTTAAAGTTAGTTCAAAGGTAGCCTTCGCCTCGGGCTCATCAATACAAGGAAATACTTCTCTAGCGTGATGACTTTCGAACTGTGTGGCAATCAATTCATGTATTTCATCATCTTGGCGATAATAACAAGGGTAAATTCCATGCATAGAATCGTTTATTTTACCGCTAAAACTGATTACAATTAAATGCTTGCCTTTTTTTAAATCATTATGAGATATGTGTAAATAATCATTTTGTATTTCATATTGAGCTGACTTACCGTCTGTATTAACGGAATTGATTTCTAAATCTTTACTATGAAGAGTGAATTGACCATCGTTACTGGTTATATTACCGCTAATTGTGACAAGTCCCTTAAAGAGCCTATGGGGGCGATCTATATTCAATGACAACTGATAGCTAATCGGTTTAAATTTTTCAATAAGTCTTGGTACTTTCTGCATAATTTTAATTGTATCATCTGATTGAATAAAATAGACTTATAAAGTGAATAAATATCAACGTCGTAGATTAATTTCTGTTATCATATCAACCCTATTTTTATTAGTGGTTATTATCTTAAATACGCCAATACAAGATACGCAACCAGTTGAAAAATCTTTGATTCAAAATGACGATAGCGCACCACGACCGCGCGCATTAGATGTTTTAAGTCAACTTAAAATTAAGGGTCGGGCACCCAAAACTGGTTATCAAAGAAGCCTATTCGGTGATGACTGGCAAACTAAAGACGGTTGTGATATGCGAAATATTATTCTTAATCGAGATTTACTTAATGTGGCAGTAAATGATAAATGTCAAGTTACGAGAGGAACGCTAAACGATCCCTATACAGGCAAAGTGATTACATTCATGAAGTCTAGCTCATCGAGCGGTCTTGTTCAAATCGATCACGTGGTTGCTTTATCTGATGCTTGGCAGAAAGGCGCGCAACTTTTGACTACTCAACAAAGAATTCAATTAGCTAATGATCCATTAGAATTGATTGCAGTAGACGGCAAGGCCAATCAACAAAAGGGGGACGGAGATGCAGCGACGTGGCTACCATCAAATAAAAATTTTAGGTGTCAATACATAGCTCGTCAGATTGCTGTAAAACATAAATATAAATTGTGGGTTACTCAGGCAGAGCGCGATGCCATGTTTAATATTTTAAGTAAGTGTAATAATCAACTATTGCCAATTGAATGAAGAACATATATAATGAAACTGTGAATTGCTTTTAGTCGGCCGGCAGGTCGGCTTTTTAAATAGACGGAGTATGATAAATAAAGGAAAAAATATGGAAAGTATAGATATTAAACAATTAGTTCTAGCTATTAGAACCATCGCTGAGGAAAAAAATTTACCAGAAGAAACTGTAATTTCTGTGATAGAACAGGCTATTGCTGCGGCTTGGCGCAGAGACAACGGCGAACGTGACCAAAATGTAAGGTCGGAACTCAATATCAATAAAGGAACGGCTGAAGTTTTTGTGATGCGCGAAGTAGTTGAGGAAGTTTCCTCACCAGTTACCGAGATAAGTCTAGAAGAAGCTAAAAAAATTAAAAAGGATATTAAACTAGGCGAAACCCTAGAAGAGTGTCATGAAGTTGTTTCTTTTGGACGTGTTGCTGCCCAAACTGCTAAACAAGTAGTTTTACAGAGACTCCGTGAAGCAGAAAAAGAAGTTGTTCTAGCTGAATATGAAGATAAAATCGGCACAGTTGTTAACGGAATTGTTCAAAGAGTAGAGCCGAAAATAATTAAAGTTGATCTTGGCAAAGCAACTGGTATTATTCCTCAATCTGAACAGATTCAAGGCGAATTTTACTCAATCGGAAATAGAATTAAAGTTTATATTAAAGACATCGAAAGAGACAGTCGCGGTCCTCAATTAATTTTAAGTCGCGGTAATGAAGAGTTGATTGAATATCTTTTTCGTCAAGAAGTTCCAGAAATTGAAACTGGTGCTGTTGAAATCAAAAATATATCTCGAGAAGCTGGTAGGCGAACAAAAATAGCGGTTGCTAGTACGGTGCCGGGCGTTGATCCTATAGGAACTTTTGTAGGTGGTCACGGGACTAGAGTTCAAGCAGTTATGAATGAGATAGGCGAGCAGGAAAAGATCGACATTATTGCTTTTGATGCAGATATCGAGCAATTTATTAAAAATGCTCTAAGTCCTGCTGAAATTGAAAAAATCAAAATTGATGAAGCTAAAAAACAAGCAACCGTTTATGTTCGTGAAGATCAGCAGTCAATCGCAATTGGACGGGCTGGTCAAAATGTCAGATTAGCTAGTCGCCTAACTGGATACGAGCTTGATATAGAACAATTATCGAGTAAACCTAAAACAACACCGAAAGTTGTTAAGCACAAGAATATTGAAGATAGCCTATTTGAAGCTTTAGATGAGTCTTCTGAAGAATAATTTTTCTAGTTGCTTCAATAGTTTAAAAACAAATTTTAGTCTATAATATATAGTATGTCGGACGATTATTTGGAGTTTTTTTCACACTTAACTGATAATGCTAGAACTAGCTTGTATCACGCTAATATTATTGCGCAAGGCTATGGTAGTTCTTATATTGGTACCGAACATCTCTTGCTTGGCATATTGGCTCAATCTAATTCTGTTGGTGCTAAAATACTTTCGGAGGTCGGAGTGACTCTTGAAAGAGTTCAATCTGCGCTAAATTTAGCTCCAATTACTGTGGTCATAAATACAGAAGCTAAGGGCTTAAGCGAAACCGCTAAATTAACTCTAAAAATAAGCTGGGATATTGCTAAGGAACATCAACAAGAGTCACTGGGTACCGAACACATACTATGTAGTATGTTGGACCAAAAAAATTCTAGAGCAGCCGTTTTATTAAGAGATTTAAACGTTGATATATTAGAGTTGTCTGCCATAGTCAACGACTATCTTAATAATAACACTAGCAGTAGTAGCCAGATTAATGATCAATATACGTCTTTAAGACATAATACTAACCATACTAAGGGTAAACTTAAAGGCGCTTTAGGCATGTTTGGTGTTGATTTAACTGATATGGCAAAATCTGGCAAGTTAGATCCTGTAATAGGTCGCAGAGAACAAGAAGATAGAGCGATTACTATTTTAAGTCGTCGGACCAAGAACAATCCCGTTTTGATAGGTGAACCTGGAGTTGGAAAGACCGCTATTGTTGAAAGTTTAGCTCAAAGAATTGTTAATGAAGATGTACCCGATCATTTAATCGACAAAAAGATAATTCAATTAGATCTAGCTGGTATGATAGCTGGCACAAAGTATCGCGGTGAATTCGAAGATAGATTTAAAAGGGTAATAGATGAAATTTTGAATCAAAAAAATATAATACTATTTATCGACGAGATACATCTATTGGTCGGCGCTGGATCGGCTGAGGGCACAATCGACGCTGCTAATATGCTAAAACCATCCTTAGCGCGTGGAGAAATTCGCTTAATTGGGGCAACGACGACAGAGGAGTATCGAAAGCACATTGAAAAAGATAGCGCGCTAGAGCGTCGCTTGCAACCTATTGTAGTACCCGAGCCCAACATTAAAGATACAGAGTCTATTCTAAAAGGTCTAAAAGGTCGTTATGAAAAGCATCACGGTGTTTCGATTGATGATCAAGTTATCGAATCGATAGTATATATGGCCAATAGATACATTAGCGAAAGATTTATGCCCGACAAGGCTATTGATGTGATTGATGAAGCGGCAGCTTTAGTGCGAGTAAAAAATAGTTTTAAACCGAGCAGGTCTAGAGAAATACAAAAGAATATCAAACGTTTGAATGAAAAAATGGAAGACGCCGTTTCCAATGAAAATTATGAACAGGCGGCTCTTTATAAAACACAAATTAGCAAATTATCTTCCGAATTAGACAACTTAAATATAAAGTCATCTAAAAAGAATAAAATTAATCTAACCCAAGACAATATTGCTCAAGCCGTGTCCTCTATTTCTAACGTTCCAGTTAAGCGAATTCAAAAATCTGAAGCAACAATGTTGAATAATTTAGAAAAACACTTAGCTAAATATGTTATTGGTCAGGACGAAGCCTTGACTAAAGTTTCAAGCGCCATAAGGCGAGGTCGTAGTGGGGTTTCTAGTGATAATAGACCTATTGGATCTTTTGTATTTATGGGGCCAACGGGCGTTGGAAAAACAGAACTGGCAAGGGTTTTAGCAAGAGAAGTTTTTGGTAGCGAAAAAGCACTTATAAAGATTGATATGAGTGAATTTGGTGAAAAGCATAATATTAGCCGGCTTCTTGGAGCTCCGGCTGGATATATAGGTTACGATGACGATGCTCAATTAACCGATAAAATTAGACGTCAGCCATATAGCGTAGTGTTATTTGACGAAATAGAGAAAGCTCATCCAAGTATATTTAACATACTTCTTCAAATTCTTGAAGATGGTTATTTAACCGATGCTAAGGGCAAAAGAGTTAGTTTTTCTAATTCAATCGTAATTTTAACAAGTAATCTTGGCTCAGATCGTATGATGAAAGAATCAAGCCTTGGCTTTCACGCTTCAAGCGCTAACGATAAAAAACAGTTAAATACATTGCATAATGAAAATGCTGAAATGGCGCTTTCGGCTCTTAATAAGGTTATGAAACCCGAATTAATTAATCGTTTTGATAGCGTTATCACTTTTAGGGCCCTAACTTCAAAAGAGATTAAAAAAATAATAGATAAACTTTTTGATGAGTTAAAAGGCAGACTTATTAATAAAGGCATTGGTTTAATTTTGAAACCTTCAGCTAGAAAATTTCTAGTTAATCATGGTTACAGTGAAAAATATGGCGCTAGACCACTTAGGCGAGTCATTCAAGATGAAATTGAACATCGCTTAGCCACTGGCATTTTAGCAGGAGAATACACCAAAGGTAGTGTATTAGAAGTTTTGGCTCAAAAAGGAGAGATAAAAATTCGTGCAAAATCAGAATAAAGTTCGCCATATTCATGTAATACCATCTTTTATATTTAGTGCTATTTTTATTGGCTTGGCTTTATTTTTAGCTATTAATAAGCAATATGTCATTGATTTGATATCTTTTTATCAATATAAACCGAATCAAGAAATAGCTAATATTATTGACACAACGGGTGTTAATGAGCACGGTAAATTTCTTTTTTATGCCAGTCAACCACGACTTGAAAGCACTTCGCAATTTAATCAATTTTGTGATAGAGTCGAGCAAACCACTTCAGTTTTAGGTTGCTATAATGACTATAGGATATACATCTACTATATCAAAGAAGATCAATTGTATGGCATTAATGAGGTTACAGCTGCTCATGAGATGTTACACGCCGCTTATAATAGGCTAACCATTCAAGAGCGAGAAGACTTTAGCCGTTTAGCAGAGACAGAATATAATAAGTTAAAAAATATTAAAAGCTTCGAAGAAAGAATGCAATATTATGAAAAAGCCGAACCAGGTCAACGAGATAATGAACTTCATTCAATCATTGGTACGGAAGTTGCTGACATTAGTCCGGAGTTAGAAAAATATTATCAAAAATATTTTTCAGATAGAAGAAAAGTTGTCTCTTTGTATGAAAAATACATTCAAGTTTTTCACGAACTTGACAATAAAGCCAATTCATTGTCAAATCTATTAAATAAAATCGCTAAGGAAATAAATTCAGAGATTTCTGTTTACAACCAAAGTGTTCAAGCGTTAAATAATCAAATTAAAGACTTTAATCAAAGAGCATCCAATGGCAACTTTTTTTCTGAAGCTGAATTTTATTACGAAAGAGCCTTGATTATTAATAAAATTGAAGATTTGAATATTATGCGAGATCAAATTAATGAAAAAATTAGTCAATATAACAAAATCCTTGACGAATATAACTCTATTGTAATTAAGTCCAATAAGTTGTATAATAGTATAGATAGCACTTTAGCACCAGCACCGGCGATATAGGTTATACTGTATATAATGGTTAAACAAAAAACTCAATTCATATGTCAAAATTGTGGTTCTATTTTTCCTAAGTGGGTAGGTAGGTGTGACAATTGTGGCGAATGGAACACACTACTAGAACAGCCAAAAGAAACTGTTAGTAAGTCGGTTATTGAACAGGGTCAAAAAAGTGGTAAAGTCCTTCAGGTACAATCTATCAAAACTATACCAAAATCTGATGCAAGTTTAAGACTAACAACTGATTTTGACGATTTAGACGAAGTCTTAGGTGGTGGAATATTGCCAGGTAGTGTAATATTGCTTGCTGGTCAACCTGGTATTGGGAAAAGCACAATTTTACTCCAAATTTGTGCGAATATTGCCAAAAATAATTCAGTCTTATATATCAGTGGTGAAGAATCGGCTACGCAGGTACATTTACGCGCAGAGCGTCTTGGCGCTGATAAAAACGAAAACCTTAATTTTGCTTTTAGTACAAGTGCCAACGACATCGCTTCAACGATTAAATCCGAAAGCTATAAACTAGTCATCGTAGATTCAATTCAGACTTTATCTCTAGATGAAATTACGTCAGCTCCAGGCACAGTCAGTCAAATTACAAATAGCAATAATGTCATAATACGCTCCGCCAAACAATCTGGCGCAGCTGTTATATTGGTCGGTCATGTCACAAAAGAGGGTAGTATAGCTGGCCCTAAGGTGTTAGAACATCTAGTGGACGTTGTTTTGCAATTTGACGGTGACCGATACGGTGGGTTAAAAATTATTCGAGCAATGAAAAATCGTTTTGGATCTACCAATGAAACCGCTATATTTGAAATGCTAAAAGACGGATTAGCACCAGTTAAAAATCCCTCTGCTGCCTTACTCGCAGAGCGTCAAAATGCCGATGGTTCTATTGTTCTGGCGACCGTAGAGGGCTCTAGGCCGCTTCTAGTAGAAATCCAAGCACTAGTTAGTCCAACGAGTTTTGGATATCCCAAACGTACTGCCAGCGGCTTTGATATTAACAGACTTAATTTGTTAATTGCTGTTATTGAAAGGCGCACTAAATTAAATTTATCTGACAAAGATATTTATATAAACGTTGTTGGAGGTATAAAATTGAACGATCAAGCGGCGGATTTGGCTATTTGTATGGCTATAGCCAGCGCAGCGGCTTCGCGACGAATCGATGATGACACAATAGTATTTGGTGAGGTTGGATTAGGTGGTGAAATTAGATCGGCTATTTTATCAGATCGCAGAATTGCTGAAGCCAAGAAGCTAGGTTTTAAAAAAGCTATAGCACCAAAAAGCGCTGGAGGAATATCTTTCGTTAAGGAAGTTAGAGATCTTCGGAGTGCGTTAATTGATTATTTACAAAAATAGGAGAAATGAATGGAAATTTTAATAATAATTTTACTTACTATAATATTAATTGAACTAACTTATGTTACATTTAAAACAAACAATAAAATAACGGTTTCTTCAAAAAAAAGACCAATCTTTGTTGACACTTCGGTTTTAATTGATGGTCGGATTGTAGCAGTCGCTCAGGCTGGTTTTTTTCTAGACAAAATTATCAATATACCAAGAAGTGTAATTGGTGAATTACAATTTCTAGCTGACAATTCTGATAGTGACAAAAGATCCAGAGCGAGACATGGTCTAGATATCGTTACTGAGTTACAAAAGATTCCAGATCTTGATGTGAGGATATTTGCAGATAATCGTCAAACCAAAGATGGAGTTGATGATAGATTATTGCAATTGGCTAAAACGAATCAAGGTGTAATTTGTACTATCGACTACAATTTAAACAAAGTAGCCCAGACTGAATCTATTCAAGTCTTAAATATAAATGATTTGGCGATGAATTTGAGGATGGCTTATTTACCAGGAGAAAGGATGTCCATTAATTTAATACAAAAGGGTCAAGAATCACGACAAGCCGTCGGTCATTTGCCAGATGGGACTATGGTTGTTGTCGAAAACGCAGCCAATAAAATCGGTCAGACTGTTGAAATTGAATTCATTCGTAGTTTACAAACAGCTGCAGGTAGAATGATGTTTGCAAAATTAGTCGACAATGGAAAGGCTAACTCCCATAAATCAATAACTAAATCGAATCATGGTAATAAGCAAAAAGTCATCAATCGAAGAAAAGATTACTCTCAAAATCCTGAGCAAAAAATTATAAACCTAGTTAATTCCCAAAAGGATAGCTAGTCATTTTGTTCTAAAGGGTCGACCGCTGGTATCTCGACAGCGCTACTTTGGGCTGTGTAGTATCCTTTATCTGTTACGAGAACATGAACTGATTTTTTAGATGATGAAAGATCGCCAGTATAAGTATATGATCCTCCACTAGAATAAGTTTTTACCGTTACTCCGTCGATGATTATTTGAACTGTTTTAATAGCGAAGGTGCCTTGGCTGGTTGAAACAGTCACGGAATATGTTCCATCGCCGTTATCAACCACATCATTTACAGAGGCACTAGGTTTTTTATCGCTCGCCTTATGAGCGTCGTCATTCTTGTTACCATCATATCCATCGGGCGCTATATAAGATGGTTTTTTAGTAACTGGATCAATAATTTTAATTACTTCTATTTCAATTTTTGCAGCTTCTGGCGTTAAGCTTGTTGCTTTCTTTTTCGATACTCTATCAAAAATTAATTTAGCCTTTGTTTGGCCTTGGTTTTTATTCCACCATGAAGGGTACACTTCTTTTCCGATTGTCTGAATACCAGATGGTTTTGTGAACCAATCGCCTGATTTCCACTTTTTTTCCTTTGCGTAAACTTCTTTGTGGGCATAAGCCATAACTTTATCTATGATAGGGCCCGGTATTTGAGAAGTTCCACTTAACAGAGTAGAGGCATCTGAATTACCAAGCCATACACCCATGGCTAAGACTGGGCTGTAACTGACCATCCAAATATCTTTTGCAGCACCCCCTCTATCTGATGTGCCCGTCTTCGTAGCCGTTTGAACTCCTTCAATATACATACCAATAGCGTGATAGCCGTCTAAGGGTATTCGTGCGTTGTCATCAGTCAAGATATCGCTAACTATATAGGCTGATTGTTTATCGATAATTTTTTCAGAAGCTGGATCAGACCATTTTTTTAGAACTTCTCCTGAATTATTTTTTATCTCTAGAATAATTGATTGAGGTTTATGATATCCTTCTCTAGCTATGGATGAATAAGCATTAACTAAATCAACTTGTTTTACGCCACATCCTCCAATCGCGGCCGCTAGACCAACAGTTACCTCATCTCCTTGCGTACAATAGCTTTTTGCGCCTAAATTTCTTATAGTTTCTAGTGTTTTTTCGACTGTCGAAATATACATAGCCTTAACTGCGGGTATGTTTCTAGAAGTCGCTAGAGCGCTCCTGATTGTCAAATTACCTTTAAAAGTTCTATCAGCATTATTTAAAGTAGCGCCATAAATTTCGTCAATTTTTTCGTCTTTAAGTATACTGCCGCTTCCATAATTAATCATACCGTCTCCCTTTTTCTCAAATAGTTCCGCATAAACCAGTGGTTTAATTGAAGAACCAGGTTGTATATAGGCAATAGCAGCGTTGTCCTGGCCATAACCGGGATAATTAAAGTCTCTACTTCCCATTAAGGCGATAATTTGTCCTGTTTTTACGTCTTCAACAGTAGCAGCGCTATTGGAAAATCCTGCCCAGTTTGGGGTGTTGGATTTGAACATGTCATCTATAGCCTCTTCGAGTTTATTTTGAACCCTAATATCTAGTGTGGTTTTTACTATTAAGCCACCCTTACCAACAGTCGCTTTACCAAGCTCTGCCTCCAATTCGCTTTTAACCATTTGAACAAAATGAGGTGCTTTAATACCGGCATATTGGTCAGCTTCTGGAGTTATGTGATCTAAAATCGGGTATTTTTTTGCTTCATCAGCTTCTTCTTGAGTTATGTATCGTTGTTCAACCATAGAATTAATAACCTTGTGCTGTCGAGCTATTAAACCTTCGTGACCAGCAATATTATAAGGATTGTATACGGATGGATTTTGTGGAATAGCTGCTAAAAGAGCAGCTTCGGCAATATTTAGATCTTTTGCTGTTTTACCGAAATAAGTCTGTGCGCCAGATTCAGCACCGTTTCTACGACCACCGTAAGGTGACTCGTTCAGATACATTGTTAAGATCTGTTCTTTGTTATACATTCTTTCAACTTCTACAGCCAAGAACATTTCTTTAATTTTGCGAGGTACGCCAGTTAAACCTCTCTGTTGAGCTTCATCGGCAAAAAAGACCTGTTTAACTAACTGTTGAGTTAAGGTTGAGCCACCTTGAGTACTACCACCAGATAAGTTATTAATCACAGCTCTAAACAGACCAGAGGCACTGACGCCATTGTGTTGATAAAAACTTTTGTCCTCTATAGCTATAGTGGCTTTTTTAAGATAATCACTTAATTCATCACTTTCTACGACTAGTTTGTAATTGCCCTCGCCTTTGTCGGCCCATAGGACTTTGCCATTTCTGTCTAAATAGGTGACGACTGTAGATTGAACTCTTTTTGAGAGTTCACCGGGCTTGAGCATTTCCAAATCTTTTCGAAATATTATAAACATTGTGCCAATGACCAGGCTGACAATTAAGATTGATACACCCAAAATTTTTAGGGCTAAAATTGCGCCGTGTTTACTGAACCAAAATTCAGCCAAGTGTTTAGGATTTAACCTATAAAAAAATCTCTTTATCGGATTTTTAGGCAAGGAAGCTAAATATTCAGCCTTTTTTCTAGACTTTAAATCCTTTCTTGTTTTGTGTGTATGCGACAGATTAGAATAAACACTAAGTTTTCTTGATTTTGATGATTTTTTAGTCACTAATTTTACTTCCCGTATTCTTTAACAAATATTATTATAGCATTAATTTTATGTCTATTAATTATATTTTATATACATCTAATCTACTTATTTGATATACTTACAGATGAAGTAAATAACGTATTTATTGGAGATATAATGGTTCTTTCTGAAGAATTGAAATGGCGCGGATTTATCAACCAAACAACTTTTGAAGACATATCGATATTAGATAATCAAAAAATCTCTTTCTATATTGGTGTTGATCCAAGCGCCGACAGTATGACCATAGGTAATTTAGCAGCGATAATGATGGTACATCACTTCATTGCTGGCGGTCACAAGGCCTATTTATTAATTGGCGGCGCCACTGGTCTTATTGGTGATCCCGACGGCAAGGAGAGTGAACGCAACTTGAAGAGCTTTGATGAAATTAGTAAAAATAAAATAAACATCACTAGTCAATATAAGCAACTATTAAAGGATCAAGACTTCGTTCTAGTTGATAATTATGATTGGTTTAAAAACATTAATTACCTAGATTTTTTACGCGATGTCGGTAAACACGTTCCAATGAGTCAAATGATGAGTCGTGATTTTATTGCTAAAAGACTTGGTAGCGACGGTAGTGGCATTAGTTATGCGGAATTTAGCTACGCTTTGATTCAGGGTTATGACTTTTTGCATTTATTTAGAGAATATGGTGTGACTTTACAGCTCTGCGGATCCGACCAGTGGGGCAATGCGGTTGCTGGAGTCGATTTAATTAGAAGAATTGAAGGTCAAGAAGCCCATATATATACAACGCCATTAATTGTTAATAAAACTACTGGGGTTAAATTTGGTAAATCCGAGGCGGGGGCGGTATGGTTAGATTCTCGAAAAACGAGCGTCTATAATTTTTATCAATTTTGGCTTAATCTTGATGATTCGGGCGTGATTGATTATTTAAAAATTTTTACTTTATTAGACAAAAATTCCATAGAAAATATTGAGCTTCGTTTTAAGCAAAATCCAGGAGAAAGATTGGCGCAAAAAACATTAGCTAAAGAGGCAACTCAATTAGTTCATGGACAGGAACGAACGGATAGTGCGATTAGGGTGACTGATGTTTTATTTGGCGATGCGTTAATTGACACGCTTAAACCTGAGGACATAGAATTATTATCTAATGAAATTCCAACTTGTAATCTCGGCGTTAATTTAGTTGAAGTTTTAGTTAAAACTGGCCTTTCTAAGAGCAACGGTGAAGCTAGAAGACTAATTAGTTCAGGAGCAGTTAAACTAAATTCACGCAAAATTTACGAAGATGTGCGTATTGATAAAATTAGTTTGATTAAAAAAGGTAAAAATAACTACACTCTAGTTAAATAATAAAAAGAGATAAAATGACAAAAAAAGTTATTGCATTTGATTTAGACGACACCTTGGCGATTACGAAATCACCAATTTCAGACAAGATGGGACTACTCCTGGTCCGCTTAATGAAAAAATATGATATATGTGTTATTTCTGGCGGAGCTTTTCATCAGTTTAAAGTTCAAGTTGTAGATAGACTCGAGGCCTCTTCTGATGTTTTGAATAAGTTGCATTTAATGCCCACTTGTGGAACTAAATATTATAATTATGATAATAAAAATAACGATTGGAAGATTCAATATGAACACGCGCTAACCGCTGACCAAAAAGAAAGAGTTCTTAAAGCTCTTGAAGATAGTGCTAAGAAACTTGGTTTATGGGAAGCTAAGCCATACGGTGAAATTATTGAAGACAGGGGCTCGCAGATAACCTTTTCTGCTTTAGGTCAACAGGCGCCGGCTGAGGCGAAATATGCTTGGGACCCAACTCACGAAAAAAAGAAAAAACTCAGGGATGCTGTAGCCTTATTGTTGCCGGATTTAGAAGTACGAACTGGAGGCACTACATCTGTCGATGTCACTATGATAGGTGTTGATAAGGCTTATGGCATGAGAAAATTAATGGAACAAATGAAAATTACGAAAGAAGAGATTTTGTTTATTGGTGACAAATTACAAGAAGGCGGCAATGACTATCCTGTTAAAGCGATGGGAATCGATACAATCGAAGTTGAGCGTTGGGAAGATACCGCTTACGCTTTAGAGGGTATTTTAGCAGTCAGTTAATAATGTTGCTAAAATATAACTATGGATTTAGCGCTATCGATTAATAAAATTAAAGGCGTCGGTCCCAGGACCGTTGAGCAATTAAGCGCGGCTAATATTAATACGGTTGGAGATCTTTTAAACTTCTTTCCAAGATCCTACGAAGATTATTCACATATTACAAATATAGATAAAATTAAACCTGGCAAAGTAACCTTAAGGGCTTATTGTGAGAAAATATCAACCCGAATAGTTCGACGCGGGCTTAGAATTACGACGGCAACTATTTATGACAAAACAGGCAAAGTTCAGGCGGTTTGGTTTAACCAACCCTACAGGACTACGCAATTAAAATCAAATAAAGAATTTTTCTTTTCAGGCACGTTTGAATTTAGCTATAATCGATATCAATTAACTAATCCAAGCGTTGAACTGGTTAGCGATTTACCAGTTCAGACTGATCGGATTTTACCGATATATAAATCTATAAAAGGTTTAAAATCAAATGTTATTAGAAAATTATTGTCAACAATTCGGGAGGCAATTTACGATTTAGAAGAAACTTTACCACCAGATATTGTCAAATCTGAGAAGTTGTTATCAAAAAGCGAAGCTTTTTATCGTATTCATTTTCCAAATGATTTTAATGATATAGAATCTGCGCGAGAGCGATTGGCTTTTGAGGAGTTATTCCAGTTAATATTGGCTAACCAGCTTAATAAAAAAGAAAATCATAAGCTGAAAGGTCTAAAAATCAAATTTAATAAAGAAATTGTTCTTAAATTTTTAGACAAATTAAGTTTTAAACTCACAGATGCACAGCGTCGAGCCGCCTGGGAAATATTACAGGATTTAGATGGTGACTATCCCATGAATAGATTATTACAAGGAGATGTTGGCTCTGGTAAAACGGTCGTTGCAGGGTTAGTGGCATGCCAAGTCGCTTCGGCTGGTTTTCAAACAGCTATTATGGCACCAACTGAGATTTTAGCTAAACAACATGCTGAAACTTTAGATAATTTATTAAGACCACTTGGTTTTAACGTTTGCTTACTTACTTCTGCCGTTAAGGGTCCTAATAGAAAAAAACTATACAATCAAATTGCGAAAGGCTTGATTGATATTATTGTCGGGACACACGCTCTAATACAAGGAGAAGTGACCTATAATAATCTTGGCTTTGTGGTGATTGATGAACAACATAGATTCGGCGTTGACCAGCGACAACAGCTGTTAAAAAAAGCTAAAAAGATGCCGCACTTACTTACCATGACTGCAACTCCAATACCACGCAGTCTGGCTTTAACAGTTTACGGAGAGTTGGATATTAGTATTATTGATGAATTACCTAAAAATCGACTTCCTGTTATTACCAAGATTTGGTCTCCGAACAGCCGTGCTCAACTTTACGAGAAAATTGATGCTGAAATTGATTTAGGCCATCAGGTTTATGTCATTTGTAGCTTAATAGAAGAAAACGCCGATAACGAAATTAAGAGTGTTGAATCTGAATATAAAAAATTAAATAACTCAATTTTTAAGCATCGAAAAATTGGTTTATTACACGGTAAATTGAAAACTGAAGATAAAAATAAAGTGATGGAAAATTTTTCAAAAGGTTTGATAGACATTCTCATCAGTACTACCGTAGTTGAAGTCGGTGTCGACGTCCCTAATGCGACGGTAATATTAATTGAAGATGCAGATAGATTCGGTCTTTCTCAACTACATCAACTGAGGGGCAGGGTTGGTAGAAGTATCCATCAGAGTTATTGTTATTTAGTTACTTCTACTAGCGCTAAGCCAAGTGCTCGCTTAAGGGCTATCGAAAAAAGTAACGATGGTTTTTATTTAGCTGAAATTGATTTAAAATTAAGGGGCCCGGGAGAAATCTATGGTCGTGCTCAGCACGGCGCTTTGAATCTTCAAATTGCGTCACTATCTGACACAAAATTAACTAGTAGAGTTAAAAAAAGCGCCGAGTGGTTTATTAAATCAGGTGAAAATTTGCTAAAATATCCGCAGTTAGCAAAACAAGTTAAATATTATCAAAGATTAACGACGTTAAATTAAGGATTAATTATATGTACGCTGGAACTACAATAAGTTATGGCTCGGGAAGAGTGGTTGGTGTCCATCAAAAAATCGATAGAATAGCTCGTCGTAAAATTAAACCTTATATCCATGATAAGTTATGGCTTCCAAATATTAATGATATCCTATATTTTGAAGGGAAAAATGGTCCTGATAGTATTAAATGGAAAAGTCCGTCAGTCGATGAGCCGTGGCATTTTATTGATCCCTCTAATCCAGAAGATAAAAAAATATTTATAGACATAGATAATCATCTTTATAACTTATCCATTGCATTAAAAAAGGAAGATGTAGTTAAGGCGTCTTTTGACGCAGCATGGCTAGCCCATGTGATTGTCGATGGGTTGACTCCAGCTCACCATTATCCTATGGGCGAAAAAATTAAAGAATTATGGGGCAAAGAACACGATACGCGCTCGTCAATCAAGCAAAAGGGCATCATAAAGGGAGAGAATGGTCGTGATACGATTTCAAAAAACTGGCAGTATTGGGGGGCTGGCGGGGTATTAACTAAACATTTTAATTTTGAGATGAATGTAGCAGCTGCTATATCAACAGCCAAATTTAAAAGTTTCAAATTGAAAAAATCCGATTTAGAAGATTTGAAAAGGCGAGGATTTAATAGTATTTATTTAGATTCAATTAACAAAATATATAGTCTTAAAATGTACGATAGCGCGATGCAATCGGGCTGGACTCGTATTCTAACTATTCAAACTAGAAAATATTTAATTCCAGAAATGATTAAGATGGTTTGCTTAGCTTGGTATCAGGCTGCTCTATTTTCAGTTGAGGAAGATACTTTGTGATTATAAAAATTATATCCGGTATTTACGGTGGCCAATTATTAAAAACTCCGGATAATTCCAAGACTCATCCTATGAGTGAAAGAATCAGAGGTTCATTATTTAATATAATTCAAGGTGATTTAAAACAGGCTCGGGTTTTGGACGCTTTTGCCGGAACTGGTGTATTGGGTATAGAGGCAATTAGTCGAGGCGCTAAAGAAGCTGTTTTTATTGAAAGAGATTTAAGGGCTAATAAAATTTTGAGTGAAAATGTTAAAAAAATAAAAATAGAAAATTTTACCAATATTTACAAAATGGGTGTCAAAACATTTATAGACAAAAATCAAAATGATCTTTTCGATGTTATATTAGTCGATCCCCCTTATAATAACATGCAGTTATCCACAGTCTCGGCACTCGTAAGTATTTTAAAACCCAATGGGCTTATGGTACTATCATACCCAGGTAGAGGTGAGATACCGACCGTTAATGGAGTTGTTGTGGTGGACAATCGTAATTACGGAACAGCGGCGCTCGCTTTTTACCGAAAGAAATAGCGGTTTGAAAGAGCCGCTATTTCATATTTTACGTTAAATTGTTATATAATCATAGCTTAATGAGATATCTTAAAAATACAATTGAATTCGAAGGAAAAAAGTACTATCTAACTTGGATTCCGGGCAACTCCTATGAAGAATTTTCCCCAATAAAACAAGCTTATGGTTTCTGTTTTGACAAAAACGGCAGACTACTTGTTAGACAGAATGATTTTAATATTTGGCAGGTGATGGGTGGAACTGTTGAATTTGGCGAGACACCAGAAGAAACGCTGATTAGAGAGTTAGATGAAGAAGTGAATATAGAAGTTGAAAGAATAACTTACTTAGGCGCACAAAAAATCGTAGACGATATTGGCCAGATTAGTTATCAATTAAGATATGGAGCAATAATAAGCAAACTAAAACAAAGAAAACCAGATCCGTGTAATGGTAAAATTATGAAACGTAAATTCATTGACCCACGGCTTTATGGACGAATATCTGGCTGGGGTTTAATAGGCGATTCAATAGTTGATGAAGCGATTAAGAAACTATTTGGTGCCGCAGGAGAGACTCGAACTCTCACACCTTTCGATACTAGCACCTGAAGCTAGCGTGTATACCAATTTCACCACTGCGGCGTATGTTAATTTTCGATCGGGAATTTTGTAAAATCAGCTAAATTATAACTCGGGTTTAAGGCAGTAATCAATGTTCTTAGATCATTATTTTGTTTAACGCCTGGATTTAATATTACATAGGGATCGAATGATTGTTTTATCTCCTTATAAATACTTAAAACATCTTCGTCCATTTGTTTGTAAGCAGAGTTGGCCTTTAATCTTCCCTCGCCAGAATCAGATACGATATCGCCACCGTATTGAACAACTAATTCTATATATTCGTCTATTAATTTGAAAGTCTTTTGTTTATCACTAACTTGATGTAATTGAATCTTGGGATAATTATATACTATGCCATTAAGCCAATTTGTCCGCATAGGTATTTCAAGATGATGTTTTTTAGCCAAATCTTTTAGAGCATTAATAAATTCTTCTCTTCTGATTAGGGGAATGGACGAGCCATTAATAATTGGTGGAATGGAAGTGTTTTTATTTGTGCTTTGGACAATAAAGTTACCAACCTCTTTGATGGCATAGAGTTCAGATAGCGGATAATTTTCGCTTGTATAAAGAACTGAATCTAACTTAGAAAGCTTTTTCAATGCATTTTTAAATTTACGTTTTTGTAATCTATCACTTAAATCATCAAAACTGATATAAACTAATGAATTAACTATCTCATCTTTAAAGCAATACTTTTTACCATTTTCAGCTGCTTCTTTAAATAATTCACCATCGATTACTTCTAGTTGGCTAGGTTTTACTTCGACTAGTTTATCTGCAATATCTCTGGCCGTCTCAGGATTTTCGAAAACTGCAACAATAACTGACTCATTATCATTAAAAAATTCTAATTTTAAGACTATCTCAGAAATAAAACCTAATGTACCTTGACTTCCTATAATCAAAGGTGTTAAGTCAAAAGAACCGTCTTTATTTTTTACCTTACTAATTCCTGGATATCCCGCATTATCGACAGAATCATTAGTTATCTTGTCGTTGATAATTTGTTCATTGTCTTCAATTATGCCATCGATTTTTCGATAAATTTCACCCTCAAAAGTCTGTAAACCTTTCTTTTTGTTAAGCTCGTGTTTATTTATGCGACTAGTTTCAATTAAATCACCATTAGCCAGAACTAACTCTAGACGGCTTACGGAATCGCCAATATTATTAATATTTTCAGCTATCGCGCCACCAAAGCTAAAGTTCTTAACATTAGAATAAAAATTATTTATTTTTAATCCATTATTTTTTAAAATCTCATTTAAAACATTAAAATTGACACCAGGCTGGATATGGGCAAACTGATCCTTGGGCTTAGTATTAATATATAGAATTTTATCTAGATAAGAAGGCGATTCTACAACTAGACCCTTACCGATAGCCGCTCCGGTTTTGTTAGTACCTTCGCCTCTTGAAATAATAGGTAGCTTATGCCCTTTTTCCGCCAATTGCCAGGCAAAACGCATAGCCTTTCGAACATCGTTTGTACAACGTGGCCTAATAACCATTTCTGGGTCAATACTTAAAATACTGCCGTCTCGAGAGTAACGTTTAAGAATGTAATCATTGTCCGTCACTTCACCTAGTAAATGTTCATTTAAATATTGGGTAATTTTATTCATATCAATATTTATCCCCTGAATCTTAATTCATTATCTATGATAGCACAAGCAAGTTGATATAAATAAGTTAATAAATTAAAAACAAGACTAAAAAGGTCTTGTTTTTAATATGGTGCGCGAGAAAGGACTTGAACCTTCACGCCTTGCGGCACTAGCTCCTAAGGCTAGCGTGTCTACCAATTCCACCACTCGCGCTCGAATGTGGCAGTGAATAGATTGTAGCAAAAATAATGGTCTTTTTACAATCAAATTACTTAAATAGTTTGTCGTTTTTAATTTTTGATACGCCGTAAAGATAAAATAACTCTAGTATTCCAAGCGTATTGAATATAAGTAAAATCACAAACCAGGCACTGTCGTTTTTTCTAGCAGCATGCCACAAAGCAGCGCCCTTCCAAAAGATACTCCACATAATTGCAACTGCTAATAGCACCCAAAACCAAAGTGGCATTTCTGGGTGGTAAATATATTGACGCATGTACATAAATTTGCTCCTTATTTAGTGATTATCATTATAACATTTTTAAACGCATATAATCAGAGTGTAGAATATAGACATGATAAACAGAGAAATCGGAGTCGGTGCTCACCCAAAACCGTGGCCAAAGAGCAATAAGTATGACCAAGAGTTACTTGAAAACGGCGATACAAGGAACGTATTAGATAAATATCGATATTGGAAAAATGACGCTATTAAGAGAGATTTAGACAAATCTCGATTTAATTTACATATTGCTATAGAAAATTGGCAACATGATTTTAATGCTGGAACGATTATTCGTAATGCTAACGCTTTTAATGTTAATACCGTACATATCATTGGCAAGCGTCATTACAATCGCCGAGGCGCTATGGTAACCGATAAGTATATGAATATTGAATATCACGCCACTGTAGAAAAATTTGTTGCTAAAATGAAACGAACTAAAAGAGAGATAATTGCAGTTGATATATTACCTCAATCTTTGAAGTTGTCTGACAATAAATTGCCTGATAATTGTGTCCTAGTTTTTGGAAGTGAAGGCCCTGGCTTAAGTGATGCTATGCAAAAATCAGCCGATAGAATAATTATGATTGAACAGTTTGGCTCGACGCGCTCAATTAACGTTGGTGTTGCATCGGGAATATTAATGTATGAGTGGGTTAGGCAAAACGTCATAAAGCAATAAAAACTTGCATAAAACAGGGAAAAATGTCAAAATTATTGTTATGGTCAACTTATCACCACAACCCTATAAAGGTACTCGTGACTATTATCCTGAAGATAAGCGCATTCAGAACTATATTTTTTATGTTTGGCGTAAGGTTTCAGAGTCTTTTGGCTATGAAGAATATAGCGCTCCGATACTTGAACCATTAGATATTTATACCGCTAAGAGTGGTCAAGAGCTTGCTAATGAGCAAACTTATTCATTTGTTGATCGTGGTGGTAGGACTGTTGCTATTAGACCTGAAATGACACCGACCATTAGCCGAATGGTTGCTGCTCGTCGGCAAGAATTAGCTTATCCTGCTAGATTATACTCAATTGCTAATTTCATGCGCTATGAAAGGCCACAACGTGGTAGAGAACGCGAATTCTGGCAGTTAAATGTAGATATTTTTGGATCAGACGGAGCTATAGCTGAAGCAGAAATTATTACAATGGCAGATAAGATTATGAAGGAGTTTGGCGCGAAAACGTCTGATTACATAATCAAGATAAATAATCGAAAATTAATTAATTTTATGATGGCACAATATTTGAACCTGGATGCCGCTCAAGCCCAAGCAATGATTAAACTCCTCGATCGAAAAAATAAGATTGATGAAAGAGATTTTATACTTCAAGCTTCTGAAATATTTGGTGATGATTCTGACGTTGGTTTAGAAAAAGTTAAGCTTTTGATTAAAGCTAATTCTATGGCGGATCTGCCAAAAGAGATTACTGAAAGCTCTAGTGTACAAGAGATACGTGAACTATTTACTCTTTTAGAGAGATTTGATGTTGATAATATCACTTTTGACATAACGCTCATGAGGGGCTTAGACTATTATACTGGAACTGTCTTTGAGGTATATGACACAAATCCAGAAAATGCCCGCGCTTTATTTGGTGGCGGCCGTTATGACGGGCTCGTAAATCTATTCGGAGCTGACCCTATATCGGCGGTTGGTATGGCGCCAGGCGGTACGACAACAGAGGATTTTTTGGTTACTCATAACTTGTTGCCAAAACTCGATTCTACTACAGATTTATATGTAGCCACTCAGGGCGACGTCTTTAAGGAGGCTAGCCGTTTAGTTAGTGACTTAAGGTATAATGGTTTGAATGTTGAGCAAGATTTTTCTAAGAGAAAATTAGATCGACAGATAAAAACCGCTGCTAAAAAATCTATTCCTTACGTTATATTTGTTGGCGAAGAAGAAGTGGCTAGCGGCATATATCCGATTAAAGATATATCGTCGGGTGAAGAAAAGAAATTAAATATTAACGAAATTGTTGATTTATTAAAATCTAGTTAAATACAGGTTTTAATCATGGACAGGAAGGTATAAATAAATGAAAACCTCTATAAAATATTTATCTGATACTAAGGTTGAAGTAAAGGTAACTTTGGGTATTGAAGAATTGGCAATTGCCGAAGAAGTTGCTTTGAAAAAACTTGGGCAAGAGATGAAAATCCCAGGCTTTAGAAAAGGCAAAGCTCCAATTAGCGCAATTTCCAAAAACGTTGACCAGAATATTTTACAGGAAAGAATTATCAATGAAGCTATCAGTAATGCGGTTGCATCATCTTACTTAGATAATAATTTACAAGCGCTTGAAAGACCTTTTGTTGACGTAAAAAAATTTGTTTCTAAGGAGAGTTTGGAATTTATTGCCACATCAGAAATACTTCCAAAAATAAAAGTCGGTGATTATAAAAAACTTAAATATGCTCTAGATAAGATTGAAGTGTCTAATCAAGAAATCGATGACGTCGTCGAAAGAATAAGGCAAAGTTTATCACAAAAAAAAGAAGTAAATCGTCCAGCCAAGATTGATGACGAAGTTGTTATTGACTTTGTCGGTAAGCGCAACGGCAAACCTTTTGATGGCGGTACTGGAAAAGATTATTCGCTTAGATTAGGTTCGGGACAATTTATATCTGGTTTTGAAGATCAGCTTGTTAATCATAAAGC
>JBASLU010000060.1:0-1800 GCA_049656505.1 Saccharimonadales bacterium (SeqCode) | reverse complement strand
CGGCAGGATGTCGTGCAAGATAATTGAAGCCGTAGAGTGGCCAGACAGCTTTGATAAGTTGACATGGTCGCGATTGCGCAACGAAATTACCTGCGAACGCACTGCTTTGGTTGTCCAAACCCACGAGGTCAGACCAATGACTATGGCAATGGTTGTCGGCCCTCGTGAGCTCTGGCTGATGCTATAGGAAACCAAAATCAATATGACCAGGCTGGGAATCACCACCAGCAGGTTGGTGAAAAACATGATCACGTCATCCACCCAACCCCCCACATAACCCGATACCAAGCCTAATATCAAGCCGACTATCGTGGCGATTGTGCCAGCCACCAAGCCAATCTGCAGCGAAACTTCGGTGGCTTTAACTAATTCACTCAACACGTCCCGACCAAAATTATCAGTGCCCAGTGGCAAAACCCGTACATTCGACAATTCCCCGATGTTCACATAATCAGAGGGCATCACCTGTCCGACCTTTTCCAGTGTGCCGTTTGTTTCATTGGCAAGTATGAGACCTTCTGAGTGGAGCAGGCTTTCCAGTTTGGTGTTGAGTCGGCGGTAGTATTGCACTTTGGCATTAATCATGCCCTTAACCCTCACATCGGGGTCATACTTCTCCCGCCATAGCGCCAGAAGCGCCTGAGAGTCTTCAATGTCAATCTCCTCCTCGGGTACGCCGATTGCCATCAGGTAAGTTTTCATCTCAACCCGGTCCTCACTGGACACTTGAGAGGCCAACCGTTTGACATTGGCATCCTTGAGGTTCAAACTATAAGTTGGAGCACCGTTGACGCTGTCCAGATTGCTGACGTAAATCCCAGGCGGAAAAAAAGTGCCCCGCCCAATGATTTCCAAAGGTGGGTAAGGGAACAACAGGGGATAGAGAAAGATCGTCAACAGCAGAAAAACCAAGATCCCAAACCCCAGCCTGAATTTGCCGTCCTTGAAAATGTCTTTAATGGTGTTTTTCACCTGCGCACCTCCTTATTCAGCCTGAGTCGCACGGATGCGAGGATCGATAAAGCCGTAGATAATTTCAACGACGAAGTTCACAATCAGAACCATGATCGTAATAATCAAAGTAATGGCTGAGACCAGCGGGTAATCCTGTCCTTGAATGGCAGAAAGAAGCGCGGTGCCTAACCCAGGATAACTAAAAACAATCTCAGCGACAATAGACCCCCCCACCATCGTCCCAATAGAGAGTGCCAGTCCGGTTAATTGCGGCAGCATGGCATTCCTAAAAACATATTGGACAATCTTATTGTCCTTAATGCCCATGAAGCGGGAATATTTCACGTAATCGGCATTTAATTCATAAATCGCCATTGAGCGCATACCAATCGCCTGTCCACCAATCGTAATCAGCACAATTGATAAAAATGGCAACACATAATGATGCAGGACTGACAAAATATAACTCCAGCTGAGAGTAGGTATCATGTCAAAACCATACCCCCCCGAAGTTGGAAACCACTTGAGTTTGACGGCAAAGATCACTAACAGGATCACCGCCATGCCAAAGGCCGGAAAGTTGCTGATAAAGATACTGATGGGTAATAACGTTTTATCGAACGGCCCTTTTCGATAAGCCGCCACCGCCCCAAGGGTATTCCCAAGAATCCAGCCAATAATAATCGCTGGGAGCTGCAGGGCAATCGTCCAGGTGACCGCTGAGCGAATGATATCAACGACGGGCCGCGGATACTGGGTGAACGACACTCCGAATTCCCCTTTGAAAATATTGCGGACGTAAATTATAAATTGTTCGTAGAGTGGTTTATTGATGCCGAACTGTTC
>JBASLU010000059.1:0-18322 GCA_049656505.1 Saccharimonadales bacterium (SeqCode) | reverse complement strand
CGCAAAATGTTTCGGCGCTTACCTTAATTAGTGAGGTTAAGATTGGAGATAGTTCTTCCGCTAGAAAAGAGTTTATAGAAATATATAACGATGGCACAGATGATGTCGAAATTACTAATTGGTGTATAAATTATATTACAAGCAGTTTAATCAATTATAAATTATCGTGTTTTATACCATCTAGTGAAAATATTCATTTATTTTTACCTAATCATACCTTTGCTTTAGCTGTCTCAAATGAATTTTCTAATGATCCAATATCTCCAATTATGGGTGATATAAATTTTTCAGCTCGCTTATCGGGCGTAGCTGGCTATGTTAGTTTAGTCGATAATTTTGATAATCAGATTGACGATATAGGCTGGGGTCAAGCAGATATTGACAATAATTTAATATCTCCGCCTTTAGACAACCTTATTTTTAAAAGAAAAATCAATTCTGATGGTTTTATGCAAGATACGGAGGTTTATCGTGATGATTTTGAGTATTCTTCTATGAAAAGTGAGTATTTAGTGGGAAATATCTATGAATTAGAAGATTTGTGTTCAAACATTGACGGTATTCAAGATATTATTCCTGATGGATATGAAAATTTAAATAACGAATGTTATCCGATAGTGGTTGATATCTGCCCTAATTTAGATGGAATTCAAGATGCAATTCCAGATGGTTTTTTATTGGATGATAATTCTAATTGTATTAATCCTGATTTATGCTTGAATCTGCCTGATATACAGTTGACTATTCCCGATGATTATATTTTAGATAATGGCAGCTGTAAAGAAAAAGCTTTACCTATAAATCTTACTGAAATATACCCGAACGCCGTTGGATTAGATGATGGTATGGAATTTATAGAATTGTATAATCCAAACTCAGTAAGTATAAATTTAGAAAATTATGGTATTAATTTAAATGGAAAACGATATATCGTTTCTAATAATGATAATCCATTATATATAGCTCCTAATGAATACAAGGCTTTTTATAATTATGAGATTAAATTTAATCTTTTAAATTCATCAGCTGAAATATATATCAATTCTAACGACGGCACTTTTATAGGTGAAAAAGTAGTTTATAAAAATCCAAAAGAAGGCGAATCTTGGGCTTTTATCGATAGTTTGTGGGAATACACCAATCAACTAACGCCCAACAGCTATAATATACCTTCTAAAAATATCACTAAGGCTATAGTGGCTGATAAGCAATTAAAACCATGTGGTCCTGGTCAATATAGGAATTCTGAAACTAACCGTTGTAGAAATGTTGTCTCTTCAAATAATACTACTTTAAAGCCATGCGAATCAGGTTATGAAAGAAACCCTGAGACCAACCGTTGCCGCAAAATTGCTTCCGTATTAGGTGATACTACTTTAAAGCCATGCGAATCAGGTTATGAAAGAAACCCTGAGACCAATCGTTGCCGCAAAATAATTAGCGATAGTATTCCTACAGCTGGATACAAAGTTGAGCAAACTAATAGTCAAAACGATAATGGTATAATGGTCGCTTCAATTGCCGGAGTGGGTACCGCTGCCGTAGGCTACGGCTTATGGGAATGGCGTAAAGACTTAACTAAATTTGCCAAAA
Source organism: Saccharimonadales bacterium (SeqCode) (assembly GCA_049656505.1). Taxonomy (GTDB): domain Bacteria; phylum Patescibacteriota; class Saccharimonadia; order Saccharimonadales; family Saccharimonadaceae; genus UBA1547. Next base: position 16,729 of record JBASLU010000059.1, on the reverse strand, counting down.
CGGTAATGAGTATTTTTCATACAAATACCTAAAATAGACTATACTGTTTTTATGAGAGTTATTGGAATAGATCCCGGTACGGGTAAGTTGGGCTTTGGAGTTATTGATATTAAAAATTCTAAATTTCAATTAATCGAGGCTGGTATCATTACGACTCCTGCACATACTCCACTAGACGATCGTTTGGTTGATATATTTGATAATTTAATGGAAATAATTGACAGGACTAAACCAAATTTCATGTCGATTGAAAAAATTTATTTTGCACAAAATGTAACAACCGCTATTAGTGTATCGCACGCTCGTGGTGTAGCTATGCTTGCTGGTAAAAAATCTGGTCTTGAAATTACTGAATATACACCATTGCAAATCAAACAGGCTATTGCGGGTTATGGACGGGCCACAAAACAGCAAATGCAAGAAATGGTTCGATTGAATTTAAATTTAAAAACTGCCCCTAAGCCAGACGATTGCGCCGACGCTTTGGCAACTGCTATTACCCATTATCTAATGACTCGAGTATAATATATTTATATGATAGCTCATGTTTTTGGAAAAGTAGTTGAGAAATTTAATTCTTCTGTAATTGTAGATGTTGGTGGAGTTGGCTACGAGGTTCAAGTTGCAACTAGCGATTATGAAAACATTAATATTAATGAAAACGTTAAACTACATACTTATCATCATGTTAGAGAACAGAGTCAGGAATTATTCGGTTTCTCTAGTCTTATTTCAAAGAAAATTTTTGAGTTGTTAATTACCGTGCAGGGGATTGGACCCAAGGCTGCATTGTCGATTCTATCACTTGGGAGCCCTGAGGTTATTAGAAATTCAATTGCAATGCAAGATGATGCTTTTATAGCTAAGGCTAGCGGAGTTGGTAAGAAAATTGCGAACAGAATTGTGATTGATTTGTGTGATAAAGTTGGTGCTCCGGTTGCTTTTAGGGAAAATAAAAAAGTAGCTTTAAGCTTGGCTCAAGACGATGCTCTTGATGCTTTAATATCGCTAGGATTTAGTCTAAATGATGCAACTAACGCTCTACGTGAGGTTCCGACTGATATATCTACATCGGACAGAATAAAACAAGCCTTGAGGAATAAAGTATAATGCCAGTTGAAAGACTCGTTGATGTTGATATATTTGATGATGAGCAAAGTATCGAGGTTACGTTACGTCCTAAGTCTTTTAGTGAATATATTGGGCAAAATCGATTAAAAGATAATTTGAAGTTGGCTATTAAGGCTGCTAAAAAACGCAATGAACCGATAGATCATATTTTGCTTTATGGTCCTCCCGGACTTGGCAAAACGACAATGGCGACTGTTATAGCTAACGAGATGGGCTGTAATATTAGGGTTACTGCTGGTCCAGCGATTGATAAAGCCGGGGACTTAGCTAGTATCTTAAGCAATCTTTCTGATGGAGATATCCTTTTTATTGATGAGATACATCGATTGGGCCGTACTGTTGAAGAAATATTATACAGCGCGATGGAAGATTTTAAACTGGATATTATTATCGGCAAAGGTCCATCAGCTCGCAGTGTTAGATTAGATTTACCAAAGTTTACAGTTATAGGCGCAACTACTAGAACTGGCGCTTTAACGGCGCCCTTAAGGGATAGATTTGGCATAATACATCGATTAGATTTTTATAATAATGACGAAATTTCTAAGATTATTAATAGATCATCAAAAATATTGCAAAGCAAAATTGAAAAAGAGGCGGCTGAAATTTTATCTAAAAGAGCTCGCTTGACTCCTAGGATAGCTAATAGAATATTAAAAAGGGTCCGCGACTACGCTGACGTAAACGGTGATGGAATTATAGATGTCAAAACAGCCTACGCAGCTCTTGAACTGCTTGAGATTGATGAGCTGGGACTTGATGCCGGTGACAGGAACTTATTAAACAGCATAATCGATAACTATGGATCAAAACCAGTTGGCCTGAATACCATAGCGGCCTTAACAGGTGACGAAATGACTACAATAGAAGATTTTTACGAGCCATATTTAATGCAGATTGGTTTTATTGAGAGAACTCCGAGGGGCAGAAGAGTGACAGAGAAAGCGATTAAATACTTGGGCAAGAAAAATAATTCATCAAATCAAGCTGAATTACTTTAATTATTAAGACTTGTTTTAATGTAGTCGGCTTCGTTTTCTAACTTAGCTTTTAGTGTGTAACTTTTACATTTATTATTTTCACAATCTATAGGTGAATAAGAGTATGCGCTTGCGCCTGTGTTAAATTCATTGCCGTCAGGGTCGGTAAATAATGCTGGATCAACTGATACTAAAACGTCTTTATTTATTTCTTGCGGATAAAATTTGTTTTTTGTATAAAAAACTTTCTCTAATCCGTAGTACATAGCATTAATAGCTGTTTTTTTCTTATCGTCGTTAGCAATAGTTTGTATATTATCTTTCTGGACGAAAAACATCACACTTGCAAACGCGGCTAAAAATATTGTAAAAATTAGCTCTATTATCGTAAACCCTCGTTTTGATCTTTTATTCATATCTACATTATAGCAAAAACTATAGCGTTAAGTTATAATTAAGATAACAAGAGAGGGGTTATTTATGGTAGTAAAAAAGTCAGAAAAGGCAGTTCTCAAAGAGAAACCTATTGCAGACGAGGGTAAACTAAAAGCTTTGGGGTTAGCTCAAGAACAAATTAATAAACAATTTGGCGATGGGGCTATCCGTCGGCTCGGTGATACTAGGACAATCGATGTGGAACTTTTTAGTAGTGGTTCTCTTTCTTTAGACATTGCCTTAGGAGGCGGGTACCCTAAGGGTCGTATTATTGAGATATATGGACCTGAATCGTCAGGAAAAACCACATTAGCCCTACATGCAGTTGCAGAGGTTCAAAGAAAAGGTGGAACAGCTGCTTTCATCGACGCTGAGCATGCTCTTGATCCTGCCTATGCTCGTAAACTCGGGGTAGATACAGATAATCTATTAATTTCTCAACCTGATAACGGAGAACAGGCTTTAGAAATTGTAGAAACTTTAGTTCGGTCGAATGCTGTTGATGTAGTAGTTGTTGACTCGGTGGCAGCACTAGTTCCACAAGCTGAAATTGATGGTGACATGGGCGATAGCCATATGGGCTTGCAAGCTAGACTAATGAGTCAAGCACTCAGAAAGTTGACTGGTATAATTAATAAAAGCAAAACGACTGTAATATTTATTAACCAAATTCGAATGAAAATCGGTGTTTTATTTGGCAATCCAGAAACTACTACTGGGGGCAATGCTCTAAAATTCTACGCATCTGTCAGATTAGATATTCGTCGTACTGGTCAAATTAAATCAGGTGAAGAAATTATTGGCAGCAGAACGAAAGTTAAAGCAGTTAAAAATAAAATAGCTCCTCCATTCAGAGTAGCTGAATTTGACATAATGTATAATGAAGGCATCAGTAAAACTGGAGATGTGCTAGATTTGGCTGTTATCCATGGTATAGTTAACAAGTCCGGCGCTTGGTTTGATTATGGTGATTCAAAAATTGGTCAAGGCCGAGAAGCCTCGAAAGAATATTTGAAAAATAATCCAAAAATACTTGAAGAAATTGAAAAAAAGGTTAGAGAAAAAGTCGCTAAAGATGCTTAAAATAACTTAAGATTATGCGCATTAGTGACATTAAACTTCAAGTTCATGACAGTAACCGTGTCAGTGTTTATGTTGATGGAAAATATAGCTTTAGTCTTACAGTCGAACAAATCAATCATCTTAAAATAAAGGTTAATAATACTTACGAAAATTCTGAGATAGAGGCTTTTAAAAAAGAAAGTAAGATGGGCAAAGTTTATTTGAATGCGATTCTATATTGTATGTCACGACCCAGGAGCCAAAAAGAAATTAAAGAATATTTATTCAAAAAAACTATACCTAAAATTACCAAATCAGGCAAAAAGGAGTCTGCTATAGACCAATCAGAGGTTAATATTATCTTTGATAAGCTAGTGACAAAAAATTATGTTAATGATAGGAAATTTGCAGAATATTGGGTAGAAAATAGGTTTTTCAAGAAGGGCATTAGTAGAAAAAGATTAACAATTGAACTTAAACTCAAAGGTATAGATCAGTCAACAATAAACGAGGTTATTTCCAATAATATTAGAAATGATAAGCAAGAAATTCAAAAAATAATAGCTCGAAAAGCAAAAAACTACACTTCTGAAAAATTGTTTTCTTATTTAATAAGACAAGGCTTTAGTTACGAGGACGTAAAATCAGAATTAAATGTAGATTAGACTTTGTTTTGTAATGTTGAATTTTCTGTTTGAGGATTAGTCTGTCTAAATGGATTTAAATAAGTTAATTCTTTGACTTTATCTATTGATTCTAATTTTTTTGTCGGAGCTTTAACAATGATTTGATAATTACTTATCTCTAAGATTTGCGATCTATGAATCAACAAATCGGTCTCAGATATACTTTTTATAATACCTCGCTTAATGCTTAATTGTTGAATTACAAAACTATTTGTATCAACGATAAAATCATTAACTTTACCTAATTTTCTTTTATTATCATCAACAACTAAAAGCCCAATTAAGTTAAAATTTAATTCGCAGATTTTTTTAAGAGCGATAACATCGTCAAGAGCGATAAACTCTTCACTGCTATCTATAATCATACCTATATTACTTAATTCACGTATATCAGCAATTCTGATATACGATGGTTTATCGACGAGCAATGGTCCTTCAACTTCGTAAGCTAAAATTTTTAGATTACTAGGGTCTATAACAGGAGCTTTTGTATTGGCTAATTTGGTGCCAGTTTGAAGACCCATAATGGGCGTATTATTCAATTTTGATCCTAGCACTAGCATAATAATAGTATAAACCAAGCTTATTGTTCTGAAAATGGATTATTATAATTTGAAGAAGTTTGCTGGCTATTTGACGCACTAGTTTTTAAATTGTCTATTTTATTAAATAAAGTAGCATATTCGGATGAGCTAATCTGATTTGTCGAACTATCTTCATTTATTTTGTAGGCGACATTTATAATATCATTGAGTGTGATGACGCAAAAAATTAAACCTAAACATATAAAAACTATTAAAATAGCAAAATTAGATTTTTTAATAATCTTTATAAAATTACGAATATAATTCTTTTTTGGACGAGTTCTTTTCTTAGTTTTCATTGAAGATAAACCTCTACTTTAAATTCTTTTACAGCAACTTTACCGTTAGTGTCTCTCTCTAAATTTAAATTAACAATCTGTATTTTAGGTAGGCTATTCTCTATATATTTCATAAATTGTATAAGGTTATTATATTCTACCGATTCTTTTATATTCAGTTCTACGGTGACGGTCTGCAAGCCAGCCTTATTAGAAGTTGTATTTGAAAAAATATAATCTGATATTTTTATTCTAGTTTTTCTGGCATATATATTTAAATCACTTTTGACGCTATTTTGATAATTCGCTTTCTCGAAAAATAGACTGTCAATTTTATCAATTTCAGGTTTACTTAAATTCAAGTCCGATTGACTAGAGGCATTAGGTGTTGTCTGGTTACTACCAGCTATGGATTGAGCAAATTCTCTTAAGGAATTCTGTTCATAATAAAAACCTATAATTATAAACGCCAATAATAAAAGCATTGTAAATAATAATAAATATTTAAAGCCATTGGCTACTTTTGGATTTGGGTTCATTTCAACGCCTCCGGGTTTATGGTTAACAAAGCGCTAACCTTATTTTCAGTTTCGCCTGCTATAGGGCTTAAAGTTACATTGTTAATTAAACTGGAATTTTCTAAATCGGTTTTTAATTTTTCTAGCGTTATATTTTGATTAACAATAAACTCTGCGCTAAAAGAGGAATTGATAGACGTTTTATTTATCTTAATACTATCTAGAACCACTCCTTCTGGTAGTACGTCGGATAAACTTAACATTAACTTACTGTAAGATTTCTGTTGGGATAATATAGTATTGGAATTTTCTAATCTTAATCTGATAGATGTTGAATTTGATACGCTACTACCACCCAAAGAAGCCTCTTGATCTGCGCTATTTTTTGCTATATTAAGAAAAATACCAGTACTTAAAGAAGCAGCTGCTAGAAAGGCTGCACTTGCGCTTAATGCTATTAAATATTTAAAAAGTATCAAGTTAATCCTTCTAGATTTAATCTCTTTTTGGATTTCACTGGGCAGTAAGTTTATCATTCCCACATACTCCAAGGGTCAATTATTGCTAGGCCCGCTACAGTTATATATCGAGGTCTTAATTGTCGTGCCGGTTCCGGTAATCTTCCAAAATCTAGTTTTTGCCATGGACTGGCAACTCTGGCTGGCATAATTAGCTCATTAGTGAAGTAATCGCCAATACCTGGCATATTACTGCCACTACCGACTACTAATAGTTGCTCTAACTTTCTGTCATCACTAATTCTGTCATTATAATAACGCATAACTTTTCTTGTTTCATTTATAATCTGTCTTAAACTCGGTTCGACCGCACTTTTAATCTTAGTTTGTCTTGAGCTAGCGCTAAGTCCATTTAGAACCTTGAGCTGATGAGCATTTTCTAAAGCAATACCCATTTTTTTTGCGATATCAAGCGTAAAAGTATTTCCGCCTATCGGCACGCCACCGGTTACTCTTATAGCATCACTGTCTAAAACAGCTATGTCTGTGCTGGCTGGTCCTATGTCAACAATTACAGTTGGTAAATTACCATCTTCTGTTTTTGTGATTAATCTGCCGACAGAGTTCATACTAGGTTCTACTAGACTAACTGAAAGTCCAGCGTTTTCGGCCGCTTCAATGCATCGATCAACTATAGTTTTAGGAACAGCACTCATTAATAAGGTTATTTGTTCTCGATTTCTTTCAATGATTTCATAGTCTACATATAGAGAAGAAGAGGGTATTGGTATATATTGCTCGATCTCTAATTCAACTGCATCTTTTAGATTCTTTTCTACTTTTGTAGGCAAATTAAACGTTCTCGAATAACTTTTAGATGTTGGAATCGCTATGGCAACGTGGTTACTTGGCAAATTTCCAACGACTTTTTCCTTAATTAAAATTTTAACATTGTCAGAAAGATATTGACTTGAGCCTTCTAAAGAAGCTTTTACTTTTTGTGGATCTAGTTCCATAGAACCATACCCAATAACAGTCCACTTATTAGCATCCACTGCCATAACTTTAATACCAGTGTTACTGATATCTAGACCGATTATTGGTTTGTCTGAATAAAATAATTTTGTCATAATGCCCACTAAGAAATACTTTAAATATTATAACATGAGCATTTTTAATAGTCATTTATTGTATTGTTTGAGATAGCCCAGCTATTGGAAGCATAACACTGGCAGCAATTAGACCAACCATTGTACCCATTACTACTATCATGACCGGTTCTATAATAGAGCTTAGACCAGATATAGAAGCGTCAACTTCTTCTTCATAGAAATCAGCTACTTTTAGTAGCACCGATCCCGTTTGACCAGTTTCTTCGCCAACGGCTAGCATCTGAGCTACGATCGATGGAAAAATTGGATTAGAAGACATTACCGCAGATAAGTTTTTTCCATTTTTAACTTCTGCTTCGGCTTCGACGAGAGCTTTTTCGTAGACCGCGTTGCCAACTGCCCTTGAAGTGACATCTATAGCTTCAAGTACAGCTACACCCGCCTCCATAAGTGCTGAAAAGGTTCTTGCAAAATGAGCAATAGATATTTTGATAATTATTGTGTTTATTATTGGTAGTTTTAATAGTAATGAATGAAATTGTGATCTACCTCTGGTAGTTTTTATATAGTTCATAAAAAGAAATACCACAACACCAATGGCGATTAGGACTATATACCAATACATAACCATAAAGTCACTTATTCCTAGCATTATAATTGTGATAGTTGGCATTTTAGCTCCTTCGCCGCCGAGGTCCGTTACTATTTCGCCAATTTGAGGTACTATAAAAATCATCAATCCGAAAAAAGCCGTTACTGTTATAAATAACAAGACTAAAGGATAGGCCATGGCGCTTTTAATTTTTTTTCGCATTGCTGTACTTTTTTCTTGTTGAGAAGCTAATTTGTTTAATATCTCATCCAGAATTCCAGCCGCCTCGCCGGCTCGAACCATATTTACATATACATCATTAAAAACTTCTGGGAATTTTGCTAACGAGTCACCGAGATTTTTACCGCCTTCTACATCATGGATAATACTGTTTAAAATTTGTTTTAACGCCATTTTTTCAGACAAGTTATTAGATAGAGCATTAAGCGCTCTCAAAAGTGGTACACCAGCTCCAATCATGGTGCTTAATTGTCTAGTAAACATAACTAACTGGTCAGTCTTTACTTTTTTAATGCCAAAAGATATTGTGTTATTGTTTCTTACTTCTTTTGACTTAACCTCTTTAATACTAACTGGCCTTAGCGCTTGTTTTGTTAAGGTGTCAATGACAGCATTTCTATCTTGTGCATCAATCACACCTTCGATACTTTTACCTTTAGAGTCTACCGCTATATAAGAATAATTTGCCATCTTGATTATTCCTTCGTGACCCTTATAACTTCATCAATTGTCGTTTCGCCACGCAAAGCTTTAATTAAGCCATCGGTTTGCATGGTGAGCATACCTTCTTTCATAGCTTGTTCTTGAAGTTGATTACTAGTTGCATTGGCAACGATTAGTTTTTGTATTTCAACAGAATTATTCAATACTTCGTAAATACCAACACGACCCTTATAACCACTTAAAGCGCCATTAGCATTGTCATCAGAGTCATTTTTCCATAGGTTATTTATAGTCGTTTCAGTTGTACCTAAAGGCGTATCTCCACCTACACCCTCGGCTGCTGCCTTTTTCTCTAATTCATGAATATATTTAAAATCTTGACCTGGTTTTAGATTGAACATTTTGATAATCATCTGTTTTTCCTCTTCTGTTGGTTGGTAGCTCTTTCGAGTGTCTTTATTTAGCTTTCTAACTAAACGTTGACCAACTGTTGCTCGTACAGTACTGGCTATCAAGAACGGTTCAATTCCCATATCTAATAACCTTGGTAGGCTAGTTGCTGCATTATTTGTGTGTAAAGTACTAAAAACTAAATGACCAGTTAAGGCTGCTTGTACTCCTAGGTCAGCCGTTTCACTATCTCGTATCTCACCAATCATTATTATATTTGGATCTTGACGCAAAAGTGCCCGCAGTCCATTTGCAAAAGTCATACCAGCTTTTGGATTAGTTTGGGTTTGATTAACACCTTGAATCTTATACTCGACTGGATCTTCGATTGTCGATATATTAACAGTTGGAGTATTTAATATAGTGAGAACACTAAATAGAGTAGTCGATTTACCGCTACCTGTTGGCCCTGTTATTAAGATGATTCCATTAGGCTCGGCCATAGATTTTCTGATATTAATTATAGCTTGGCCCCAAAAACCTAAAGATTCTAAAGAAACCGCCTGATTTGATTCATCCAGAATACGCATTACAACCTTTTCTCCTTCGGTAACTGGTAGAGTGCTAACACGTAGGGCGAATTGTTTTCCGCCAACTTTGATTTTAAATCTTCCGTCCTGTGGTACACGTCTTTCGTCAATTTTTAAATTACTTAAAATTTTTATACGACTGACTAGTGAATTCAACACATTCCTAGGTAATCTATTAACTTCTTTTAGTACACCATCTATTCTGTATCTAACTTGAATAAAACCCTCTCTTGGCTCTATGTGTATATCGCTGGCTCTTAATCTAATAGCAGATTCTAGCAAGAGATTAATTGTTTGAGCTATTGGTGAGTCTTCAGATATTTCTTGTTCTGTTATAGTGTCGGCTTCATCAGTTTCATCGGCACGTTGGATATTAATGACTTCGTTTAATTCTTCTTCAACATCTCCGCGATATATTTCTAGTGCGCTTAATATATTGCTAGTTGGCGATATGTAGATTTTTGTATTTATGCCGATTAATTTTTGTAGAAAGTTTACAGCCTGAACATCATCTGGATCATCCATAGCAAGATGGTTAGTGCCGTTCTCATCAATTTTAAATAAAATAGCATTGTATTGTCTGGCTGTTCTTTCTGGTATTTTATTTAAAGCATCTAGCGCTATATCACTAGGATTTAATTCTATATAAGGGATCTGGGTATACTCAGAAAAGGCCTTAGCTAAAGTCTTATCATCGACAAGTTCATTTTGTATTGCCAACTCTTGAAGAGGCTTCTTTAAAGTAGAAGCCTCTTTTTTTAAGGCGTCAATTTGCTCAGCAGTAGCCACACCACTGCGTATGAGCAATTTCTCCATTGTGACATCAGAAATACGCATACTGCTTGTGTTCTATTGTAAATGACTAAACCTAAAAACGCTAGAGTAGATGTTATAATTAAACAGATGAATATTAGCATTAATAGTGAGCAGGAGATGATTAATTTTGGTCTTAAGTTAGGCCGATTATTGAAAGGTGGGGAAATTATTGAACTAATTGGCGATGTTGGTTCAGGAAAAACAACATTAGTTAAGGGTTTAGCAAAAGGTCTTGGGATTAATAATATAATCCAAAGTCCGAGTTTTACAATCAGTAGACTTTATCGTAGTAATAATATTGACTTAATTCATTACGATTTTTATAGACTCAATGATGTTGGAATTATGTTAGATGAAATAAAAGAGAGCTCCACTAATTCAAATAATATTATTGTTATTGAATGGGGTGAGGCGGTTGACTCAGTTTTGCCGAAGGACAGGGTTAATATTAGAATTACGACTATCGATGAAAATAAGAGACTAGTCGAGGTTAAACCTTTCGGGCCTAATAGTAAATTATTGGTAAATAAAATAATATGAAAATGTTTCTAGATACTAGCTCTGCAGTCTGTAATCTTATACTGAAAGATGGAGATCAAACTTATCAAAGTGAGTGGAATTCTGGTAGAGATTTAGCCAGAGGGTTACTAAGTTATATCAAAAACCAACTCGAGATTCACAATAAAAATTTCAGCGATTTAGATTATATTGCCGTCAAGTCTGGTCCAGGTAGTTTTACGGGTTTGAGAATCGGGTTAACCGTCGCAAATACATTAGCAGATATTAATAAAATCCCGATTGTTTCAGGTAAAGATTCGAACTGGATTAAGCAAGCCGAAGATAAAGTGTCTAATAAACAAGATGAAAAAATAGTACTACCATTTTATAATAGTGAACCAAATATCACAATTTCTAAAAAATAGCTTGCTTTAATAATAATAAACAAGCTAATATATAATTAGTCCAAAGGGACTTTTGATTAATTTTTTGAAACCGACGCTAAGGGCTGATTGACTTGATTTTTAGTTAAAACTGTAAAAATTCGACATATCATAAAGTCCGTGCGAGGAAGGAACAAGCATGATAGATTTAATAATCGCCACTATTATTGGGGCTTTTCTTGGGTTGTCTGGAGCGGTTGTTTATGACAGAACCCGCAAAACCAACTCTCAATCTAAATTAGAAAAAGAAATGGCAAACGCAAAAACTAAAGCTGCAGATTTAGTGATAAAAGCCAAAGAAGAGGCTTTGCAAATTGAGAACGAAAGACGTAAAGAGCTTAATAAAACTGAAACTAGGTTGGCTGAAAGAGAAAAATCTCTTGATCAAAAACTCGATGATTTAGATAAACGAGCTGAAAAACTAAGAGCTCAAGAAAGAAGTGTAGAAGAGTTGAAGGATGAGATTCGTGATATCAGATCCAAACAACAAGAAAAACTTGAGAAAATAGCTAAGTTGACCAAGGCTGAAGCGGCTGAAAAACTTCTACAGATGACCGAGCGAGACGTAAAGCACGATCTTGTAAATCTTGTTAATAAATTACAAAATGACACAAAAGAAGACGCAGAGGAGTTGGCTCAAACTATTCTTTTGACAGCTATGGAGAGAATGTCCTCTGAAGTTACAGCCGAAAGAACCGTAACGGCCATTAAATTAGCCGACGATGAAATGAAGGGAAGAATTATAGGTAAAGAGGGCCGTAATATTCAGGCATTACAAAGAGCTACTGGAGTAGATATTCTTGTTGATGAAACTCCTGGCATGATTGTTTTAAGTTCTTTTGATCCAGTTAGGCGTCAAATTGCCAGAATGAGTTTAGAATTACTTATGAAAGACGGTAGAATCCATCCTGGTCGCATCGAAGAGGTGGTTGCCAAGGCCGAACAAGAGATTAATAAAGAAGTAATTCGTGCGGGTGAAGATGCAGCAAGAGAAGTCGGTGTTGTCGGTATTCCAAAAGAAATGCTACGCTTATTAGGTGAATTAAAATTCCGAACTAGTTATGGTCAGAATGTTTTACTTCATAGTGTAGAAATGGCTCATCTATCTGGTTTAATTGCTGAGGAGATTGGTGCCGACGTTCGAATTACTAAAACAGCGACTCTGTTGCATGATACCGGCAAAGCAGTTACTCACAAAATGGAAGGTAAACACCACCATATAGCAGCAGAACTTGCTAGAAAATATGGAGTTAGTGAAGAAATTGCTCACGCCATTGAAGCTCATCATGAAGACGTAGAGGCTACAACACCAGAGGCATTGATTGTTAGAATCTGTGACTCATTATCATCTTCTCGTCCTGGAGCCCGTAATATTAGCGCCGAAAATTTTGTTGAGAGAATGAGAGATTTAGAAAATATCGCTCTTGGATTTAAGGGAATTGATAAAGCTTATGCCATTAGTGCTGGACGAGAAGTTAGGGTTATCGTAAGTCCCAAAGACATAGACGATCTAAGCGCTATCAAAATAGCTAGAGATATAGCTAATAAAATTGAAAGTACTATGCAATATCCAGGTACGATTAAGGTAAATGTAATTAGAGAAACCAGAGCGATTGAATTTGCTAAATAATTTACTTTCTACTTAACTGATAAGTAGGTGATTGATAGTTACCTTGAATGGCTCTTAATTGCCAGCTACCAGTACCTATAAGCGAACTGCTCCAAGTCCAGTTTGTTATTCCAGATGAATCAATCTTTTGATATGGCAAATACCTTATGTAACTATTTATTTCATCCTGCATCCTAACCGTACAATAACTGTCGATATTATTTTTACATCCTGTAATAATATTACCTACGTTGTATCTATGTTCAGTTACACTGTTTCCGGTCTGTAATAATTCAGGCATTGTATGGTTTGAGTTTAGGGAATCGGCGACTATCATTGATTGATATGAATTTATAATACCGTGTCCAAGATAATTAGTGTATAAAGCGCCATTCATAGCTGTTAATTTATCCGAATTTGCGATTAATAGAGCAGTCATATCTTTGGCGGACGCACTTGGTCTTATCGATTTAATTAATGAAGCTAAACTAGAAACCTGGGGAGCTGAATAAGACGTGCCATAAAGACTTGTCGTGTATGCCGATGTATTATTTGACGATGTCCAAGTTGTTGATACGATAGATCCCGATCCAGGGGCTACGATGTCCAATTCTGGTCCGTAACTACTAAAACTAGCTCTTTGATTAGTTGAAGTTGTTGCTCCGACTGAAATTACATTTTTATTTAAAGCGGGATAACTCATTGATCCAACTGGCGCTCCATCGCAATTAACACCACAATTTCCTGCCGCAGCTATGACGGTTACATTATTTTCAAATGCATAGTTCGTAGCTAGTTCTAAAGTTTCGTCATATTCAACGCCACCCAAACTCATATTTATTACATCTACACCATTATCAACCGCATAATAAACTGCTGCGGCTACATCGCTTGTATAGCCAGGGCCGTCATCGCTAAGAGCCTGCAAGGGCATTAGTTTAGTACTCCAGTTTATTGTCGCAATACCTATATTGTTATTTCCGACTGCGCCAGCCAATCCAGCTGTTTCCGTACCGTGAGAGACACCTTCACCACTAGGATTTATTCTACCAGCCATTGGATTATTATCGCCAAGATGAAAATTCCAGCCACGCCAATCGTCTATATAACCATTACTATCATCGTCACAATTATTGTTAGACTTATCTTGTATCGCGCCAGTCCAACATATCTCTCCTGATGTAGTGTACCCAGATTCATCAGAATTAATAAACCAATTATCTCTCAAATCTTCGTGATTTAAGGCAAACCCTGTATCAATAACTGCTATTACTGTCTGTCCGCTGCCAGTTGAGATATCCCAAGCGGCCGAAGTATTAGTTTTTTCCAATATCCAACTGGTCGAATAAAATGGGTCGTTAGCCGTAAGCAGTGGATAATAGACAAACTCTTTTTTTGTTTTGTCTCGAATTTCATTCTGAGTGATTGATTTAGTATTGCTAGGTAATTCTATTTCTTTATTTTCGAACTTATCGTCATTAGAATTATTTTTATTTTGATGACTATTAGAAGATTTAGAACTTATCTCATCGTTGCTATTATCGGAGTAAGTCTTGATTTCTTTTGTTTCGTAATTATTCAGTAAATTTGAAAAATTAAATTTTGTATCAACATACAAAAAACCTAATAAAACCACTAAAGCAATCAATAACGAAGCTCTTTTTAGTTTTTTATTATTTTTTATTTTATGCATTATTTATACTTTAAATATAACATATTAAGCTATTATATTTTAATAATTAACACTTATGCTTTATTATATTTATTGAATGCGTAAATCAGAAATTAGAAAACATTACTTTAAAGACGAATATGTAATTATTGCTCCTAATAGGAACAATCGTCCGCATATGGCTATTGCTGAAAAAGAAGAATCCAAGGTTTGCCACTTTTGTCCAGAGGGTTTTAAAGACGAAATAATTACTTATCAAGATAATAATTATAATGGCGATTGGGAAATCATTTCTGTTATGAATAAATTTGCCGCATTACAGCCCGATAACGAAAATGCTTATGGCCAATCCGAAGTAATCATTGAAACTCGTAAGCATGGACTAGAGATAAATGAATTCTCAATAGACCACATAGTTAGAATATTCAACGCCTATATAGATAGGTTCAATCAACTGCGTAATATGGACGGAATACGCCATGTCGTAGTCTTTAAAAATGAAGGTGGTAAAGCTGGCGCCTCAATAAACCATACTCATTCGCAGGTTGTAGCTTTACCAGTTTTGCCAGTTAAAATTAAAGAAGAGGCGAGCGCTTACAATAAATACAGATTGGAAAATATGACTTGTCCGTACTGTGATGTTATCAAAAAAGAAACTGAAAAACCAAGGATGATATGGGAAGATGAAAACATTTTTGTTTTGTCGCCGTATGCTAGCGATGCTCCATACGGAGTCTGGATACTTCCCAAGCGACACATTCATCTGATGTCAGAATTAACTCGCAAAGAAAAAGAATCAATCGCTATCGCTTTTAAGATTGTTCTAGATAAACTAGACGATTTGGGAATTTCTTATAACTATTATGTCGAAAATTCTGTCAATCAAGAGGATTATCATATGCATATAAAAGTAGTCCCAAGACCAAATGTTTGGGGAGGTGTAGAGATTGGGACTGGCGTAATTGTAAATACCGTTCCTCCAGAATATGCCGCTAGATTATATCGTGGTGAAATAAAAATTGAAGACGCGCCAGCGATAAAAAGCTAAGGTCCGTTAATCAGTGAGTTGAGCGATGCTATTTGTGAATCAGACAGAGCAGTATCATAGATAGTTGCACGCTGAATAGGTGCATTACTATGTGATGGGGAAGAAAATCCCGGACTACCAATATAAGCAGAACTGCCAATATTCGTAGTGGGATCAGTTGGACCTATTTGCGTACCCTTAGTGCCATTAAAATACGAGGTCAATTGGGTGCTTGTCCAGGTACCAACAATAACTCCATTTCCCGATACTCCATAATTCATTCCATCCGCCATATTTCCATCATCACCACCGGCCCTGATGCGAGTAGATGTAGAATTTGCCCTTCCTAAAGAAAGAACTCCGTGGTATGAACCTACCCCTGGATTATAAATATTCAGCCCACCACTATCTGGATAACTAATAGGCGAAATGGAGACTAATGTTCCATGTGCTGCCGTCCAATTAGTCGCAGGTATTGTCACTACGTCAGCATTGCGCGTGACCGCTGTCGTTGTTGTTGGAATATATGAAGTTGCGAAGGCACCTTTTTCAAGCTGGACAGCATCAAGAGTAATATCAATAGAATCACCAACGTCGATAGATCTAACCCATACGGCAAGGATACGAACTTTATTCGTATTAACGGGTAGTGTTGTATATGTAACACTTAGCCTTTGCCAATTTGGCGTGATAGTAGCGACGGTACTTGAATACCCAAGATATGTATTGTCTTGATACGCTAATAATGACAATGTAAACGTCATACCAGCTATACTTCCTTTTACATATACTGAACCGGTGGCAGAATCACCAGCAACGAATGAACCCGCACTAGTCGTCTGTCCAATCCAAAGTTCGTCTGATGCGTCACCTGGTATGCCGGTATATTGTATTTTAAGTGCAGTATCTCGATAAACTCCTTTAACTGATGAGTAAACTGGAGTACTGTTTAATATAGTACCGCTTCCTGGACTCCACCCATCCCACATCCCATTTGTATTCGCCGCCCCATAGCTATTAACCAAGTAATTCGTTCTCGCTTCCTCAATCACAGCCGCGCTACCATTACCACCCGGTTGGTAGACACTCCATGGGTTAACCGCTAAGTAATTAGCTGGTACATCATAGATATGTTGGGTAGTAGGGTCATAGATAGTCTTAGGA
>JBASLU010000058.1:0-2051 GCA_049656505.1 Saccharimonadales bacterium (SeqCode) | reverse complement strand
CATCAAACCCGGCCACACCCGCCTGGCAATACATGCCTTCACCGCTGGTTTACACAGCTGCCTGCAGACCTCCATTTATCTGGACCGACCGTCCGAACTTAAAGAAGCCTTGCAGGTCTGGCAATGCGTCACCTATCAGCCAGAAGACCAACACATCTAATTTCCGACCATTAATCAAATCAAAAGACCGGCTTCGCGTGAAGACCGGTCTTTTATCTGGTTAACTCTTAAAGATTATGGATTGGTTTGGTTGCAAGTCCCATCACAGGTGCCTTGTCCATTCTGTCTGCCACCCATCACGCCACCGGATGTGCCATTCTGGTTCCCGCCAAACATCCTGCCGAGCATACCGTTCTGCAAACCTTCAGCTAATTCACCCATCATGCCGTTGCGGTTGCCAATTTGTAAACCGCTCATCATGCCGCCCATCATACTACCCATCCGCCCACCGAACATGCCTTCACCGAAACCGAACATATTGCTGAAGGTGTTCTGATTTTCAAGTTGAGCGGTCAGCGCGTCTGCCTGAGTCTGGGTAATAATGCCGTCTGTCACTGCTTGCTGAATAGCAGCCTGCAATGAGGTTCTGACATCTGCCTGGAAGGTTTCGCTATTGGCCAACGCTTGCTGGCCTGCGATGAGATCAGCCTGTTCCTGGGTGATGGTGCCAGCTTCGACAGCCGCAGCTAATTGCTCAGCACGTACATCAGCGCGAGCTTGGTTTAAAGCTTCCACTGTCACACCCAAGGCTTCAGCAAAATACTTGTCTTGATCGAGCGTGCTGGCATAGTCCTCGCCAGCCAGTCTTACCAATTGACCCCAACCATAGTAACCATCAGCCTTGATACCATCGGCCTGAGTCTGGGTGATGACACCAGCAGTCACTGCGTCAGCCACGGCTTTTTCGAGAGCGGCTGTGCGGGCGGCAGTCATTTCTTCAACAGTCTTGCCGAGTTTTTCAGCAACGTCTGAGTCATCGCCACCGATACCAAACAGTAGGCCGCGACCAAACGGAGCATCATCATCGTCTTCAGTGACGGTGACCGCAGGAGCAGGTGTAGCCGCTGGATCTGTAACTTCAGTTGTAGGGGTTGAGGTTTGCGCAGAAGCCTTGCCCAGAGTCAGGCTGCCAACGAAAGCGCCTACTGAGAGGAGTGCGATTGCCAAAATTGCAATTACGATTTTCTTTTTCATTTTATTTTCCTTTGTATTCTAAGTTGTTTTATCCTGTTCGGATGTTGCAATATTACAGGAACGAAATTTAGAAGTTATTTAGAACCTGATACATTTTGATTAATTCTGAAAAAAAAAGAGGCCGTGAGGCCTCTGAAAGCTACGCATCGGGTTTCTTTTTCATCGGTTTGACAACCAGAGGTTCGTCTCCATCGATGAATTGTTCCGATTCCTGCCATTCTACAGCTTCAGGCACTTCGATCTGGGTAGTCACTTGATCAGCCTTTTCCGGTGGCATTCCAAGCGCTTTGCGTTTTGTCGGGTCAAGTGGCTTGACTGGAAGGGGTTCGTTCATGCGATCAACCGCGCTGACTTCTTCTTCGCTGAGGTTAATAGCCTTGTCTGAGAGTCCTTCGCGTTCCTCAATTTCCTGTTCAGCCGTTAAGCTGGATACCTGCTGAATCAACAATTGGTAGAAGCCCACCGCTCGGCCTGCGTTCACAAAGGAGAGGCGTTCATCGACACCATGCACCGTATCAACCTCTTCTTTGGTTAATAAGAAGGGCGTAAAGCGGAAGGCGTTCTTGCAGATTTCATTATAGTAACGCGCATCGGTTGCGCCAGACATCATAAACGGGGCTACTTTTACGCCCGGAAATGCACCTAAAATCAGGTCAGCCAGACGGTTGTATTGCGGCGATTCGATATCCGCTACGGCTGTGGGGTTCCAGGCATGATCGTCCATAAGTGTGTCACCGTAAACCGGTTCCACGGTGACCACATCGTCAGCCACCAGTTCACGAATGCGTTCGTAGACTTCCTGGATAGTCTCACCAGGGAAGATGCGGCAATTCAGCAGGGCTTCGGCTTCGCCAGGC
>JBASLU010000057.1:0-1549 GCA_049656505.1 Saccharimonadales bacterium (SeqCode) | reverse complement strand
CTCCAATCCACACTGGACCGTAAAAAGTTCCGAGGCTCTTGCCTTCTTCCATACGTTGGCTGTAAACTGCAATTTCGCCAGACAACCAGCCGGTTTTATAAGTTCCGTTGGTAAATTCATCATTGGTAAACTTCTCCAGCGCATTCTGGTTCTTGCTAAAAGTCACGAATGTATTCCACTGAAAATCTTTTATTTTTACAGGGGCTCCATTCAGTGAAATTTCGATACCGCTGTTTCTGATAATTCCTACATTGGTAAATATTTCGGTGTACAAATAAGGTGGAACCGACACATTGTAATTGTATAGCAAGTCAGTGCTTTTTCGATAGTAATAATCAATTGTTCCTCCGATCCTATTATCAAACATTGAGAAATCAATGCCGACATTCACCTCATGTTTCTTTTCCCAACGCAGGTCGGGGTTCGGATTGCTTACAGGCTGATAAGTGTTGATCCATTCTCCATTGTAAAAAAACTTTCCAGCAAGCCCCATCATGACAAGTGATTTGTAGTTCGAAAACTCTTGATTTCCTGTTGCTCCATATCCTACTCTAACTTTTAATTCGTTTATCCATTTCACATCCTGCATAAACGATTCCTGATTCATACGCCAACCCATGCTTACCGCAGGAAACCAACCCCATTTGTGGTTATCGCCGAAACGTGAAGAACCTTCGCGACGTATAGAAGCCGACAGCAGGTATTTCTCATTAAAATTATACATCACACGTCCGAAAAATGAAATCAGTTTACTCATTTCCCTGTACGAATACATTTCTGCAGTTCCCAATTTTAATGCCGTGCCTGCTTCGATATTATTTGTCCCGTATAAATCAGTATCGAAACCTTTATTTGACATGCCCGAATAATGCATGTTTTCTTCCTGAAAGGTATAGCCGGTCAAAGCCTGCAAAGTGTGATTGTTCCATGAGTGAATGTAATTTAATGTGCTTTCGTACTGGAGGTTGCTATTGCTTCCGTTTTCGATACTTGCTACACCATCACTCCCGATAGCACTCGGATAATAACGAGTGAGGTAACTATTGTTTTCCCAGCGCGATTTCTCATACGAAACAAAATTGTCCCATTTCAGTCCTTCAACAAAAGGAATATTCAACGAAGCCCGTACATTCCCACCAAAATCATCAGTTTCACCCTCTTTAGTTTCTTCATTAAGCATAGCCACCGGATTGTAATAACTGATGCCATCTACCCAATTGTAACCGCCCGATAATTCATTCGAAGGTTCGTAAACCGGCTCGGTAGGATTGTGGATGAATGCCTGATAAAAAATATCGTAATTAGCGGGGTTATATTTCCGCATGGTATAAAACGAATTGTAATTCATATTTAGCAACCCGTTTAGTGCCTTTTGTGAAATGTTCGATTTGGCAAGAATTTTACTGAGATTGTTGTTTTTAAGCAATCCCTGGTTTTGTTCTACATTGATGGTTGTACGGTGAGAAAACTCTTCGTTCCCGCCAGAAATAGCCAGATTATGTTTGTGGCTGAACGGGGCGTCGCGGGTTACTTCTTTAAACCAATCGGT
>JBASLU010000056.1:0-10540 GCA_049656505.1 Saccharimonadales bacterium (SeqCode) | reverse complement strand
GTCAGCTACTGGATCTAAGGGAGCTGGTGTTAAGACACTGGGTTTAGAGCTTTCGGTTATGATGCCTTGGATGTCGTTACTAGACAAGGTTAGACTAAAGGTTTGAGGAGTAGTGCTGTTATTAGGTGTGTAACCAGCAAAGGGAGCTACTGCTATAGAGCTACCTGGGCTAAGTTTAAGACAGTAGTTACTATCTACAGTTGGAGCAGTTGGACAGTTGTTAGTATCTAGGGTTGGGTATGAACCATAGATAGTTTGGTAAGACTTTAGCTTAGTAGCAGCATTAGATAGGTCAGACTGTAAGCTAGCTATAGTAGCTCTTTTAGTAATACCACTATATGACACGATAGTAATAGCAGCTAGAATACCAATTACGACTATGACGACTAAGAGTTCGACGATGGTGAAAGCTAACCTTTTATGGGAGTTGGGGTAAACAGGCAGAGGTTTAGTAGTAGTAAAAGCCTTAAGCTTGTTCATAGAGATAGTATAACACGAGAAAAGCTTAGACTTTAGAGACAATTATCTCTAAATTATAATCATCAATATTAACCGATTTATGAAAACCTTCAATAGATTCATTATGTAATTCAATTGCTAGGGTTTCAGCTTGGATAGTTTTTTGATGCTCATCAATAGAATTCAATAAATCTTTACTATCGGTTAATAAAGCCAATTTAATTCTATCATCAACATTCAATTCAGCTTCCTTACGCGTAGCTTGAATGTGACGGATGACTTCCCGCATTAAGCCTTCGCTGATTAATTCTGGTGTTAAGGTTAAATCAATATCAAAATTTTTACCTATTCTGACTTCTTTGACATTTAATTCTTCTTTTAATATGTCAGTAAAATCAATAAATTCGCCATTAGATGTGATAGTTACACCAGCTATTGGTTGTCTGACTTTTAGACCCTCTTTAGCTCTAATACCTAGTCCTTGATTGACATAATCACGCAAGAGATTCATTTCAATGACCACTAGTTCATTAATTCGACCAGATTCAGGCCAATCCTGAAGGTGTACACTCTCGTTGCCGGTCATTTTTTGATACAGCTCATCAGCTAAAAATGGGACGAAAGGTGCTAATGTTAAAGATAATTTAGTTAAAACATAATGTAAGGTTTTATAGGCATCATTTTTATCATCATCATCTTCACTTTTCCAAAAACGACGACGACTTCGCCTGACATACCAATTACTAGCATCATCTAGAAATGGCAAGATAGGACTCATCGCATCAGGAAAGTTGTATTGATCAAGATGTTTTTCGATTTCGTTAATTAATTGATGTAACCTTGACACTATCCATATATCAAGCGGATTTGTTAAATCATCAATTGGATCTTTTAATTGGCCATCAAATTCCCAACCATCAACCTCGGCATACATTGTAAAGAAATCATACATGTTCCAAATCATAGATAGTTTACGAGCTACATCACCGACGTCCTTATCCTGTAAGGCAAAATCCTCACCACTTAAAAGCGGGCTAGACAAAAGAAGAAAACGTAAACTATCAGCACTAAATTTATCCATTAAATCATTTGGGTCTGTAAAATTGCCATAACTTTTACTCATTTTACGGCCGTCATTACCAGCTACATTGCCAGTAACTATCACGTTTTTAAAAGCATTGTGACCAAATAGACCAACACTGACTGCATGAACATAGTAAAACCAAGCTCTAACTTGCCCGACATATTCCACAATAAAATCACCTGGGAAATTATTTTCGAATTTCTCAACATTCTCGAATGGATAATGAAATTGGGCAAAAGGCATACTGCCACTTTCAAACCAACAATCTAATACTTTGTCGATTCGTTGATATTTAACTCCATCAATTTCAAAAGTTATGTCATCAACCCATGGACGATGATAGTCTTCTAATTCAATACCACTAAGTTCTTTTAGCTCAGCATAGCTTCCAATAACCTTGATATGCTCTTTGCCGTCTTTATCAACACCCTTCCAAACAGGCATAGCCGTT
Source organism: Saccharimonadales bacterium (SeqCode) (assembly GCA_049656505.1). Classification (GTDB taxonomy): domain Bacteria; phylum Patescibacteriota; class Saccharimonadia; order Saccharimonadales; family Saccharimonadaceae; genus UBA1547. Next base: position 8,546 of record JBASLU010000056.1, on the reverse strand, counting down.
GCCCAAAACCGATCACGACTTAAATTCCAATCTGGTGCTTGTTCAATATTTTTTTCAAATCTACCATGCTTAATATGAGTAGGAAACCAATTTATATTATCAGTATTTTGTTCAAGCATTTCGACTCGCTGACCATCTATGTCCATAAACCAACTAGGATGGGCCCTGTACATCAACCTATGCCCAGTTCTAGGATTATGTGGATATTCGTGACGTATATATTCAATCTTCCAAACGACACCCTTTTCGTATAAAGTTTTAGCGATTGTTTTATTTATTTTCCAAACATTCTCGCCCGCCCACTCAGTTTCGGTATAATTTCCATATTCGTCTAAGACATGGATAATGGGAATATCTTTTTCTTTGGCTAGTTCAAAATCCTCTTCGCCATAAGCTGGGGCAAGATGAACTATACCCGTTCCAGATTCAGTATTTACATAGTCAGCCGCCCAAATTTTGTGAGCGCCTTTTCCGCGATCACCAAATATTGGTTTATAAGTTTTACCAATTAAATCTTTGCTTTTAATTTTTTCGACGACCTTATATTCCAAACTGTTATGCTTTTCATCAGTTAATACTCTCTCAAGCACGTCTTCAGCCATAATCAAAAATTCGCCACCAACTTCAACCAAAACGTAACTGATTTTCTCACTTATTGCCAAGGCTGTATTACCAGGTAGTGTCCAAGGAGTAGTAGTCCAAGCTAGAAGATATACATCTTCTAGCTTGCCATCAGAAGCCTCGGCAAAGGATGGATTTATTAGCTCAAACTTAACGTAAACGCTAGGATCAGTTACTTCGATATACGCACCTGTATCCATCGTAATTTCTGCTTTTGAAAGTGGCGTTGCCCACTCGGTGTCATACATCAAAACACGCTCACCTTCGTAAATTTTACCTTTTTCATATAAAGTCTTGAATGCCCACCAGACAGATTCCATATAATCTTTGTCCATGGTTTTATAGGCACCTTTAAAATCTACCCAACGACCTATTCTATCAATAGTGTCTTCCCATAAATTACTAGTCTGGACCATGCTTTCGCGAGCTGTAGTTATATAATCAGCTAAACTAATTTTTGTACCTATATCGTGCCTATCTGTAATGCCTAGCTTCTTTTCCACAAAATTTTCAGCTGGTAGACCGTGGCAATCCCAACCCCAACGACGCTCCACTCTTCTCCCCTTCATAGTTTGATAACGAGGTATAGCATCTTTAACGATGCTAGATAGCAATGTCCCATGATGCGGAACACCGGTTATAAAAGGCGGGCCATCGTAAAACACATACGAATTATCAGCTGGACGCCTTTCAACTGATTTTTCAAAAATCTTGCCTTCTTTCCATTTTTTAACAAGATCCTTTTCATATTCAATCGCGCGTCTACGTGTACCCGATTTAAATTTCATAGAGCTAATTACCTTTCTTTAAAATAAAAATCCCTTCTTAGACACTGGATCCCTTCGTCTTATGGCGAATTGTGGGAGGTACCATCCAGTTTCTAAAAAGAGATTCTTTTTAGCACTTTATTATAACGATCTAACGAGTCGTATCCGTTCGGTTCTACTCACTAACATTTTAAAAAGTGTTAGGTTTCTTCCGAAAGAGACTTTCACGATTGATAGTCGCTAACCTCTTAAAAAAGGATGTCTCAACCTAAGATTATAACCGATACCACAACTATCATCAAGCTGTGTTATTTTATTGTGTATAGTAACTGACTTCACTTATTGTCGGTAACGGTAAACCTCTCCAGAGGTTTTGCATAACACTATTGTCACTAATCGCAATAATTGTCGGATATTCCATAATGTCATAGGCAGTACAAAAATGAATACCTTCTGGAGTTTCAGGATCAATAATTTCTAAATCATGCCCCGTTTGTCGTTTAAAATCGCGTAAAAAATCTAGAACCTCTCGTGCGTAATCCGATTCTTCCTTAAAGACTACTATTACTCGCATCAGAGCCACCTTCTTTTTTCTGTTTGCGTCTTTGCTCCAATATCCTCACAAAATCATCTAATGTTTTAAACTCATGAAAAACACTTGCAAAACGAACGTAGGCAACTTCATTACGTCTAAGTAATTCGTCTAAAACTTTTTCACCAATTTCTTTCGAGCTAATTTCATTTTCACCAATAGCATATATTTCATCTTCAATATTGCTAATCATTTCTTCAACTTCTACTTCCGAGGAAAAGAATTTACCAACCGATCTTTTTATAGCAATAGCTAGTTTGTCCCGATCAAATAATTCTCTTATGCCACTTTTTTTAACGACCGCTAAATTTGGCCTTTCAATTCTCTCATAAGTAGTAAACCTTTTACCATCAGGAGTCTCGCGTCGGCGACGAATAGTAACACCATCGCTAACTTCTCGCGACTCTATAACTCGACTATCGCCAATGTTATATTTTGCCATCTAAAACTACTTTTCCTTATCGTCTGAATTTTTCTTACTCTTTTTGCGACGTCGCAAAAAAGCTGGAACTTCATGTTCTTCATCTTCTTCTGGTTTATTCCAAATATTCTCATGGTTTTCTTCACTAAATATGTTAGCCGCCTCACTGTGATCTAGATTCATATCAATATCGTTCACGGAGTGTTCATCGAGTTTATTTTCTTTGGAATCACTGCCTTCATTTTCTAAAGACTCAGCTTGATTATGTAAATAAGCCGAATCGAAACCTGTTGCTATAACGGTAATAATTAGTTCGTCTTCAATTTCTGGTTTTAGCGTAGCGCCAAAAATAATATTAGAGTCTGGCGAAACGGCGCTGGTGATAATTTCGGCAGCCTCTTGGATTTCGCTCATACTCATATCATAGCCACCAGTAACGTTAAATAGAACGCCCTTAGCGCCGTCAATAGATACTTCTATTAAAGGCGATTCAATAGCCTGTTGCGCAGCTTGAACGGCCCTATCATCCCCACTAGCTCGTCCTATACCCATTAAGGCAGAGCCAGCGTTGCTCATAACAGCTCTTACATCGGCAAAATCTAGATTTATGAGACCGTGTTCAGTAATTAATTCTGAAATGCCTTGGACACCTTGCCTTAGTACATCATCTGCTATCTTGAATGTCTCAAGTAGGGGCGTTCGTCTATCAATAGTTTGTAATAATCTATCGTTAGGAATTGTAATCATCGTGTCAACACTGCGACCCATTTTTGCAATTGCCCATTCAGCATTTTTACGACGCTTTTCGCCTTCGAAGCTAAAAGGTTTAGTGGCTACACCAACAACTAAAATACCAAGTTCGCGCGCTATTTCTGCAACTATATAACCAGCGCCACTGCCTGTTCCGCCGCCGGCACCGATTGTTATAAAAGCCATATCTGCCCCTTCAAGCGCTTCTCGAATTTCGTCCCTAGTCTCATTAGCAGCGGTTTCACCCACCGAAGGATCCGCTCCAGCCCCTAGCCCATTAGTCGTAGATTTTCCTAAGTGTATCTTTACATCAGCTTTATTATTGTGTAAGGCTTGCGCATCAGTATTCATCGCAATAAATTGAACACCAGAAAGACCAGCGTCTTTCATTCGATTTATTGCCGAACCGCCGGCTCCGCCAACACCAACTACCTTTATGCTAGCAAATGTTTGTATTTCGCTTGGTTTTACTTCAGGCATATTGTATGTAATCCCCCAATATTCTTATTCAAACTATAGTATAACACTCAAAAATTAAAATTTAAAATGACTTAAACTTTGAAACGACCTAGAAGTTTCGAAATTGCTCCAATTCCAGAAGAAAAAATATTTCCGCTACCACTTTTTATTGAGGCGACATTACGAGATTTAGCTTCAGAATCAATTAACATTAATCCAACAGCAGTTGCAAGTTGCGGCTTTCCTGCATCATCAACTACACCACCATAACCAGTGGCTTTACCAATTTTAGCCGCCAACCCTAAAGCTTCTTTGGCGTATTCGTTAATCCCACTTAAGTTAGCAGTTCCACCCGTAATGACAACTCCGCTCGGTAATTTTCCTGCATAGCCGGCTCTTTTTAATTCATGGTTAACGGCTTCAAAAATTTCTTCTAACCTAGCATCTACAATTTCATCTATATCGCCTGTTTCGAAACTATATATTTCTTTTTCAAATTCCAAACTTACACCAGATTTTTCGCGACGTTTTATAGCAGATGCATGTTCGATTTTTAATTTTTCAGCTATTTCGGGATCAGTTTTTAAGCCAATCGCTAAGTCATTTGTTATGTTAATTCCACCTATTGGTATAACAGCACAAAATTGCAAGTCACCTTCTTCGTATACTGCAATATTTGTCGTTGAACCACCAATATCTATTAAAGCAACTCCATTTTCAATTTGCTGTTCGGTTAAAACAGCCCGAGCTGCAGCAACTCCGGCGACTATTATAGAATTTGGTGTTACTTTGGCTAATTCGCTAGCTTTTTGTAAATTAATTAGATGCGGTGTCAGAACTGAAACAACATGAGCATCAATCTCTAACCGATTTCCTGTCATACCAATTGGATTTTTTATATTATCTTGACCATCTAATTTATATGAATGAGGCACTACTTCTAAAATATCGCGATTGGCCGGTACTTTACCTAAAGTTGCAACCTCTTCAATTCGAGCAATATCTTCTTCTGTAATTTCATGGCTATTATTACCAACTGCAATCATTCCATCGGAATGAGTACTTATAATATGAGAACCATTAATGCTGATAGTAGCAGCATTAATTTGATACCCGCTCATTCTTTCGGCTTCACCTAGGGCTTCGTCAATCGCCTGGGCCGGCCCTTCAAGATTGACGACATTACCTTTTCTCATTCCACTGTTTGTGGCCGTGCCAACTCCTACAATCGTAGGATGACCGGTCGTGCTGTCTATGTGGCCAACAACACAACGCACTTTCGTGGTACCAATATCAATACCTACGATAAACCTAGGAGAAGCTTCTTGCATACCATAAAGTATAACGCTTACGGGTAATTTTGACTAGTTATAAATATCGACATACAATAAATTAATCATGAGATTAGGTATTTTTGATAGCGGAATTGGCGGTAAAGCAATAGCCAAATCTTTAAGTAAATTTTTCCCGAAAGCAAACATATTGATAATTGACGATAAACAAAATGTTCCTTATGGCGAAAAAAGTAATCAAGAAATAATCGACTTAACTGATAAGGCTATCCAACCACTATTAAAGCAAGCTTGCGATGTTATTATTATCGCCTGCAATACCGCTACGGCAGTTGCAATAGATACTTTAAGAGAAAAATATCCACATCAAAAATTTATAGGCATTGAGCCAATGATAAAAACCGCTAACAAATTAACTAAGACGAATACGATTGCTGTTTTTGCCACTCCGGCGACTCTAAAAAGTCAGCGTTACAAAAACTTAGTAAAAAAATATGGAGAAAATCTCGAAATTATTGAACCAAATGTTAGCAGTTGGGCTTTGATGATTGAAAAAAATCAAATTAATTATCAATCAATTAGTAAAACTATTGAGCAAGTATGTTCTATGAAGGCCGATGTTATTGTACTGGGCTGTACTCACTACCATTGGATAAAAGATTCAATCATCGAATTAGTCAATGAAAGAGCCACTGTCATCGAACCGTCAGAAGCAGTCGGCAGAAGAGTCAAAAATTTATTAAATTTGAGTTAAGATTTCTACGCCGTCCTCTGTTACCATCACTGTATGTTCAAAATGGGCAGCAAGACTTCCATCTTTGGTTTTAATCGTCCATTCCCCATCCTGTTTAATAGCCCCGCTACCTAATGTCGCCATTGGCTCAATAGCGATAGTATCACCAGGTAATAATAAAGTGCCCGAACCCTTAAAACCATAGTTAGGTATTTGAGGAGGTTGTTGCATTTTATGACCTATCCCGTGTCCAACCAATTCTTTAACGATACCTAACTTTCCGCTGCGTAAAACGTTCTCTACGGCAGCACCTATATCTCCAGTATAAGCTCCTCCTTTAACAGCGTCGATACCAGCATACAGGCTTCTTTCAGTAAAATTCAGTAGATGTTTCTTGACGCCCTTTGGCTCTTCGCCCACTACCATTGTAAAAGTACTGTCAACCTTCATGCCATTATAGGTAATGACTAAATCAAAACTAACTACATCACCTTTTTCAAAAATATAATCAGTCGGAATACTATGAACCAATTCATCATTAGTAGATATACAGATAGCAGCTGGAAAATTTACTTCTGGAGTTTTATAGGTAGCAGACGCGCCCATGGCTATAATTTCTTTTTCAACCCAATTATTAGCTTCTATCTCACTCATGCCTGGTTGTATATATTGTTTTAAATTACTTAAAATCGTTGCCAACAACTTGCCACCATGCCTCATCGCTTCAATTTCTGATTTAGTTTTTTGTGGTTGTGTTGATTTTAAAGAAGACCGCACTTAATTAACTCCTTCTTAATTCTTTCATGAACTTCCTCAATAGAGCCCCCTCCATTAATGGTAGTTACGGAAATAGAATTATTCTTTAAATGATTAATAATCTCATTTATTTCCTGATAATAAATTTCAAGCCTTTCGTTGATTGATTGATGATTATCATCACTCCTACCCCTAAGCTCCATTCTTTGTATAATTTCCTGAGTGCTAATTTGAATAACAAAAACTAGATCTAGAAATTCGTGATATTTGCTATTGATTAGCCAATCAGTTTGCTCAATTGATCTAGGAAAACCGTCTAAAATTATTTTTTTGTAATTTTTTATACCATCTAGGTTTTCGCTTAGTACTTTAAAAGTTAGATTGTTAGGGACTAATTTGCCTTTTTGCATAATTTTTTGAATTTTTTCATCAGAACTAGCTCTAAGCAACTGACCCACCGACAACCATTGCCAATTATATTTTTCTGCCAACAATTGTCCTTGAACGCTTTTACCTGATCCAGCCGGCCCTAAAAATATAATCATTATCAAATTTCCTATTTCGAGTTTTCTTCTACGACCTGCTTTACTAATTTTGCAATCACAGATCCATCTGCTGAACTACCTAGTTGCTTTTTGACAGATCCAATTAGTTGGCCCATACCACTTTGGTCTTTTATGGATAGTTCAGAAGCATGTGATCTAATAATCTTTAAAATTTCTTCTTCCGATAATTGTGGCGGTAAATATTGAGATAGAATTTCCACTTCATTTAATTCTTTATCAGCTAATTCTTTACGGTCGGCTTGATTATATATCTCAGCACTTTCATGTCGTTTTTTAAGTTCTTTAGCAATTAATTGCTCAACAAGAGAGTCTTCAAGCCCTTCTTCCCTTTTGCCCAAAGCCACTTCTTCGTTTAAAATTACCGCCTTAATAGTTCTTAAAACATCGCACTTAAAATGATCGCCGCCTAACAAAGCGGCTTTTAAGTCGCTATTGATACGATCTTTAACGGACATTATTACCTTGTTCCTAATCGAGTGCGATCCAATTTATCAGCTTTACGCGTTTTTCTAATTATAGCCTTGACGCGACGCTCTGATTTTGAAATCGGTTTCGAAAATCGCATAGAAGCTTTTGCGCTAGCTAATATACCGCTTTGCAAAACTTTGCGATTGAAACGTCGAATAATATTCTCGTTTGCTTCTCTTTCGTCTTTTCGTGTTACTAATACCATATGGTCAGATTATAACAGGGATAATTATACTACGCAATATTAATGGTCAATATTTTACCTTCAACTGTTTTTCTACCGCGCCAATTATTTAATATTGGAACATATAAAACATCTACTAAGTTACCTACTTTTACGATATGGTCATCAGGAAAACTAAATGAAACAAAATTCATCATACAGCCGTCTTTGTCTTTTAGTAAGACTTTTAGATGCTGATTATCATTGCCCATTTTTTTAGTTTCAATCACTTTAAGATTTTCACTTTTAATGATTGGGGTTGGATTACCTTGCCCGAATGGCTCTAGTTTATTAATCATCTCAACAACTTCTACGGTAACTTCAGATAATTGAGCTTCTACATCGGCTAGTGGCGATAATAATAACTGTTGTTTAATCAAATCGATTTCTTTTAATTTATAAAATTCGTTCAATTTTTTTCTAACTTTATCTATATTTTTTGTGTCTATAGTCAAACCAGCAGCTAATTTATGACCACCGCCCTTTTTCAACAATTTTTCTAAATACAAAAGAGCCTGAGATAAATCAAAATCACCATAGCTACGCGCTGAACCCTTAGACAATGTGCCCATTTCTTGAAATATTACAACTGGTTTCTTAAAAGTTTCAAGTATTTTAGAAGCTACAATCCCAACGATGCCGTGGCTCCAATTCGGATTACTCAAAACCAGAACTGATTGATTTTCATAAGTAGCAGCTTGTTTTAACGCTTCTTGATAAATTCTGTTCTGTTCTTCGCGACGCTTGGTATTAAAGTCATCAAGAAGAATAGACTTTTCCATAGCTAGTTTTTTGTCTTCAGCTAATAAAAGTTCAAGAGCATGTTTGGCGGTTTCTAATCTTCCCGCAGCATTCATTCTGGGACCCAAAACAAAGCCAACTGTTCTAGAATTAATGC
>JBASLU010000055.1:0-18740 GCA_049656505.1 Saccharimonadales bacterium (SeqCode) | reverse complement strand
GCCGTATCGTCCCCTAACCAATAACTAGCATAGGCATGCATGGCTTCATGCATAGTCATTGAAATTAAGATTACAACCAATACTGTAATGATATATATTATATTAATATCCCCAATTTCAAACATAATAGCAATTATAACAGCATTAGCACTAGGTGACAAAAACCCACCTCTTGACTAAGATTGAAAAAACCAGTACAATACTACGGATTGTCAATAAAAAATTATAGGAATATATTATGTCAGCACGCTGTGATTTAACAGGTAAAGGAAAACAATTTGGTCATAATGTTAGCTTTTCTATGCGTAGAACAAAGAGAGTCTTTAAACCCAACCTTCAAAAGAAGACTTTTGAGTTAGATGGTAAAAAAATAACTATGACCCTGAGTACACAAGCTATTAGAATACTAAAAAAGAAGGGTTTACTTAAATAAAACTTAGCTACGCTCTATTTTAACTAAAGCTATGCCAGCTTGGTTATTATTAATTTGCTTTGATTTATATTTCGATACCGTCTCAACTTCTAGTCCTATTTCTTTAACAAATAGTTCTAAATCATCTTGCGGGACTTCATATTTAATTGCCTTATCAAAATAATGAACAGGGATAACAACCTTCGGCCCAATTGTACGTACTAATTTTGCCGCACTAACGGCGTCAAGTGTATATCCATTACCGCCAACTGGTAAAACTAAGATGTCAAGAACACCTAATTCCTCGAGTTGGTCGTCATTAAGATTTTCATCTATATTTCCTAAAACACCCAATCTAACATCGTCAATTTCGATTCTATACATAGTTGATAGCTTTTGTTTATCCTCACTATCAATATGACGACGTGCTGCAATACCTCTAATATCAAAATCAGCAACACCGTATTCTCCTGGACCATTTATCAAAACTGATTCGTCAGAATTATATATAGCAAATCTTTCTTCAGTCGCAATTTCAACACAGTCTTTAACTGGAAAATCTTTTAGCCCCACAATGGATAATTTAGGATCTATAACTAACTTTGTTTTCTTATTACTGATGACGATACAGTTAGCACCTTTATATTCAATCTCAAACATTTTTAATTCGGCTCCTTAATTTTTCGTTAATATATTATCCTTATCTACAATAACTTGATGTGTGTTATTGATGATTTCGGTAATAAATTTATCTCTTATACTTAAACGATAATAAAATTCATCATAAGGTAGGACACTATATACAATTTCTCTACCTTCATTTTTTTCGATATGGTTAATGGCTGTTTGAATCTTATTACTAGATAGATTACCCACAAATAGCACATCAATTTTAGAAGTCGAACCTTTAACAAGTGAACCGGCTAATATCGCTAGTCTTAAGCCATCAATAGTTTCAAAAATATATTGATATTTATTATCATGTGCTTGATTATCAATTTTATTACTTTTATCTATAATTTCAAAATCTTTAGAATCGCTAAAAATAGCTCTTAACGGTTTGTAATATTCATAACGCTGATTAACTTGATAATATAACTTATTTTCGGCACTATCGCATTCAATAACACCTACATTTAACATATTGGAAAGTTCACGTCTAACAGAATTAATTTGTTCATCAATAATTCGGGTAATTTCTCGAACGTAAAAGGATTTACCAGGATTGTTCAAGAATAGATGTAATAATTTTACTCTAGTTTTCGATCCAAATAATGTATCAATCATCTTTTACTCCGCATAATTTTCGTATTCTAATAATAGCACGAGATTACTCAAGCGACAATTTATTAATTATAAAGTCCCTAGCCTCATCGACCTTAAGCCAATTTATAAATGGATTCCGATAAAACCATGTTAGCTGTCGTTTAGCTAATCTCCAATCAAGATGGGATAATGTATTTTTTACTTCAATTAAATCAATCTCGTTATTGATATATTTCTTTATTAGGATATAGACATTAGCTTTCATAGCTTCATTATCCCAACCAAAACAGTTAACAAGTTGCCTATATTCATCAACTACCCCATTATCGAACATTTGATTAATTCTGCGTGATATATTATCTATAAGAACCGATTTATCTGTTGCGATTCCTACAATAATACTATTTTCAATAGGAGTACTTCGTTTTTCTTGAATTACTCCTTTATTCTCTATAGCACGAATTAGGTGACGTTTATTTTTATAATTAATAGGTAGTTTTATATTGTTATTATGGCAATAATTTTGAAGTTCTTCGATATTTAGTTGTTGTAATTTTTGTCTTTCTTGTATATTTACTGCTTTACCAAAATTGTAATCAAATACGACTGAGTCAATGTATAGTCCACTGCCACCTACAAGCATAGGTACCCGACCTCTTCTTCTTATTTCTTTTATTTTTTGATTAGCATAATTTTTAAAATCAGAAGCGGAAAAATATTCACCTGGGTTTATTAGATCAAGACCCCAGTGTGGCACTTCGGCACGCTCTTTTTGATTTGGTTTAGCTGTTCCGATGTCCATATACTTATATATAGTCCTAGAATCAGCACAAATAATCTCACCGTCTATCTTTTTGGCAATTTCTATAGAAATAGCGGTTTTACCTGAAGCGGTCGGACCCACTATAACTATCAATGGATGTTTTTGTTTTGTTTTCATTACATTTGATTTAATAAACATATCTAATTGTAATTGCTAATGTAGTCAGCTAAATTCTCTAGTTTAACTTTTTCTTCATTGTTTATGGTTCTAATACTAACCTCTTTTGCTTCAACATCCCTAGGCCCAATAATTAACTGCATAGGAATTTTAGAGGACGTAGCTTCACGAATCTTTTTACCTAAAGACTCATTTCTATCATCAATTCGATAACGAATCTCGTTATATTTTATAGGTTTCATCAAGACTACTTTGTTTAAAATATTTTTTATTTCATCTACATATTCATTGACATTATTATTGATTGTTAATACCCTAACCTGTTCTGGAGCTGCCCAGAATGGGAACCAACCAGCAGTATGCTCTATGAAGACACTTAAAAAACGCTCAATTGAGCCAAGTATCGCACAGTGAATCATGACAGGAGTTTTAACTAATCCATCGGCGTCTGTATATTCCAAATCAAAACGTTTTGGTTGAACAAAATCTAGCTGAACGGTAGCAACTTGATGTTCACGACCAATAGCGTCTGTTGCCATAAAATCAATTTTTGGACCGTAAAAGGCCGCTTCGCCATCTTTTTCAAAATAATCTAGATTACTAGCTAAAACAGCAGATTTTAACTGTTTTTGAGCTGATTGCCATAGATTTATATCGCCCAAATACGCATCACTATTATCTCGGTATGATAAACGCACTCGTAATTTCATAGCGATAGTTGAATAAAGCTCATTAGCCGAAGCTATAAGATTACTTATTTCTTGCTCTACCTGATCTGGGCTACAAAAAACGTGACTATCATCCTGAGTCAAAGATCTAACCCTATCTAATCCACCTAATTCGCCCGTCTTTTCATCCCGATAATCGGTTGTCGTTTCTAGATAACGTATCGGTAAATCTTTATAACTTCTCGGTCGACTGGCATAAATTTGAGCATGATGAGGACAATTCATTGGCTTTAGAGCCATCTTATCATCTGTTTCTTGGCTCGTTACTAAAAATAACTCATCACCGAATTTATCCCAATGTCCTGATTTTTTATACAAATCAATCTTGGTTATGTGAGGGGTCCAAACTTTTTCAAAACCATAACCAATTCTAATTTGATTAGATAATTGAGCAAAAACGTCTCTTAAAACTGTACCTCTTGGAGTAAACAAAGGTAACCCCGTCCCAACTAGATTAGATGTGATATAAATATCAAGCTCTTTACCTAACTTACGATGGTCTCTTAATTTAGCCTGTTTGAGGCCCTCTAGATATTGATCAAGCTCTTCTTTAGTAGTGAATGCTACGCCATAAATACGTTGTAGCATTTTATTTTTTTCATCACCTCTCCAATAAGCGCCAGAAATACGCGTTAACTTAAAGGCATCTGGATCAATTTCCTTAGTTGAATTTACATGCGGTCCGGCACATAAATTATCAAAATTGCCAGATTTATAAAAACTAACTCTAGTTTCACCCTTTTCCTTTAACTCATCAATCATCGCCGTTTTATATGGATCATTTTTGTAAAATTTATAAGCATCATCAAACTCAACATAGTGTTGTTCGAATTTAATATCTTGTTTTATTAATTCTTTAATGCGTTTCTCTATCTTTGGTAATATATCTTGATTAATAGCCTGTGGTAAATCGTAGTCTTGGTAAAAACCATCATCAACAGCTGGACCTACGCCCAATCCGACCCCGGGGTACATCTCTTCAACTACCATAGTCATAAGATGCGAAAGCGAGTGTCTAATAACTTCCATTTTATTTTCTTCTGGCATTTAATACTCCTTTGATTGATTTTGATTAAATAAAAACATGCGATGTCTAAATTTAAATCACTATTTAAATCCATTTATCGCATGTCTCGGATCCAGTACTTTTCCGCTTTATAGACTGGACGGTTCCACCGGACTTCCCGTTCATCTTCAAGGTGAACGAACCCTCGTGATGTTACGTTACGTACGTTACAACTCCCCGCGAAGCTCAGTGACTAGTTAGATCACTTCATTGCTTTATAAATATAATAGCACATTATTGAACTTGTACCCCTATTTTGCTATTCTAGTATTACTCAAGGGTCCTTAGCTCATTTGGCTAGAGCGCAACATTGACGTTGTTGAGGTGGGAGGTTCGAATCCTCCAGGACCCACCAAAAAGCACATCTTTACAGCTCCATCAAGGGGCTGTTTTTATTTATACCCAAATATGATAAGTTTTCCACGAGCGATTGAGAGTTATTTATTATATTTATATATCATAGATGATGTATGAGTTGAATATATGTTCTATTGACAAATTATATTCTTTATGCTAATATAGCGGTATGAACGATAGAAAACAGGCTAAAAACAATCAAAATACACTCTCGCAACTAGAGAGATTTAGCCTAGATTTTGAGTACAACAAGACTCTTAGTCAGATAAGACACGAAGTTAAAGCTCGTACTATTAGTTAATAGGCCCTCGTTAATAGGCTCTGTTTGTTTTAGTCTTTAATAACAGCTTTGTCTGTTACATCAAACTTATCAAGATACTTACCGATTAATAATCGTCCTTGCGAATATAAGGCGGCTGCAGAATTATAAAATATAGCAGTTACAGGCATTAGTACCCACTGCAGGACCATAAGAAGCGTCCTAGAACGTTTATAACGACTTGGACGCGGCGGTAACAATTTAAACGACATGAATACAGTTATAATCAAACCTATCATGGCAATCTGTTGTATTTGACTGACAATATCCGGTAATTGATTAGCTGATAAGCTACGCGTAGCTTCACTATTAATTAAGACTGGAATCCAGCCACCTATCGCAACTAGTATAGATACACTAGCCAAGGTTACGTGGCCATCTAATAATCTTATAAACTTGGCTATACCGTCTATTAACGGGACATTACGATTTTTAGTAAATATTCTAGTGGCTACGTATGGCACATCTGAAGCGCCATAAGCCCATCTTCTTAACTGAACAAATTGCGCTTTTAGAGTCTTTAGATAAGTATCAGATAGAACTGCATCTTGGTAAATCGGTACATATATCGGCATGACATTATAATTCCCATTAAAATAGAAATAGCTACGCCAATATTGATGCCCGTCTTCGACAATTGTTCGCGTACTCCAAAAATCCATCTCTTCGAGCGCATCCATGCTTTGTGAATGTGAAGCAAAATTTCGCAATGTGTGAGGCCTCATAGAGCTAATAATATTCCAAAACGAGTTACCGGTCGCAATTACTCGCATTGGCGCTGGAGCATCCCATATATTGCTCATAAACATACAAACTGGCTGATAAGCAAGGTGTTTTCTATCTTCGTGGACGATATATTCATAAGTTAGGTAATCAAAGTAAGTGTAATGCGGTCGATTATCAGAATCTAGAGTAGTTACAATAACATTTTTAAAGTCGATTTTCTTCTTTTTCAGCCACTTTTTTAAGAATCTACCAGCACAAGTTATATTGCCACCCTTACCAACCACCTCATTAGGGAGCTTGTCAGGGTGTTCCACTAGATGAAAGGCTAGGAATTTATCTTTAAATTGCTTTTCTAACTTTAGAGCCGTATTTTTAGTTCTTTCTCCACCTCTTTCTTCGTAGGCTAGAACTAAAATAATCTTTTTACTGTCAAAACTACTATCTAAAACTGACTTAATCGTCGGAGCTAATACATCATAAGACTCGTTATAAGTAGCAATAATAACGGCGTTATAAATTTGCGAAGGTTTTGGAAAAGCGCTTGGATCAGCTGTTATTAGCCTAAGGTTCTCAAGATGTTGCTTGGCGCCAAAAGAGTTTGACTCTTTTTTTAACAAACGTTCATATGATTCTTGAGGCCTTTCTAGATCGGCCAAACGATTATGCCAGTTGACCTTTTGTGCTCTATCTAACCTGTTTCTCCCCCCGATAGTGTGAATTGCGATACCAACCGCCTTAACTAAGAGCGAAGTAATAATAAAAAATAGATAAATCGCAGCCAAGGTCGGGTTGATAAGTGATAAAACGACCATTAAAATAAGCATGCCATAACTTATCACGCCAGGTAACATCTCAAAAAGCCTATATTTTAAAGACCGTTTACCTATGGGAATTTCTAAATCAATCATGTTTATTGAAGTGGGTTCCATACATTAATTACAGATAAGGCCGTAGAAAATCCCAGCGCTAAAACAAACAGACCAGACCAAATTGTTAACATTGCAATAGAATGGCCTTTAACAATTAACATTTTAACTGAAATAATAGAATGTAAAATAGAAACCATTAGTTGGAATGCAACGAAGACATATAGGTAATACCATTGGCTTCTGTAAAGATGAGTTATACCAAAAGCAGAATAGTGGTTAACAAGTTGTAACTCACTTGGTTTGATTAAAAAAACTAAAATAATCGCAAATATAACCGCAACCAAATTAACAAAAATAACTGATACAAATAATAATCTGTTGTTTATTAGTAATTTTAATGATTCTTTAACAGTTTTTTTCATTATTATTCCTTGGAGCCGCTGTCCGGGTTTGAACCGGAGACCTACGCTTTACGAAAGCGCCACTCTACCAACTGAGCTACAGCGGCACTAGCTTGACCTTTGCTGATTATATCATTTTAAACAGATAAAATAAACTTAAAGCTATCTGTTGCGCTTGGTATTAAAAACTGTTAGAATACCTCAGGTATGGGCTCGTAGTGTAGCGGTTATCACGCCTCCCTGTCACGGAGGAGATCGCCGGTTCAAGTCCGGTCGGGCCCGCCAAATTAATCACCTTCAGGGGTGATTTTAGTTTTTTGATCATATTTTGAATAATGATACACGAAATAAGTTACAATTTGTTGCCGTGGCTATTCTTAAAAAACTGCCCAATATTGACAAAAATGAATTAATATGATAATATCGAAGTGTATAGCATAAAAATAAAAAGGAACAAAAAAATGAGCGAACAAGAACCTGTCATACCAGAAAGTTATGTTACGGACAAGGATAAGGCTGAGACAATGGCGACTATGGAAGACGGCCCACAGATGTCACTATCTAAAAAGTTGCGCGGTGAAGATGGAGATACTTCACCAGTGGAACTAGATAAACTAAGACATGCAATTAAAAGAAGCGGGGAAAGATCATCTAGGTATTATGATATGATGAAGCCAATTGATGACTACATGAAAGCTCATCCAGATGCTATTGAAAGCTCATTTGAAGCCCAACCTATAGCCGAATCAGAAAATGAAGGAATAAAAAGTGATGAAAAAAGGATAAGAAACGAAGATTACATAGAAGAGCATCCAGATGCGGTTGTTGACCCATCAGAAGCTATGGTTATAGCAGAGGCAACTAAATCTAGAGAAGAAGAAATTTCAAAATTAAAACAAGAAGCTTACGAAATCATAGAAAAAGGTCAATCTGTTCCGGGAGCGGTTGTTGATACAATTCAGGAGAAACGAGAAGAAACAGATACAGCCGCAAAACAGGCTTCAGATATATACAGAATATAGCAAAGGGAAATATGCATCCTCAAAAACAGTCGCTAAAAACGGCTGTTTTTTATTGTTTATGAGCTATATTAATCCCCTATTTTTTATAGTATTGATTTAAAAATAGTTTTTTAAATTCGAAAAATGTTTCATTTTCTATGCTCAATCTAATGTCGTCAACAGTTTTAACTACAAATCTTTCATTATGAATACTGGCCAGGGTCAAACCTAAGATTTCGGATGCTTTAAATAAATGATGTAAATAGGCTTTGGTGTAATTTTTGCAAGTATAACAGTCACATTCTTTATCTATCGGTGAAAAATCGTCAAAATATTTGCTATTTTTAATATTAATGCGACCATGATGAGTAAATAATGCTCCATTTCTAGCTTGCCTAGTTGGGGCGACGCAATCAAAAGTATCGATGCCATATTCTACTCCCAAAAATAAATCGGCCGGTTGTGCGCCCATCCCCAATAGATGACGAGGTTTATTTTTAGGTAATATTTCATTAACCCATTTAACGGTCTGAGAAATGTCTTCTGGCTCGAAAACCCCACCAATGCCATATCCGTCGAAATCCATACTTCCTAAAAATTGCGCACTTTCTTGTCTTAAATCTTGCTCTCTTCCACCCTGAATAACTCCATAAAGCGCTTGAGTTTTTTCATTATTTTCCAAATGCTTCTGATTTAATTTTTGATGAGATATAAGACAGCGATTAGCCCAAGCGTGAGTTCTATCCATAGCTTTTTTAATATACTGTTTCTCTGCAAGTGGTGATGTTAATTCATCAAAACACATGTGTATATCCGCGCCAATTTTATGCTGAATCTCCATAGATTTTTCTGGAGTCATAAATAATTTACTGCCATCTAAGTGCGATCTAAAATAGACGCCTTCGTCTGTAACTTTTGTAAGTTGAGCTTTTGTGTGGACCGCTTGGGTGGGGTCGCCTTTTTCGCTATGACTAGTTACGTCAATCCCTTTTTTATAAGCCATGCCCAACGAAAAAACCTGAAAGCCACCACTGTCAGAAAAAGTTGGTTTATCCCAATTCATAAATTTATGAATGCCACCCGCTTTTTTGATAAGTTCTTCGCCTGGTCTAAGCATTAAATGATAGGCGTTAACTAAAACTGATTGTCCACCCAATTCACTAACTTGTTCTGTATTAAGAGTTTTTACAGTTGCCTGAGTGCCGCCGATAATGAAAGCTGGTGTGTTTATAACACCGTGTGATGTTTTTATTAATCCAGTTCGAGCTAGTGTCCCATCCAATTCTTTATTGATATTAAATTTTAAAGCACTGTTCATACAATTTATAATATCAGCATTGAGTCACCATAACTTAAAAAGCTATACTTTTTCTGAATTGCATGTTTATAAGCTGGTAATAATTTATCCCAATTGGCGAAAGCCGCCGTTAACATTAAAACCGTACTTCTTGGGGCGTGGTAATTTGTCAAAAGCCCGTCTATAATTTTAAATTCATATCCTGGATATATGAAAATATCTGCTTCTCCGCTGATTCCTGATTGTTGAGTTTGTATCTGTTTATAAGAATATTCTAGTGCCCTAGTGACGGTTGTGCCAACGGCGATAACCCTACCGCCATTTTTCTTTGTTTCGTAAATTGCTTCAACGGTTTCTTTTGGTATTTTAAAATATTCTTTATGCATCTCATGGTCTTTCAGATTATCAGTTCTAATTGGCAAAAAAGTTCCCAAACCAACGTGTAAAGTGACGTACCGAGTCTTAATTCCTAATTTTGATAAATTATTAAGTATCTCTTGGGTCATATTAAGACTAGCGGTTGGAGCTGCGGCCGAACCAATGTCTTTAGCCCATACTGTCTGATAGCGCTTTATGTCATTAGCATTGCTCTTTCTATGCATATATGGCGGTAATGGCACTTCTCCGTAGCTGTCGGTTAATTTTAATAAATCAACATCGCTAAAAACTTCAGCAATACCATTTCCTAAAATCGCCCTCACTTTTAACTTATTGCCAGCGATTGATAATTCATCACCAACTTTTAAACTTTTTTTATACAAAATGTTATGGACGTGCCAATTTTTGTCAAAACTGTGCTTTTCTAGCACTATTATCTCTCTATCAACACCGTTTTGTTTTTTTACTCGAAGGCGAGCTTTTATAACTTTAGTATCATTTAGTATCAAAAGATCGCCAGGCTTTAAAAGTGATGGCAAATCAACATATAATCTATCCTCTACGCCTCCACTGTGTCTATTTAAAAAAAGCAATCTTGAACCGCCTCTTGATTTTTGAGGTTTTTTTGCAATTAGTGAAGGTGGCAAATTATAGTCGTAATCTGATAATTTCATTTGTGGATTTTATTCTTTAGGTACAGATATGTATTTATTAATTTTACCCGCTTTTTCTAATTCTTTAATCTGCGTGTCAAATTTTGTAAGAGGAATTTTTATATATTCATAATTAACTTGCTCGTCGTTAATTTTTAATGGTTTAACTATATAATAGCCATCTCCAAGGGTCGATTTTATTAATCCAGAAATTGCATTAATTTTGAGTTTTGAAGCCGCCGACGACAAACCACCGTCTTGGTTATCTTTTGAAACCCAGCCAGAAGTTCCGTAGGTAGCTTTGTTGTCTAGATTTTTAGCTACATTCTTAAAACTTAATTTTGAGTTAGCTTTTAGTTCTTCATGTAATTTATTGGCTAACTTGAAAGCATCTTCATCGATTCTGTAAGCTACCTTTTGGCGAAGAATTTTTTTACTCATTGCATAACGATATTCAGCGGGGCTCCATCCAAAATGATCCAATATAACTGAGTTGTAAGTTTGTTCGGAGATTTCACCACTAGAGGTACTACGCTGCTCTTTGATAAAACCTTCTAGTTCAGAAGTTTTAACAGATAGATCTAAATCCTTTGCTAATTTTTCAGCATAAGCATCAGCAATAGCGTCATCTATAGATTGTTGTTTTATATACGCTATTCTTCTCTCACCATCTTCTGTTTTAAAATTAATTTGCTCTTTTTTCTCTAAATAATAAACTGAGCTGATATATTTCATTAAATAGTCGCTATATAAAACTTGATGATTATCCACTTCTGCGACTGGAACAGGTATTACTTTTGTTACCCGATACATAAATTGACTAGTGTTTTGTTTGGGATATAATTGCCACCAAATTAAAAATACAGAGATAAGCAAAACAATAACGGCTATGATTATAGCGTTAATTACTAATTTATGTTTGGCATATTGAATTGGATATTTATATTTCCTTCCGCCAGCTAAAATTTTTTTTCTATGTTCTATAATCGTATCTGTCGTTATACGAGTAGATGAAGTGTTTTCGGATTTTCTTCTTAATTTATTAATTAATTTCTTCATAAATACCTTTATTGTTGTGTATTTGAGAAACAGCCTTTTGCAATTTGTTGTAAATTTTATTCGGATGCTCCACGTTCTTGATGACTAAATCGCCAACAAATGTTTGAATTACAATAGTTCCAAACTTAAACATTTCTCCACTGAATCCTGGTATATTATAGCTTATGTTTTGTATCTTAGATAGATTAAGATCAATTACGTCTTTACCAAAAAACTTACGTTGAGTTACCTGTCTTATCCTTTGGTCAGTCACTATATATATCGAAAAATACCATAAAATAAAATGGTATATAAATAATAAAAGTCCTATTATGAATCCGATTCCAGCGATTTTTAACAAAGTGAGCATTGTTTCATAGCTAGAACTTGGACCAATAATCAATGCCGGTAGTGATGCTATTAAGAAAGTGCCTAAAAATAGATAAAAACCTTTTCTCATAGCAATAATATGTCGACGAAAGATAAATAAAACTTTTTCGCCTTCTCTTTGACCGTCAAAATCCATTTGTTTGTTATGTTTAAGCTCTTTTTTTGCCATATTCCCAACCAAAATCTATGATTTATAAAAGTGGTACCCTGGACAGGAATCGAACCTACAACCTTATCCTTAGGACGGATCTGCTCTATCCAATTGAGCTACCAGGGCACACACTACTATTATAACAACTTATTTACTTTTCTTTTTTGGAATCTTACCGCGAACAATCGGGCCTTGAGCTATGTCGTAATTATCGTATATTTCTGAATCACTAAACCAAAGAGCTATTTCTTTTACAGCTTCTTCAACATTGCCCGAGGCATGAACTATATTAGGCAAAGTAGCACCAATAGGGTTGGTGTAGCCTCTTGTGATATGAGTGTAATCACCCCTGATTGTGCCCGGAGGAGATTCTTTTGGATCAGTTGTACCAACTAATTTTCTAACATAAGAGACTGCCTCGACACCCTCCAGCACAAAGGCTATGACAGGAGTCTCTGTCATTTGAGATAAAACTACATCATAAACTTCTTGTCCCCAACGGCTAATAAGTTTTGAGATTTCCTCATAATGTTTATGAAAATGTTCTTCGTCTGGTTCAACCATTTTCATGGCTATAATTTTCAGTCCAGCTCGCTCAAATCTGGTTATAATTTCCCCGACCAAACCACGCTGTAATGTATCTGGTTTTATCACAACTAGCGTTCTTTCTAAATCTGACATGGTCTAACTCCTTTTTACTTATTATAACAACTTTAAAATAGAATTCAGTATCTTTTTAAGTTATGCTATTAATATGTATTGTTCGGACTTGTTACAAGATTATATAGAATATTTAGAAATTGAAAAAGGAAGATCAACTTATACTTCAGAAAATTATGCACTTTATTTGAATAGATTCATTGTATTCACTGATGATATAACCGTTGACAAGATTACTTTAGAAACTATTCGAAAATATCGCCTTTGGCTTAACCGATACAAAAATGAGCAAGGTTTAGGCCTAAGTAAAATAACACAATTTTATCATTTGGTGGCACTCCGTGGATTCTTAAATTACTTATCAAAAAGAGATATATCGAGTTTATCGCCGAATAAAATTGAATTACCAAAAATCTCTAGGAAACAAGTAACTTTTTTGGATTTTCATGAAATTCAAAGAATGTTAGAAGTAATCAAGAATGATGAAGAACCAGGATTAAGAGACAGGGCTATTATTGAGCTCTTATTTTCTAGTGGTTTGAGAGTTTCTGAATTAATTAATTTAAATAAAGATAACATTAATATTAATCGTCGAGAATTTACCGTAAGAGGTAAAGGTCAAAAAGATAGACCAGTATTTATAAGTGAAACCGCAGCATTCCACACAAACAATTATTTAAAAAAACGACAAGATAATTTGCCACCGCTCTTTTTAAGCTATAGCAGAAATATCAAACCTTCCAATAGCGGTGACTATCGAAGATTGACGGCGCGTAGTGTTCAAAGAATAATTAATAAATACGCCAAGTTAGCTGGTATCACTAAGCACGTTAGCCCTCACACTATGCGTCACAGCTTCGCAACTGATTTATTAATGAATGGCGCAGATATCAGGAGCGTTCAAGCGATGTTAGGACATAGCAATATAAGCACTACTCAAGTATATACCCACGTGACCGATCAACACCTAAAAGAGATACACGATAAATTTCATAGCGAATCCGAATAAATAAATTTACGGAGTACAACTATTTATGTAGTGGCTAGTATTATTGGTAACTATAAAATCTTTACACAAGTTTCCAGTTATATCGATTGTCGCTTCAGGATATGGAAAATTTGTATTCAGTTCTACCCGTGATTTAACTCGTCTAAACATATCGTTAGTTCTACCAGTTGAATCAATTTCTGGTTGAACTGAATCGAATTTTACGATATTTGATCCGTTTAATAAAGTGATTCGATAATTGGTTTTATTATAAATCGAACTTAAGCGCAAATACCTATTATCCATAGGACTATTAACAACAATGGTTGCGGCACATGAGTATCCGCCTGAATTAATATTAGAATCGCAATCTATATTTACTGGAGCATTTATTGGAGTTTGATGTTTATCAGATACAAAATAAATATTTGAAACGCCTACTCCAGCTGGATAAAGAAATAATGTGTCTGTACTACCTTGATCATTATCGAAATCAGAAAGACTAAAATTATTGCCAAATTGAATCATCTGAGCCCTTAAAATCGGTGGCTTAGCAGTCCAAGTCGTAGGCAATGGGCTTACTCCTGTGGGAGAAATTAATTCGATAATACCAGTAGAGCCAGCATCTTCGAGATTGAACCATTCAATTTTAATTCTATCAAAAGCACCGACACCGTTTAGTGATATAATATCGGATTCATCCTTCGCCAATGAACCTAAATAATCAACGGTCTCTAAATTAATTTTTACACAAGTATAGGCTTGGTCTAATAAGTTACTACCATTGGTTTCTATTTTCACTTCTTCATGAGAATCTTCTATATCCTCTAGTGTGTCGACGGCCTCGTTACATGTTTCGGACATAATTTTTTGTTTTGCCAAATCACAATCACCACCACTATCACAAATAGATTGATACCTAAGGAGCGCTCTTTTGGCATCTTCTACTCCAGCTAAAGCCGAGTCATAAGCACTCTGAGATAAGTCAGTCACCGTGGCCTGTTGCTGACCTTTTATCATGATTCTTGTAAAACCGACCGTCACTACAGTAATTAATAATGTTGCAAAAATAACTACGAATAACGAAACGGCGGCTGAAGATTTTTTAAACTTTATAGAATAAATTGCTTTCATACTATTATTACTTTACACGATTACCCGCTCTTGCTGAAATTTCGAATTGATTAATATAACAATAAGTTGGGTCGGCACCACTTACATTAGGTGGTTTACAATTTAAATTACTAGAGTTAATAGCTGATTGATTATTTGTACCGATCAAAAAACCAAGACTATATAGCCGCTGACCTGTTGCTCCATCAAAAGCCGTTGCTGGAGATTTTATTTCAAATTTATGAATAGCTAAATCATGCTCGCCAACATCCAACAACTCTACGGCATTGTCATAATTGATTTTTTCTTTAGGATTTTTACAATAGAAAGCGCTTGAATCAACGACTCTAACAAATCGTATAGTTTTATCTGGTTTGTTAGTATAAGTGTAAAGATCACTAGATTGATTGGCAATAGCGTTTCCATAATTCCAAATATAGCTATACTGACCCGTACAAAGTCTGCCCCCATAAGCCTCTTTGATATAATTATCACTCGAATCTATATTAAACGGCAGGCTTTCGGCAATACTTCTTTGAAGTTCGGATGATATGGCGCTACCCGCTTGATTTACTTCCTTAATGGTCAAACCTCTATTGTAGATATTTGCTATTTGGATTACGGTCATCGCCACGGTTAATAACAAGAATGATACGAACGTCATAGCCAACATCAATTCTATAATCGTAAAAGCATCGTTTTTTATTTTAACCACGCGGTTCATATAACCTCACAATTGTACCTAATGTTACCGGCATTACCTGGCCAGGACTATCCCAGCAAGCTCTTATATGAAAATCTATGTAACCTGAATTGTTTTGATTGATATCATTTGCGTTATTAGAGCGAACAGCCTCGATCCATATACCCTCTGCCCTAGTCAGAACGTCATTGTTGTCATATATAATTCTAGAAAATGTGTTGGCTTTATTTAATTTGCCAGAAATAAACTTTGCGTTTTTAACATCTAAAATGAAGCTGGTACTATCATCCGGCTCGGGGCAAGTTGATACATTACCAAATTGAGAAACTTGTTCAATATTTTTGATTTTATCTTGAATTAATTTCCATTGTTGAGCCGGAGTATCGTTACCGTAAGTAGCTGATTCATTATTGTAGGCTGTTATGTAAGATGAGTTTAAAAATCTAAGAGTTTCTGCTTGAGCATCCATCTGCGAACGAACTAATGAAATTTCTAAAGATCTTTGGGCCGTGTAAGTACCTTGGTTCATAATCGCAAGACTGCTTACAATTACGAGACTAAAAATTGTAATCGCAAACATTACTTCAACGATGGTATCTCCTTTGCTTTTGCCAGTTTTCATTAACATCCGCTATTATCCCCTAGAGTCTCAACGCTACTAGCGCTCGAAGCATTGGCATTAATCGTAACCGCCATCTTATTACCATTAAAAAAGCCGTTAGAATTAAGACATATTTTTAAATCTTTCTCTAAATTACTTTCATTAATTATAGATTCAATTTCGCTATCAAAAATAGATTTGTTATCATTTATAAAAGTTCTGACGGCACCACTCAGAGGAGATTTGACAATAAATATCGAAAAATTCATGGGATTATTTGATTTAACTGGATTTAGAGTAGATCCCCAATCTATGTCATAAGTCTCTACACTAGAATCGAAAACTTTTGGCTTATATTGTTTTAAAATATCGATATCATTAACTGCCGTGCCATCGTTAGAATAACCGATTACATCATTTATGGTTAGTTTTTTGCCATCTGATGATCTGATTAATTTACCCAAAATAACACAATCAGACTGACCAATAAATTGGCCACCAGATTCAACTGGACCACCACTACTACAACTCCAACTATTATTTCGTGTATTTATTGGGTTCGATACACTATTGAACTGTTGTTGCAGAACTGACTGCAAAGAAACGACGCTATCCCTATATCTTTGTATATTAATTGATACGCCAGTCCCAACCAAAACTCCCATTATCAAAAGTCCAGAAATACCTAAAAAAAGCATAGTTTCTATAATCGTAAAACCGTCACCTTTAAAAGACTTCATTTGAGATTAATTATAGCACAAGCAAAATAAGAAAAGGCTCGTTACAAGTAGCCAAGAGAGAATATTTGAATTAATTGATAACCTAATAATTTAGCTAAGATTAGTCCAAGTATTAAAAAAGGCCCGAAAGGAATTTTAGACGTTCTTTTTAATTTACCAGTTAATATACCTGGGAGAATTACTAAACAACCTATAAAATTAGCAGAAAATAAAGCTATATAAGATAGTTCCCAATCTATTAAGAATAACGCCATGCCTAAACCGAGTAAAACATCGCCGAAACCAATCCATCTTTTTTTGGAAGCAAAATAAATAAATAAATATAATCCACTTAAGATTAATATACTGATAGAGAGACTGAATAATCTATTAAATGAATCTGGGGTGGAGCAAAATAAAGTACTTGCGGTGTATAAAAGACCTAAAATAATAAATAAATAGTTTAGAATGGTTGGAATTTCTAACCATTTCATATCATAAACAAAAATAATTGCTAATATTACTCCCGCAATGAGCCAAATAATAAATTGCAAAATAGACAAGGTCGAATCAAGTGGAGATGGCCAAAAAATAAAAGAAAGCAGAAAAAAAGATGCCATGGCAATTTCTAAAATAGGCTCTAGATAACCAATTGGTTTTTTACATTTACGACACTTCCCACTTAAACTAAGCCAGCTAAAAACTGGTATTAAATCGTACCACTTTAATTTGTATGAACAATTTAAACAAACTGATCGATCTTTAAGAAAAGATTTGGATGACAATTTTTTGAGTTTTTTGTATTCGTTTTCGTTTATTTTTTCACCGTTTTTTTTATCGTGTTCAAGTAATACGGCACGAAATCGCCAGACGGTCGCCCCAACAAAACTTCCCATACATAATCCAACAATAATTAAAGCCAAGTAAATAATAAAAGAATTTTCAATCATAACAACTATCATAACAACATTTCATAAAAACAAAAACCCGCCTTATGTTGAGCGGGTTTTTGATTACGCCAAATAAATTTAGTTATTTTGGCATGCGACTCCACTTCCTTCGAGCCTCATTTGAAAAGCAACTTTCCTAGATCCTTGATTTGTCACTATAGTTTCTCCATTACAAACTGCGCCCGTAGTTACTAGAATAACTGGATTATTGGCATCAAAGGTAGTAGGAAGCGTGCCAGTTGTTCTAACTATATAGTTTGTTCCTGCTGGATCTACGAACGTATCGCCAGAGACTCTAACATAACTAGTTACCAGGGAGTTCCAGCCCGTAACACTTGTCGGCAAAGCGCCCCTATTGTTAGATTGATAGCTAGCAACTGCTGTATTTAACCTACTTAAATCATTTTTACGTTGTGTATCACGTTGGCTTCTCTGCAGCGCAGGCAAGGCAATAAATACCATCATAAATATCAATCCAGCAATCGCTAGAACTAATACAACTTCAATAATCGTAAATCCTTTATTTTTTATTTTAGTGTTCATAACTCTTATACCACCTTTCTTATGAACTGTTTATGCATATCAATGCTTAAGCTTTATATTAAACTAACCGATCAATAATGTCTATATATTTATACTATTAACTAAGCTATATATTGGTAATAGGACTGCCGCAATCATACCACCAGCAACCGCGGCTAACACTACCATCAAGATAGGTTCAATAGAAGTAGAAATCGTTTGAATTTGCTCATCCAGTTCATTTTCAAAGACTTGAGCAGCCTTACCCATCATTTCATCGATGCGCCCCGATTGCTCGCCTATTTTTATCATTTGAGGAACTAATGGTAATATGTATTCTTCAGGTTTTAATGATGCTGAAAGAGTTTTACCACCTTTCACTTTATCAGCTGCGCGCATAATAATTTTTTCAATGATGGTATTATTAGTGGCTTTAGCGGCTAGTTTTAACATATCTAACATACTTACGCCCGTCGCGAGTAAGGTCTGACC
>JBASLU010000054.1:0-2301 GCA_049656505.1 Saccharimonadales bacterium (SeqCode) | reverse complement strand
CTTCTACACATTACGATATAAAAAACTTTGATCTTGATGATATCGACGCCGATTGGCTATATATTACTAGTATGGCTGGTAACGTAGATATAATTGATAAAATATTTAATCAGGCTAAATCCTTGGGGGCTAAGGTATTTTTTAATCCAGGTAAGGGTGAATTAGCTCAGACCGATAAACTTAAGGCGCTTTTGGAGGATGTCGACGTTTTATCTGTCAATAAAGAAGAGGCGCAAATGTTAGTTAGTGGCGATAAATCAGAGGAGCTTATTAGACGATTATTAAATTATGTGCCAGTTGTTATTATCAGTGATGGTCCCAATGGAGTTACGGCGAGTGATAGCAAAACCATTGTTAGAGCTGGTATGTATGAAGATGTCAAGGTAGTTGATAGAACTGGCGCTGGCGATGCTTTTGGGAGTGGCTTTTTAAGCCAATGGGCTCAAAACCGATCTCTAAAAGATTCTATAGTTTTTGCGAGTGCTAATTCAACTTCAGTTGTTACGAAAATTGGCGCTAAAGCTGGAATTTTGCATAAGGGTATAAAATTGCATGCCATGCCATTAACTGAAAAGCCATTTTGAGGTTAACGATGTCCCATAAATTAAAAATTTTACTTGATATTAAAAATCCAGTTTTCGATTTGGTAATGCAAAAATTTGAAAGAGCGACTGGCAACAGCTCAGTGGACGTCCGTTTATTAGCAGATATTACACATAAAGCGCATACCATTATGAGGGAGCTAAAGCTTGATCCCAGTGATACGACGGCAAAAGAATTGTACTTAACATTAGTTAATGCAGTTAAAAATAACAAAATAGAGATATTACTGGCAGAGACGGACTACGTTCTCATATTAATTGATAATCAAATAATATCTTTTAATCTAATTGATATTATCGAATCATATCATCATGAACTTGCTTTTGAAGATAGAAGTATTAAATACGGTCAACGAAGTCTTAAAGGAGAATTGGTAGATAGATATATTAAACATAATCGAACTCATGACGAATCAATATACGAATTAGCAAAATCAGCCGATTTGTTAGAGCCTTGATTATAATGGTACAATAATCATAAACGAAAATACTTAAGGGAGGGCGTTAGTGAAATATCAAATTTGTGTTTCTGGAGCAGCATCTGGAGCGACTGTCGAGGCTTCTCATCAGTTGGCTTATGATTTAGGAAAAGCTATTGCAGCTGAGGGAAAAACACTTACAACTGGGGCTACGATTGGATTACCGTGGTTTGCAGCCAAGGGTGCTTATAGCGTTAAAAATCGAAAAGGCGTATCAATCGGGTTTTCGCCAGCCAGTTCTTTTCGTGAACACGTAACTGTTTATAAATTGCCTACGGTAGAATTTGATTACATTAATTTTACTGGTATGGCCTATGTTGGTCGCAATGTACATTTAGTTAGAAGCAGTGACGCAGTTATTACTGTTGGCGGTCGTATGGGGAGTTTACACGAATTTGTGACTGCCGTGGAGAGTAAAAAGGTAATAGGTGTTTTATTGGGTAGCGGTGGATTGGCTGATTTTATTCCGACTTTAATTAAACAAATTGAAATTCCAGCTGATACCCATCCGATTATTTATGATACTAACCCTACTAGGTTGGTTAAAAAAGTCATCGAAGCCTTAGATAAAAATTATTCAGATTTTGAACATGATGGAACTGATAATAATGTCAGTAAAAGACACACCGATTGGAGCTAGATGTTGCTATAATTATATCTAGTGACAAAATTCGAATTACATAGTGATTACAAACCAACTGGAGATCAGCCCAAGGCTATCAAGGAGCTAATCGATGGTCTTGATAAGGGTGTTCGAGAGCAAACTCTTTTGGGCGTGACTGGCAGTGGTAAAACTTTTACAATGGCGAATATTATTGCTAATCGTCAGGTGCCAACTTTGATTTTGGCGCATAATAAAACCTTAGCCGCCCAGCTTTATAGCGAGTTCAAGTCTTTCTTCCCAGATAATGAAGTTCACTATTTTGTGAGTTACTTCGACTACTATCAACCAGAAGCCTACATTGCAAGCAGTGATACTTATATAGAAAAAGACAGTAAGATTAATGATGAAATAGATCGTCTGCGTCACGCAGCTACGACTGCTTTATTAACGAGACAAGACACAATTATTGTCGCTAGCGTTAGTTGTATTTATGGGATTGGTTCGCCTGAAGATTATGCTAATATGTCAATTCATATAAAAAAAGGCGAAAGACGCGTTAGGGATAGACTTTTGAGGCTTTTAACAGATATTCAATATCATCGCAATGATGTTGATT
>JBASLU010000053.1:0-4542 GCA_049656505.1 Saccharimonadales bacterium (SeqCode) | reverse complement strand
AAAAGCACTCTTTGAACCCATTTGCCCCGACTAAACATATATCTCCTGAAAAATCTCATAAATTCTCGTTCTAAAATCATAAATATAAGGGCTGCAATAAAAGCATAAACCGTTACTAAACGGGCTGGCATAATTATTTTGCCACTAACATATTGCCAACCTATGACAATAAGAATGCCAATAGACACTCCGAGAAGCACTCTAGACCACTCAGCTAATCTACGGTTGTAAACATTTGATTGATATAAACCCAATGAGGCAAAAACAATTATCCAAAACGGAACAATTGTTAAAAACGCTAACAAATAATCAATAGCGTAAACATTGGCGAGTAACGGCCTTGGATCATACTGAACCCTTAAAATGTAGGCAATTGTAAAAGCTAAAAGTAAAACTAAAGTATCGATAATAACTAATATAAAGCTATAGAATTTTGTATTCTTACCTACCATAAGTAATCTAATTATATCATTAATCTGTTGTTCAAGAGATAGGCTAATCTATTAAAATTTTTCTAAGAAATCAGATGGACTGGCTATAAGAACGTTTTCATAATTTTTTAAGTCTAATAAGTCTTTATCTACAGATATAATACAAACTACATCACCGATTAGTGCAGTCTCGATGACAACATTGTCATCCACATCGCGACATTTTGAAACTTTTACACTACCGAGTTTCACTTCAATCAGATATGGCCTTAAGATTGATTGAAAAACCTCAAAATCTTCAATAAAATCTTTGAATTTTGTATTCAAAACTCTTCGTATCTCTGTGAATATCTCCTCAGATACAACAATAACCCAGCCATTAGCAACTACCTTTTCAAAAATCTCGCGCGGCTTACCTCCATAAACAAGTGCCGATATCCAAACATTGCTATCGATTACAATTTTCATGTTGTTTATTTGCTAGATATAATCTTATAAACTTGCTGTCCGCTTTTTATACCTAGATCAAAACCTTATTTATTAATCCTTATTCCCTAAATACTATCTACCATTCGCCGTACGGTGAACCACCTACTATATTTAAAGTGTATCTTATTTTGCAAGGTTTAACCTTGCAAAACAGGGGTGATAATATTTCAAAAAGGTTAAACCTTGCAGAAGGTGTGACATTGTTAAGGTTTACCAGGGTTGGACCCTAGTTGACTCTAGTCCATCTACTAATCACCACTTACTATCTACCAGCTACCAAAAAATTACTTTTGTAATTTTTTAACTACTCAACCGTAACACTTTTTGCTAAATTTCTAGGTTGGTCAACATCATTTCCGCGGTTAACGGCTACAAAATAGGCAAATAGTTGTTGGATTACATTAAGTAATATTGGCGCTAAAACATCTAATTTAGTATTAACCTTAATAGTAGTTTCGACATCTATGTCTTTACGACTATTTGTTATAGCTAAAATGTGACCACCTCTGGCGTTAATTTCGGAAATGTTACTTAAGCTTTTATTAAAGAGCCAATTATCTAATATAAGCGCAACTTCAAAGAATCTATCATCTATTAAAGCGATTGGGCCATGCTTTAACTCGCCCGCCGGATAACCTTCGGCGTGAATATACGAAATTTCTTTTAGTTTCAGGGCGCCTTCAAGCGCTACGGGGTATAAAGTATCGCGACCAGTATAAATTGCGTGGTTATATTTTGAATACTTCTTAGCAAGAATAGCTATCTCTTGCTTATGCTTTTTAATTACTTTCTCTATTTCTTTTGGTAAATCGGCTAATTCATTAATATATTTTGAAACTTCCTTGATACTGGCACCCTTAGCTTGCGCAATTTGTATGCCCAACATCGTTAATGTGACTACCTGAGAGGTAAAGGCTTTAGTTGATGCGACTGATATTTCAGGCCCAGCATGAACGTAAGTACCGCCATCAACTTCCCGCGCTATGGTCGATCCCACCACATTGACGATACCTAGCGTTTTCACGCCCCTTCGTTTAATTTCCCTTAAGCAGGCTAAGGTGTCAGCGGTTTCACCAGACTGAGATATAACTATTGCGACGGTGTTTTTTGGTAGATGAAAAGATCGATAACGCAGTTCTGAAGCGATGGCTACATTAATCGTTAAACCATCAACTAGCTGTTCTAGGTAATAAGAACCCAAAAGACCAGCATAGTAAGCAGTACCGCATCCGATAATCACAATGTGCTCAATCTTGGATAACTCCAGACTAGTCATATTCAAACCGCCCAAAACCACTCGATTATTTTCGACATCTACCCTTCCAGCCAATGTAGACGCTAGAGTTTGAGGTTGTTCACAAATTTCCTTAAGTAAAAAGTGATCATAGCCCTGTTTTTGAATTGCCTGCATATCTGCCTCTATGGCTTCAACTCTAGGCGAAATCTGGTGAGAAGATAAATCGCTAATTTTTATGCCATCAGTTCCGCAGACAGCAATTTCTCCATCATTTAAATAGATAGCCTGTTTAGTATATCCGACTAAGGCCGACGCGTCACTTGATATAAAAGTTTCATCATCACCTACGCCTATAATTAATGGGCTGCCAGATCGCGCAACTACTATTTGATCAGGTTGACGCGCCGAAACAACAGCAATACCATAAGTTCCCGTGACTAATTTTAGCGCCTGAATTACTGCATCAACCAGAGTAGTTTTTTCATCGTAAAATGAATCGACTAGCGCAGTGAGCACTTCAGTATCAGTTTGAGTTTTAAACTGATGATTTTTTAGTTTAGATTTTAGCTCTTTATAATTTTCGATAATTCCATTGTGCACCAAATAAATATCGCCCGATTTATGTGGATGAGCATTAGTTTTAGATGGTTCGCCATGAGTCGCCCACCTAGTGTGACCAATACCAATACTATCTTTTGATTTATTTTTATTAATTAATTGCTCTAATTCGGTAACTTTACCTTTTGCTTTTATTAACTTAGCGCCGTTATCACCTAGAGTGACAATCCCGGCCGAGTCATAGCCACGATATTCCAATCGATGTAAGCCACTGATTAAATAAGGCTGAGCTTCTTTTTTGCCTAAATAACCAACAATTCCACACATATACTATATATTGTATACCATTTATTCCGCAGCAATTTAATACAGTGGAACATTAGAAATTAATGAAAATGTTATAATGAAAGATAATGCAAAAATTATTTTATCCCGATCCAGAATTTCAAAAAGATGCTCATATAAAAAGTTTTGACGAATACCTTGAATTATGGGAAAAAGCCGATAAAAATCCTGAAATATTTTGGGATGATTTGGCACAAGAAAATATAAATTGGATCAAAAAATACAATAGAGTCCTTAACGATAATAATGCCCCGTTTTATTCGTGGTTTGAAGGCGGAAAATTAAATATAGCAGATCAATGTATAGACCGTCATTTGAAAGATAAGAGTGATAAAATCGCAATTATATGGGAATCCGAATCTGGCGGTTATAAGAATATTACATATAGTGATTTACATAAATCGGTCAATAAATTCGCAAATATATTAAAAAATAATTTTGATATTAAAAAGGGCGACCGAGTAGTCCTATATATGCCAATGATACCAGAGGCTATTTATGCTATGTTGGCTTGCGCAAGAATTGGAGCCATTCATGTCGTGGTCTTTGGTGGATTTTCTGCCGAAGTTTTAAGAGAAAGAATTGTTGACACTGATGCTAAATTGATAATTACTGCAGACGGCGCTTTTAGACGTGGCCAACCATATATGTTAAAACCGATAGTTGATGAAGCTTTGTTGAAAATTAAGTCCAAGAAGATAAAAACATTAGTAGTTAAGCGTAATAATCAAAAAATAATCATGAAAAAGGGTGTGGACTATGATTATGAGTCTTTGCTCAAAAACAGTTCAGATAAAATCAAGTCAGAATTAATGGATAGTGAGGATATCGCTTTCGTACTACATACATCAGGCAGCACTGGTAAACCAAAAGGTATTAAACATACCGTTGCTGGCTATATTTTATGGGCTCAATATACAACCAAAATGGTTTTTGATATAAAGCCAAATAGTATATTTTGGTGTACAGCCGATATCGGTTGGATTACTGGGCATACCTATGGAGTTTATGGTCCATTAGCTAACGGAATCACTTTAGTTATGTATGAAGGTGTGCCGACTTATCCAGACAATGGCCGATGGTGGAATATTATTGAAAAACACAAAATATCGCAATTTTACACTGCACCAACGGCTATTCGTTCACTGAAAAGGCTTGCTCCCGATGAACCTAAAAGATACGATTTATCATCTTTAAGGGTTTTAGGTACAGTTGGTGAGCCAATAGATCCTGAAGCGTGGCTTTGGTATTACAATACTGTTGGGCAGGGCAGATGCCCGATAGTTGACACCTGGTGGCAAACTGAAACTGGTGGTCATATAATTGCTCCTCTGCCCGGTGCAACGCCAACTAAGCCAGGTTCTGCAACAATGCCCCTTCCAGGAATAAGCGCAGAAATCTTAAACATAGATGGCATAAGGGTAAAAGATAATGAACGCGGCTATCTATGTATTACAAAACCATGGCCATCCATGCTTAGAT
>JBASLU010000052.1:0-4461 GCA_049656505.1 Saccharimonadales bacterium (SeqCode) | reverse complement strand
TAATCAAATCGATGGAGTTGAGGATTCGAGTTATATTGAAAATTTAAAAAAACCTGCAAAATATTCAGCGCTAATTTTGTTATTGGTTATTGGTTTAGCGTCATTAATAATCTGGTTGACGATTGTTAATTCATCGCGATAAGATAAGAGATGTACTTATGAATGAAATTCAAGAATTAACTAGTAAATTCATCGACCAAATCAAGTCGAGCAATCAACCAAGAGATGTCTTAAAATTGCCAGAAATTAAGAAACTTTACGATAATATAAAAAACCTTCCCGTCAATGAACGGGCGTCGTACGGTAAGTCGATTAATGATTTTCGTAATAATTTAGAACAGGCGGTTTTAGAGAGAGAACAAGAACTTGAAAAATCTGATATATTTCCGATAGATTTAACCGCGCCCTGGGATGTTAATAGTAAGTCTTCGGTTTATCTGCTACCAGTTGAAAAAAGCTCTCGACATCCTCTAACTGTCGAACTAGAAAACGTTATTAATATATTTACCCGAATGGGATTTGAAGCTTTTGAATCTAGACAAATTGATGATGATGCTCATATGTTTTCAACATTGAATTTCCCTGATAATCACCCAGCCAGAGACGGCTATGATACTTTTAGAACAGAAGAGGGATTTATTCCACCTGCTCATACTTCAACCATGCAAAATAGAATTTTAACAGAAGGTAAGGATGATCTTATTTCAAAAGGTAGAATAGCTGCTGTTAGCTATGGTCGTGTTTTCCGAAATGAGGACGTTGATGCAACCCATGAGCATACTTTTTATCAATGCGAAGGAGTATTTGTTAGCAAGGATGCTAGTTTAGGACAAATGCTAGGTACATTAAGAAGTTTCTTTGAAGTTTATTACGGTCAAAAATTAAAAATTAAGACACAACCGGCCTACTTTCCTTTTGTTGAGCCCGGATTAGAGTTCGCAATTGAGAAACCTGCTTCAATTGGCGGTAAGGGTGGCGAATGGTTGGAAATGCTTGGCTGTGGAATGATACACCCTAACGTCTTATCAACGGCTGGTATTGATCCCAAAAAATATCGGGGATTTGCTTGGGGCGGCGGTATCGAACGATTAGTTATGTTAAAGTATGGTATCGAAGATTTAAGACATTTCGAATCTGGTAAATTACAATTTTTGAGGAAATTCGCATGATTATTTCATTAAATTGGATAAAAAAATTTACCGATATCGACATAGATACCAATCAATTAATCGAACTTATCGGCTCGAGATTGGTTGAAGTGGAATCAGTACTTGATCTAAACGAAAAGTATAAAGACGTTTTAGTTGCTAAGGTCATCGAAGCATCTAATATTGAGGGATCAGATCATTTAAGACTTACTAAAATTGACGATAACGGAGTTTATAAAGATGTCGATCGCGACGAAAATGGTTTAATCCAAGTCGTTTGCGGCGCAAATAACGTGAAAGCTGGACAATTGATCGCTTGGCTTCCACCGCAATCAACCGTGCCTGAAACATACGGTCAAATTAAACCGTATGTATTAGATTCACGAACTATTTATGGATTTTTAAGTAATGGAATGATTGCGAGCGCTAAAGAACTTGATTTA
Source organism: Saccharimonadales bacterium (SeqCode) (assembly GCA_049656505.1). GTDB lineage: Bacteria > Patescibacteriota > Saccharimonadia > Saccharimonadales > Saccharimonadaceae > UBA1547. The sequence continues at coordinate 2,870 of JBASLU010000052.1, read as the reverse complement.
TTTGATGAACATGACGGAATTTTAGTTTTAGACGAAGATTTAAAGCCTGGAGATAACTTCGCTAAAGCTTATGAGCTTGACGATTATTTATTAGATATTGAAAATAAATCACTGACTCATCGTCCAGATTGTTTTGGTGTAATAGGATTTGCTCGCGAGGTGTCTGCAATTTTAGGAAAAGAGTTTAAGAGCCCAAATTGGTTTTTGGACTTAAAACCTAATATTAATAGTACTAATCAATTCGAGATTAACGTAGCTATTTTGGACTACGAACTATCCGATAGATATCAAGCTGTCACCATGTCTAGCGTCGATGGCAGTAAAAAAACACCATTATTAATTCAAACTTACTTATCGAGAGTGGGCGTTAGACCAATCAATGTTATTGTCGATATAACTAACTATTTAATGATATTAAGCGGGCAACCGTTACATGCTTTTGATTATGATAAATTTATAAGTATTGCAGGCGAAAAGGCCGAGATATTGGTTCGAGCCGGTAAAAAAGATGAAAAGCTAGAACTATTAGACGAAAAGGTTATTGAATTAACACCAGAAGATATTGTAATTTCAGCTGGTGAAACGGCGGTTGCCTTGGCTGGCGCAATGGGTGGCGTTAGTACTTCGATTGATGAAAATACAAAGAATATTATTATTGAGAGTGCAACATTTAACTTATATAAATTACGCGCTACACAAATGAGGCATGGTATATTTAGCGAAGCAATTACAAGATTTACGAAAGGTCAACCACCCGACTTAACTGCACCAGTTTTAGCTAAAGCTACTGAATTATTGAGTGAATGGGCAGGAGCTAGTGTTTCGTCAAACGTTGCTGACTATTATGCTAACAAAAAAGATCAAAAACATATCAAAGTACCATTAAATTTAGCTAACAGTGTATTGGGAACTGATTTCAGTATTAAGCAGTTAATTGATCCACTTTGTCGGGCGGAATTTCAAGTTGATGTAGTTGCGCCTTACACAGTCGATATAATATCGCCTTGGTGGAGATCCGATATCAATATTCAAGAAGACGTTATAGAAGAGATTGGTCGTTTGGATGGGTTTGATAATATAAAACCGACTTTGCCAGTTAGAGATTTTAAGGCTGTAATGCCTCATTCGTTTGATAACTTTAGGGAACAGATAAGGAATATATTAGTTAAATCTGGTGCTAATGAAATTTTAAGTTATAGTTTTATTCATGGGGATATTTTGAGACGAGTTTTTCAAGATGAATCTAATTCTTATAAAATAGTTAATTCTATCAGTCCTAATTTGCAATATTATCGTCAATCATTAACGCCTAGTTTGCTTGATTTAGTACATCCAAATATTAAACAGGGTTATGATGAATTTGCAATTTTTGAGTTGAACAAAACTCACTCTAAAAAAGATGGCTTAAACGACGAATCCGTTCCAGTGGAGAGAGATTCTTTGGCTTTAGTTTATGCTTCAAAAAATGATAAATCTGGCTCACCATATTATCAAGTCAAGCATTTATTAGAATACTTATTTAGTAAATTAAATCTTCAATTATCATTTGAGCCGATTGATTCAAGTAGTGATATTGCCGAGGCTTCGCCGTTTGAGCCTATTCGAACTGCTAAGTTACTTAGTCTTAGTGGAAAAACTTTAGGTTATCTAGGTGAGTATAAAAAAACAGTATGTAAAAACTTTAAGCTTCCACCACAGGTAGCGGGTTTCGAAATCAATACCCAATTGTTATTTAATGAGTTTAATGAAGCAAAAATCAACTATCAGCCAGTCAGTAAATATCCATCTACGGATAGAGACTTATGTTTTAAAGTTGAAAATGATGTTACTTATGAAAAAATTATTAATTCGATTCAAAACTCTTTAAATGAAAGCGGTCTGAATTATGAAATTAATCCAGTCGATATATATCAATCTGCATCTAGTTCAACTAAAAATGTAACTATTCGTATAAAGTTGAATTCTTATGATAAAACACTAACCAATTCCGATATAAACCCAGTTATTGACAAAGTTGTTAGCTCGGTTATTGCTTTGACAAATGCAATCTTAGTATAGAAATAATTTGTTTGTTATAATAGTTTAAGCAAAGATCGGGGGATTATTTTTTATGGCGACACCTAAATCGCAGAGAATTGGAATTTGGATCATTACTATCGCTATGGTTATCGGTACGATGGGCTCTTTTATGGCTATAGTTTTTAGTATGAAAAATAGCTCTAGCGCAGACGCCAATAGTTCTTACGAAGATTATTTAAGAGAACAGAAAATAGCCGCTCAATTAAATGCCGACAATTCGGAAGCCCTCGATGGATACAAACCCAGAGTTTTTGAAGCTGATACGGTTGAAAAAGTAAGTGTTGAAATAATTAAAGACGGCGCTGGTGAAAAAATTAAATCAACTGATTCAATCAATGTTAGCTATTTTGGTTACACAAGCGACGGTAAGATATTTGATAGTTCAAAAAAGAAGAATATTCAAGACGAACCAGTTAGTCTTGCCCTAAGTGGTGTAATCTCCGGATGGTCAGAGGGATTAACTGGGATAAAAGCCGGTAGTGTGGTTAGGCTGACTATTCCAGCTGATAAAGCTTATGGAGCTATGGGCTCTGGCATAATACCAGCCAATGCGCCATTAGAGTTTATTATTCAAATTCATGAAATAATTACGGAGGTCTAAGCTATGAGCGAGATTAAAGATTTGACAATAATTGGCGGTGGTCCTAGCGCTTTAGCGGCTGCAATCTATACCGCTAGAGAAGATATAGATACAACCGTTTATGAAAAAACCACGATTGGTGGGTTAGCTGCGACAATTGATAAAATCGATAATTATCCAGGTTATGCTGATGGTATAGAAGGTATGGATC
>JBASLU010000051.1:0-42824 GCA_049656505.1 Saccharimonadales bacterium (SeqCode) | reverse complement strand
GGAATTAAAGAGCCGTAGGATTGAAGTGGCTGACAAGATTGCTGAAGCTCGCGATTTTGGAGATTTAACCGAAAATGCTGAATATGAACTTGCTCGAGAGGAGCAGGGGTTATTAGAAACTCGTATAGCTGAGATTGAGGATATTTTGCAAAATGCTGAAATTATTAAGAATAACCACAAATCAACAATCGGTCTGGGGAGTATAGTTGAATTAAAAACTGGTAGGAAAAGTGTTAAATATATAATCGTTGGTCCAGTTGAAGCCGATCCTATCAACGGTAAAATTAGTGACAAATCTCCTATTGGGCAGGCTCTTTGCGGTAAAAAAGTTGGCGATAACGCTATTATAAAAACTATTAAAGGCGATATTAATTACCAAATAGTGTCAATTGCTTAAAGGTCATTTTGTCACCCATTCTTATGATATAATAAAGCGAAATGGCAACGCTAAAAGATTTTCGTAATGAAAGAATTAGGAAGCTCGATGAGCTAAAGAAAATGGGCATTAACCCATATCCTTCAGATTCCTATCGAACTCACACGACGCACGATGTAAAAGACAGATTTAGCGACTTAGAGGGAAAAGTCGTTACGGTTGCCGGCCGAATAATGAATATTCGTAAATTCGGAAAGATTGCCTTTATAGTTATTAGAGATTACAATGGTCATCTCCAGCTTTTTATACAGGATAGCATTTTAGACGGTCCGGAAGCTACTAAAAATCAAATTGGTATTAAAGAAATACCCCTTTTAGATAGTGGTGATTTTATTGAAGCTAGCGGTAAAGTGATTAAAACAAAATCTGGTGAAATTTCTATTGAAGTTAAAAGCTTAAGATTCTTAGCAAAAGCCTTAAGACCGATGCCGAGTGTTATAGATGGTTTTACAAACAAGGAAGAAAGATTGAGAAGACGTTATGTTGACATGAATATCAACCGTGAAGTCAGAGACAGATTTACGCGAAGGAGCAAGTTTTGGCAGGCAACTCGAGAATATCTAAATGGAGCAGGTTTTATTGAAATTAATGTTCCAGTTTTAGAGCATACTACTGGAGGCGCGGATGCAAATCCATTTGTTACTCATATGGACTCGCTAGATCAAGACTTTTATTTACGCATTAGTCACGAGCTACCACTGAAAAGATTAATTGGAGCGGGTTTTGAGAAAGTGTATGATACAGGTCCTCGTTTTCGTAACGAGAATTATAGTGAAGAACATTTGCCTGAACATGTAGCTATGGAGTGGTATTGGGCTTATGCTGATTGGCAAGACGGTATGAAATTCATGCAGGACATGTACCGACATGTTTTAGAACAAACTTTTGACACCTTACAATTTAATATCAACAACAAAGAGGTTGATATGAGCAAAGATTGGGAGATTTGGGATTACGCGACTGTAATAAAGGACAATTACGGCATAGATGTTTATGAAAGCTCAATGGATGATATCAAGAAAGCCCTAGCTGACAATCGTTTGGAAGTTGAAAAAACTGAAAATCGTTCTCGTAGTATTGATAAGCTTTGGAAAAATATTAGAAAGAATGTTGTCGGTCCAGTATGGTTGGTCAACACTCCTAAATTTATTAGTCCTTTAGCTAAGACAAATATTAACGATGACAGAAGTGTTCAAAGATTTCAACCAATTATTGCTGGTTCTGAACTTGGAAACGGTTTTTCCGAATTAAATGACCCAGTTGACCAATTAAATCGATTTTTAGAACAACAAAAATTACGCGAGTCTGGTGATAACGAAGCGATGATGATGGACATAGACTATGTTGAAATGCTGGAATATGGAATGCCACCGGCTTGTGGTTGGGGTTATAGCGAACGAGTTTTCTGGGTATTTGAAGGTGTGTCTGCTAGAGAGGGTGTGCCTTTTCCTCAGTTGAGATCTGAGATTGATGATAATACTCGTGAAATTTACCCAGACATTAAATTTTAATAGAATTATCTGATTGTTATTAATTAACCATTTTTATATACTGAAAAATGTGAAGAAGTTGATTTTAGGATTAATCCCTATATTTTTATCAATTTTAGTATTTCAAAACTTTTCAGTCCACGCCTCAGCCCAAGACTTTATAATTACAGATTTTCAAGCAGATTACTATTTAAGCAAAAACGATGACAATAGATCGGTTTTAAAAACTATTGAAAAAATTACTGCTCAGTTTCCTGAAATAGATCAAAATCATGGAATAGAAAGAGCTTTACCTACGAAATACGATAATCATACGGTAAAAATAAAGATAATTTCGATAGTCGATGAGGACGACAAGGAATGGTCATATTCAACATACAAAAATAATGATAACTTAGTTCTTAGAATAGGCGATGCCGATGCTTACGTTCACGGTATTAAGACCTACATAATTACCTATATTCAACAGGATGTTACTAAATATTACCAAAATTCGAATACCGATGAGTTCTATTGGGATGTAAACGGTTTAGAGTGGCAGCAACCATTTAATAAGGTTGTTGCTAGGCTCCATCTGGATGAAGGATTAGAAAAAAGTCTAAGTGGTAACATGTCTTGTTATTATGGTTTATCTGGATCAAACAAGATTTGTAATATAACAAAATCTCAAGATTATATTGAAGCTAATGTAAGTAATCTAAATATCGGTGAAAATATGACAATAGCTGTTGGGTTTAAGCCTGGGACATTTAGCGCTTATAGTATCTCAAATAATGAGTGGATTGAAGCTCATATTGTCGATATGATGTTATTTCTTAATGCGATATCAATAATTATTATATTAATTATTAAGAAATTAAAAGCTAGAGATTATCCAGGTAGAGGAAGTATAGCGCCAGAATATTTGCCGCCCAAGGGGGCTAATGTTCTGTTATCTTCGATAATTAGTAAAAATACTACTAAATGGACAGCTGCAAGCTATGTTGACCTGGCGGTCAGGCATAAAATAAAAATTCTACAAGATTCTAAAAAAACCTGGGGGTTTGAGAATAAGATTTATAAGATGGAATTTATTGACGGTAACGGTTTAGATGAAAACGAAATGAAGATTATATCGGATATATTTGGCTCTAATCCAAAGGCTGGTGATCAATATGAAGTTGAAAAGATGCGTACCGATTACTCACTTGCTCGTAGTTTACGATTGCTTTTTCAAAATACTAGCGAAAAAGCCGTATCTTTAGGTTATTACAATGTCGACAAAAAACTTAAGACAAGATTATTTATATTCGGTGCTTTTGCTCCGATTGTCACAATTATTTCTTGGTTAATATTTAATAATAGTTATATTAATGACAATATTGGGGTTTTAATATTCATTGCAGTAGTTTCAATAATAATTAGCGTTGGCATGATTACATCAATTAAGCCAATGTCTGAGAAAGGTAGGGAACTTTTCGATTATCTAAAAGGCCTAAAAATGTATATAAAATTAGCTGAAATTGATAGACTGAAAGTTTTGCAGAGTCCAGAAGGCGCTCAAAAAACTAAAGTTAATACTGATGACAGTATAGAATTAGTTCATTTATATGAAAGAGTATTACCTTATGCAATAATGTTTGGTTTAGAAAAAAATTGGAGTAAAGTTTTAGGTGAGTTTTATGAAAAATCCGGTACACAGCCAGATTGGTATGTTAGTACTGGTGCTTTTAGTGCCGCTACTTTTGCGACGGTAGTCTCAAGCTTTACCAACTATGCCTCTAGCACGAATTCATCCACTGGTGGATCGTCGGGAGGTGGGTCATCAGGTGGCGGCGGCGGCGGTGGCGGCGGCGGCGGATGGTAATCACCAGTTTTTAATGCTAGTATTATATTTGTGATTGAAGTAAAAAACGTTACTAAAACGTATGGGTTAAAGGATAATATTTTTACTGCTCTTGAGGGTATCTCTTTTACTATTGAGGATGGATCAAGTGTAGCTATTCTAGGAAAATCAGGAAGCGGTAAATCAACGCTAATGCATGTGATGAGCGGCCTAGACAAGCCGGAGTCTGGAGAGATAATTATTGATGGTAAAAATATAATCAATCTAAAATCAAGCGAAGTTGATAAATTTCGTTCGAAATCTATAGGCTTTATTTTCCAAAGTTTTTTCGTTCAAGCTAATGAAAGTTGTTATGATAATGTTAGTTTGCCGTTAGAGATTGCACGGACGTCACCATCGCGAAGACGTCATCGTATTGAGTCTGCGCTTAAGTCGGTAGAGCTTCAGAATAAAATTAAGTCTAAGGCTAGAGATTTATCTGGTGGACAAAAACAGAGACTAGCAGTCGCTCGTGCAATTGTGAATAAACCACGTTATTTATTCGCTGATGAGCCGACGGGTAATTTAGATAGCGTTACTGGGGCGGTAATTGAAAATCTACTTTTTGATTATAATAAGAAATTTAACGTCACTTTAATAATCGTTACTCACGATCCCGATCTTGCTAATCGATGTGATGTGAAAATTCATATAACCGACGGGAAGATGGATTATATAAAAAGGAAAACGCGATGAGGCTTAGAGATATTTCAATTAGATCTATGCGAAACCTGAAGCAGGCTAAGGCAAGGACTATTCTTACTAGCTTAGCTATAGGCGTCGGTGCTTTTACAATTACTTTATCTCTAGCTTTGGGTGCTGGCGGAAGAAGTTATACCGATCAAATCATTAGTGCCAATACAGACCCTCAAGAGTTAGTGGTAACTACGCAGCCTTCAAGGAATGAACAAGGTCCTCAAAAGTATTCAGAGAATAGCAATGGTCTATTTATTTCGGCTCCAATCGGATCAACCGGACTGCTTACGGAAAAAGACTTTAATGCGATTAAAGACGTGAACCATGTTGTTTCAGTTTTACCAAATTATAATCCACAAATAAAATATATAACTAGACCCAGTCAAGATAAATATTTAGCATCAATTAGCGCTTTTAGTCCAAATGTGACGTTAGAATATATTGCTGGTTCTGTTGGCAATGTCTTAGAAGATGATGAAATTATTTTAACTGAAGATTATGTTAAAGCTTTGGGCTTCAAAGATAATTATGATGCAATCGGAAAAAATGTTCAAATTGTAGCTGATAAATTATCTGCTCCACTAACGTCTCCTGAAAGTAAAATCTTTTTATACAAGGTTAAAGCCGTGAGTAGTGCCTCTGGTTTAGCCTTTCGCGCGCAAAACTCTTTATTAGTTTCAAATAAATCAGCCAAATTGCTTTATGATTATGTTAACAATGGTACTCGAGGTTACAACAATTTTGCCGTTACATCCGTCAGGATAGACGATACTCAAAATGCGCAGGAAGTAAAAGATGAACTTGAAAAAATGGGTTATAGAGCTCAAACTTCTGCAGATATTCTGGGGGTAGTGAATACTTTTATCAACGTACTGCAGGGAATATTACTTGGTTTTGGTGCATTAGCAACTCTTACTTCGATTTTCGGTATTATTAATACTCAATATATTAGTGTTTTAGAAAGAACTCAGCAAATTGGATTAATGAAAGCATTAGGTATGAGACGTAGAGATGTTGGTAGATTATTTAAAATTGAGGCTGCCTGGATTGGCTTTTTAGGCGCTTCGATAGGTATCGTTCTTGCAATCATTTCTGGAACGATTGCAAACCCATTTATTAGCAGGGCTTTGGATATTGGCGAAATAAATTTATTAATTTTCGAACCACTTAGCTGTTTGTTGGTATTATTGAGTTTAATTTTAATTTCCGTATCATCTGGTATTTTGCCTTCAAGAAGAGCTGCTGGTTTAAATCCGATAGACGCTTTGCGAACAGAATAAATTTGATATCTAAATATTTAAATCTGTTACAATAAAGTCATGCTAGATATTCGTTTTATCAGGGAAAATCAAGAATTAGTGCAACAAAACGCCTTAAATAAAGGTTATAAAATCGATGTTGGAAAATTGATTCAATTAGACGACAAAATAAAAGACATTAAACGTGAGTCGGACAATTTAAGAGAACGTCGTAATAAAATTGCTTCTTTGTTAAAGAGCGGTCAATTAGATCAGCATCTAATAGACGAAGGTAAACAAATAAAGTCTGATATATCTAAATTAGAATCTAATTTAGATGAGTTGGAAGTCGAATTCCAACTAATCATTTCTAATGTTCCAAATATAATTCAACACGATGTACCACTTGGTGGAGAAGATGACAGTGTCGAAATAAAAAAATGGGGTGAAAACAAAGTTGAGGCTTTGGATCATTTGGAACTTGCTTTGTCTCGTGATTGGATAGACTTTGAAAGAGGCGCAAAAGTTGCGGGTAATAAATTCTATTATTTAAAGGGTGATTTGGCGCTTTTAGAAAACGCAATTTATCAGTTCGCATTAAATTTTGTTATCGAAAAAGGTTTTAAATTTATGACCGTGCCGCACATGGTCAGCTCTAGGATACTAACAGGCACGGGTTTTTCACCGCGGACGAGTGAACAAAGCGATGAATATGGTATAGAAGGAGAGGACCTATCATTAATAGCGACAGCTGAAATTCCACTGACTGGTTATCATAGTGACGAGATAATCGCAGAAGATAATCTTCCATTACTATACGCTGGATATAGCCCCTGTTACAGAAAAGAGGCTGGGGCCTACGGGAAGTATGCTAGAGGTCTTTTTAGAGTCCATCAATTCAATAAATTAGAACTATACGCTTATACATTACCTGAAAAAAGTAGTGAAATGCACGAACGCATCTTGGCCTTTGAAGAAGAAATTTGGCAATTACTTAAAATCCCTTATAGAGTAGTTAATATTGCGGCTGGTGATTTGGGTTCACCAGCGGCTAAAAAGTACGATATTGAATACTGGTCTCCCGTTGATAAAAAATATCGTGAATTGACAAGTTGTTCAAATTGCACAGATTATCAAACCCGTAATCTAAATATTCGTTTAAAGAGACAAGATGGAACGATTGAGATGCTACATTCGCTAAATGGAACGGCAGTTTCATTAGCGAGATCATTAGTGGCAATTCTGGAAAATTACCAAACTGATGACAACAAAATTTTAGTACCAGATGTTTTGCGACCTTATTTGTCAAACCGTGAATTACTATAAAATAAATTATCTTAATTTTGATATAATATTGTTATAATAAGAACCCAAATTCAGGGAGGGTAAAATGATATCATCAATTCAAGTTAACGGCATAAACTATGAAGTGAATAAAAGCACGCACAAATATGCCATGAAAAGAATTGGTAGGCTTGATAGATATTTACCTAAACATGCTCGAAAAACCGTCAGTGCATCCATAAAACTAAGTCAAGTAAATCACGATCACGGTAACAAGTACGAAGTAGAAGTAATTATGAAAATTCCTGGCAAAGTTCTTACAGCTAAGGATTCTACAAGTAATATGATGGCTGCGATTGATATAGTTGAAGCTAAGTTATTAGCTCAATTGCATGACTATAAAGAAGCAAATATTTCACATTTGGGCAAGCGGAGGATAATGAGCCGTTTTAAGCGTAGTTTCAAGCGAGAACTTTAAGTTTTCGTCCTTGTTTAATTGATCTTTCAGACTTATAATAAATCTAGTATTTCACTTTATGGCTTTAGGCGGTGATAGGAGTAATAGTTTTAAATATGGTAAGTAAAAATAAAGTTTTAATGAAAATATTCGGCGATCCTCAGGCTCGTACTTTAAAGGATTTAAACAAAAAAGTTGAAGCCATTAATGCACTTTCTGATAAATATAAAAAGATGTCTGACAAAGAATTGAAAAATCAGACTAATATATTAAAAAAGAATCTTACAAAAAAAGGCGCTAGTCTAGATACGATAATGTTCGATGCTTTCGCTCTGGTGAGAGAGACCAGTGAAAGAATCTTACACATGCGTCATTTTGACGTCCAGCTTATAGGCGGGATGGTATTACATGAGGGTAATATAGCTGAGATGAAGACTGGAGAGGGCAAAACTTTGGTTGCTACGCTCCCAGTTTACCTCAATGCCCTAGAGGGCAAAGGTGTTCATATAGTAACAGTTAACGATTACTTAGCTCAGCGTGACGCGAGTTGGATGGGTCCCGTCTATCATTTTCTTGGCCTATCTACGGGTGTTATTGTCAATGAAGCATCTTATATTTTTGATCCTGAATATAATAACGGAAAACATGATGATGAACGCTTGAAGCATCTTAGACCAATAACGCGAAAAGAAGCTTATGCTGCTGATATTACCTATGGTACTAATAACGAGTTTGGTTTCGATTATCTTCGTGACAATATGGTTAACGAAGTTGATTTGTTAAGACAAAGAAATCTTAATTTTACTATCGTTGATGAGGTTGATAGTATTTTAATAGACGAAGCTAGGACTCCTTTGATTATTAGCGCTCCGGCAGCAGATAATCCAGAAAGCTATTATCAGTTTGCAAAAATTGCCGCAAAACTTACTCCAAAAGATTATATCCTTGATGAAAAACACAGGAGTGTTTCATTAAGCGATGAGGGCGTAGAAAAAGTTCAAAAAATGTTGGGTGTAAAGAATTTATATAGCCCAGATTATGTTCGGTCTGTTTATCATATGGAACAAGCTTTACGCGCTCAAACATTGTTCAAACGCGATAAAGATTATGTTGTAACTAATGATGGAGAGGTGATTATAGTTGATGAGTTTACTGGAAGACTAATGCAAGGTCGAAGGTATAACGAAGGTCTACATCAGGCAATCGAGGCCAAAGAGTCGGTTCCAGTTTTACAAGAAAGTATGACTTTGGCAACAATTTCTTTTCAGAACTACTTCAGACTATATAAAAAATTATCTGGTATGACTGGTACAGCTTTTACTGAAGCTGAAGAGTTTCAACAGATATACGGTCTTGATGTCATCCAAATACCACCTAATCGTCCACTAGTGCGCGATGATAAACCTGATTTGATTTATAAAACTGAAAAATCGAAAATTAAAGCTATCGTAAATGCAATAAAAGAGTTTAATAAACAGGGCCGACCAGTGCTGGTTGGTTCGGCGTCGATAGCAAAAAATGAACTAGTTGCTTCAGCCCTGGATGAGGCGGGAGTTCCTTATGAGATATTGAATGCTAAAAATAATGAGAGAGAAGCTGCTATTATTGAAAAAGCTGGTCAAAAGGGATCTGTTACACTGGCGACTAACATAGCTGGTCGAGGTACTGATATTAAATTGGCTGAAGGTGTCAAAGAACTTGGTGGATTAGTGGTAGTAGGCACCGAAAGGCATGAGGCTAGGCGAATAGATAATCAGTTGAGAGGTCGCGGTGGTCGTCAGGGTGATCCAGGTGAAACTCAGTTCTATGTTTCTACGGAAGACGATTTAATGCGTATTTTTCAAGGTGATAGAATCGCTACTTTAATGGATAGGTTGGGAATTTCTGAAGATACCCCAATACAGAATAAAGCCGTATCAAAAACACTTGAATCTGCTCAAAAACGAGTTGAGGGGTTTAACTTTGATACTCGTAAGAACGTTGTTCAATATGACAATGTGATTAATAGACATCGCAAAGTGGTTTATACTATGCGACGTAAAATTCTTGAAGGTGATGATATTAAACCAGAAATAGACAGGTTGATTAATTTAGAACTACAACATTTAACTGCCCTGCCTCAATGGAACAGTAAGTCTTTTATTGAGGAATTTTCTTCTATATTTCCTATAGGTGATTCAAAAATTAAACTTATTGGCGAGGAAAAAAAAGACAAGACTAGATTGAGCAAAGCCATAGAAGCGGTCAATCAATATTATTCAAAAAAAGAAAAAGAACTTGGTAGCGATGTAATTAGGAAGGTTGAAAGAGAAGTTTATCTTCAGGTTTTAGACACTTTGTGGATGCAACACCTAGAAAACATGCAACATCTAAGAGAAGGAATACATTGGCGTAGTGTTGGTCAACGTGATCCGTTAGTCGAATACAGAAGTGAATCGCAAAAACTTTTTGATAGTCTTCAGGCTACCTTAAGAGGTGAAGTTTTAAGGGCTATTATGCACGTTCATAAAGCCGATGTAGTAGCAAAAAAACAAGAAGAATATGATACAGAACTAACTCGTATGGCTGAGAATGCCATCGAAAAAGGTGTAAATGAGATTACTGGTGGTGAAGAAGGCCGTGATCAAGATTTCAAAATTAAGAAAAGTCATTCTGAAAGCGCATCTCATAAAAAAAATGTTTCTCGCAAGAAAAAGAAGATTGAAAGGCAAAATAGGAAACACAGACGCAAGTAAGTTACAGGATTATCCAGAAAGTTTAATTAAATAAATGAATCATAATGTAGAAGAAATAAAATTAAAAAATGGCGCCCGCGGGTTATTAATTAATGTGCCTGAAGCCACGACTATGAATATGCAATTTCATTTTAGGTCAGGTAATCGATATGTGAAGTCTAAAGACATTGAACAAGTCGCTCACATAATGGAACATATGGCGTTTGGGGCTAATGCTCGATTTAAAAGTGAGTCAGAATTTGAGTTTGAGTTTACTAAAAATGGCGCTTATCGAAATGCATATACCAGTGATTTATCTATGGTATACGAAGCAGATTGTGCTGATTTTGAATGGGATAGAATTTTAGATTTACAGAAGCTGGCTATCTGCCAACCTCGCTTTAATGAAGAGGAACTTACGGCAGAAAAGGGTAATGTAAGAAGCGAGCTAACTAACTACCTTAATGATCATCACAGGATATTATGGCCAAAAATCCAACAATTACTTGGTGAAGATGTACTTACTTATCGTCAGTCTCTTCCAACCATAGCTAATGTTTCATTAGAAGACATAAAAGAGCACCATAGAAGAACTCATACTACTCGCAATATGAGATTTGTTATTGCAGGAAAATTGAAAGGCAGAAAAGCTGAAATAAAAAGACAATTAGAGGATTTTAAATTACCTCGTGGCCAACGTTTTGACATTCCTAAAGATGATTTGCATAAAGCAATGCCTACTATTATTCGTCGTAAAGATGCTACTAACTTAACCTTTGGTTTTTTTATGACAATACCAAGAGAATTAACTACCGAGGAGTTGAATGCTATGCATCACCTAGATCATATATTAACTGGTACAATGCATTCTCGTATCTTTGGTGCCGCTAGACGTAAGGGTTTAGCATACAATATTGATTCTTACACGGGTGTCGGTTTTTACGATAGCGGTTGGGATATATCTGGTCAGGTAAACCATGAATCAGTTGATGAATTATTTGACATTATAGTTAGTGAGATTAGCAATGTTATGAAAGGTAAGCTGACCTCTTCGGAAGTTGAAACAGCAAAGTCTTTTGCTTTGGGCAGGTATCAAATGGGTGCGCAAACCGTTGCTCAAATTAGCGGATTTTACACTAGCAGATATTTTGCGGATGGATTCATTAAAGATTATTACAAAATTCCAGAAATGATTAAAAACGTAACTGTGGAACAAATGATAGAAACGGCTAGAAGTTTCATACAAGAAGATAAATGGGTTTTGGCTGCTGTCAGTAGTGGTGAAAAACAGGAAATAGTTGATCTTGGTAATAAGTTAGAAAAAATATTTAATTCGAATTAAAATAGTTAATATGAAGATTGCAATAGCTGGTTATGGTATAGAGGGTGAATCAAGTTATAGATACTATTCCAAGGATGCTAGCAGCGAAATTTGTATAGTAGATGAGCGTAATATTCAACCTCCATCTAACGCCAAATTTATTATAGGGGCTGGTGCTTTTAATCAGTTAATTGATTTTGATTTAGTAATCAGGACGCCTAGCTTAAATCCAGAGAAAATAAATACTAATGGTAAAATTTGGTCTGCGACAAATGAATTTTTTGATAAATGCCCTGCGCCTATTATGGGCGTCACTGGGAGTAAGGGTAAGGGTACGGTAGCTAGTTTAATATTCGAAATATTAAGAGAGGATAGCAAAAAAGTTTGGTTAGTTGGCAATATAGGCAAACCAGCCTTAGATGTACTGGATGAGATTAAACCGGAGGATATAGTAGTTTATGAATTATCTAGTTTTCAATTGTGGGATATGCAAAAATCACCACATATAGCAGTTATTTTATTCATAGAAAAAGAACACCAAGATATCCATATGAGCATGGATGATTATGTGAGCGCCAAAGCTAATATAGTTAGAACACAATCATCTGAAGACCTTACAATTTATAATAAAGATAATAAATATTCTCAAGAAATAGCTACTAAATCTAAGGCAAAGACAATCGGTTATCCAGATGAATTGTCGGCGCATTTTGATAATGACAATTTTTATTACAACGAACAATTAATTTGTTCAATTCATAAAAGTAAACTTATAGGTAATCATAATAAAGAGAATATATGTGCCGCTATTGATACAGTCTGGCCATTATTAAACGACATCTCATCCATAGAGAGGGCTTTGGAGAAATTTACAGGTTTACCGCACAGATTGCAATTTATTCGTGAATTTAAAGGGGTTAGCTATTATGATGATAGTATTGCGACAACACCCAGTTCTGCTATTGCGGCGCTGAATTCTTTTAATAAGGACACGGTGATTATTTTAGGAGGCTCTTCTAAAGGATCTGATTTTAACGAATTAGCTAAAACCTTAAAACAAAAATCGGCTAAAGCCCTACTTATAGGGCAAGAAGCGGAAAATATTGCGAAAAGTTGTCAGGCTATTGGTTTTCCCGATTATGAAATAGTTGATTTTATTAATATGAAGTTATTAGTCGATAAGGCTAGACAACTCTCTAAAGCTGGTGGTGTCGTTTTATTAAGTCCTGCTAGCGCGAGCTTTGGACTTTTTAAAGATTATATTGATAGAGGCGAACAATTTAAAAATGCAGTCATGGCGTTAGAATCTTGAGAGTTATAATATGCAGAAACAACTAATCAAGAATTTAAATAATTTATTAGAATCTATAGAAAACGCTTTTGGAATACTTAATATAGAAGATAAGATTGCAATTTCTAAAACTATTGAAAGCCAATTATCTGATTCTAGTGTTTGGAATAATCCTAATGACGCTCAGCTCAAAAGTATACAATTAGCTAATCTTGGCAAATTAATTAACCCCTGGATTACTCTAAAAATTCAAGTTAAAGATATGATTGAATTAATTGAAAGTAGCGATAGTGACGATAGTCTTTTAAATGAGTTGTCTATTGAAGTCGAGGCGCTTGAAAAGGAATATAGTCGCTTGAAACAATACCTTCTTTTTAATGAAGATTATGATGATAGAAATGCCATTATAAAATTAAGCGCTGGAGTGGGCGGTACGGACGCTCAAGACTGGACTGAGATGCTTGAGAGAATGTACTTACGTTGGGCTGAAAAATCAGATATGCAAACTAATCTCATCGAAAGATCGACTAGCGAAGAGGCGGGGATTAAATCTAGCACTATAGAAGTATTTGGTCTTTATGCTTATGGTAAATTGAAAAGCGAACATGGCGTTCATCGTCTAGTGCGGCTCAGTCCATTTAATAGTGATAATCTAAGACAAACTAGTTTTGCGCTTATAGAAGTTTTACCTCAAATTGATAAACCACAAGACATTGAGATTAATGAGAAAGATTTAAAAATTGATGTTTATAAATCTGGCGGTCACGGCGGTCAATCGGTTAATACCACCGACAGCGCTGTAAGGATAACTCATATTCCGACTGGTATAGTTGTTTCTATTCAAAACGAAAGGTCACAATTACAAAATCGTGAGACTGCTCTGAAATTATTACGTTCAAAACTTATGCAATTAAAAATTGAACAGCGCGCAAATGATATAAGTGATTTAAGAGCAGGGGAATCCGCCAACTGGGGATCACAAATTCGAAGCTACACATTACATCCATATACATTAGTAAAAGATCACAGAACAAAACACGAGGATCGTGACGTTCAGGCAGTTTTAGATGGTAAAATAGACGAATTTATTGAAACTTATTTGGAATATATTAGTAAAAAATAAAACTTCGCGGTTTATTACTCTTATGCTATAATTTATCAGACATGATACTGCTTGATAGGGTCACAAAAACATACAACAAAGACGCTCGCCCCGCACTCGATCGAGTTAGTTTATTCATTGAACCAAGAGAATTTGTTATTCTTGTCGGAACGAGTGGAGCTGGTAAATCAACTTTATTTAAATTATTAACTCGAGAAGAAAAACCAACTAGCGGCAAGATTGTAGTGGGCGGCATCGATTACGATGATTTAAAAGATAAAAATATTCCACTATTGCGTCGCAAGATAGGAGTAGTTTTTCAAGATTTTAAATTATTACCTCAGCGAACAGTTTTTGAAAATATTTCTTTTGCTTTAGAAATTGCTGGCATGACAAATCACGAAATTAAAAGCACTGTACCTAAAGTCATAGAACTGGTTGGCTTAACTGGTAAAGAAAAAGTTTTTCCAGATAAATTATCCGGTGGAGAGAGGCAACGTGTTGCAATCGCGAGAGCTGTTGTGCGTCAGCCGAAAATTTTAATTGCTGATGAGCCTACTGGAAACTTAGATCCAAAACACAGTTGGGACATTATTAGACTTTTAGAAAAGATTAATAAATACGGAACTACAGTTTTATTAACTACTCACAACGCAGAAATAGTAAATCAACTAAAACGAAGAGTGATAACACTAGACCATGGAAAAATCGTTGGTGATCAAGCCGTTGGGAGTTATAGACAATGAGCACGAAGCGTAAAAAATCATCGAACATGGTGGGTCGTCAAAAATATAATAGGCATAGACTGCTATCGTTTTTTAGGATGATTAGATACGGCGTCGATAGTTTTCTTCGTAATTCTTGGCTTTCAATAGCTGCGACAGCTGTGATGGTTATAACATTATTAATTATATTCGGAGCTTTTGCGACCCAAAACACCCTAAACGACACGCTGACTGATTTACAAGAAAAAGTGGATATGTCAATTTATTTAAAAACAGAAACGACTGATGAAATCGGTGCTCAACTATCGGATGAATTAATGAAATTATCATCAGTTAAATCTGTCGATTACATTAGTGCCGATGAGGCTCGTGAGCAAATTGTTCAAGAAAATAAAGATGACGCTAAAATTATTACCGCCATAAAAGAAGCTACAAATAAAAATCCGGCCACTTTGAGGGTGGTAATCGAAGATATTAATGACACTTCAGAATTAGAAAAATTTGTTAAAGAAAATACTTTACTCAAAGAAAATTTAAATTCTAATTATAAACCTTCATTTGCTGGTGATAGGCGCAATACTATAAAGAGTATAGGCAGGGCAGTTGGTTTTGCTCGAAACGTAGGTATTATTGCTGGTTCTGTATTTGTCGTCATATCGTCTTTGATTATTTTTAACACTATAAGAATGGCTATTTTTAATCGACGAGAAGAAATTCAAATGATGAAATTAATTGGTGCTAATAAATCGTTTATAAGAGGACCATTTTTAATAGAAGCGATGATATATGGTATTATAGCCGCGTTGATTGCAACTGGTCTTGGCACATTCGGTCTTTCTCGTATAGTTGAACCGTTGACTGCTTATCAGATTAACGTCCAGCCAACTGTGGATTTAATAAATAGTTACGGCATATTTGTTATATTAGTTATGATACTTATTGGCGCTTTTATAGGTGTTGTTTCATCTCTCTTTGCAACTTACCGTTATTTGAAGGTTTAGGCTTCTCGTATCTTCTTTAAATAAGATTGACAATATTATTAAGCTTATGGTATATTGATAACACTATGAAACTGCGGACCACCACACCAGCTTCTAATTCTTTCATCAGAAAAGTTTCGCTCATTTTTGTGAGCATATCTTTGTTAGCTTTTATCCCTATTCAATTTATGAATCAAAATACTAAAGCTTGTTCAACGGCGAATGCATGTCAAGCTGAAATTGATGCACTTGAAAGAGAGGTCGCTGAATATCTAAAAAAGAGCGATACGCTTAACAAACAGGCAATGTCTCTGCAGTCAAACATAGCTTTGCTATCTAATCAAAAAGCAATTATTCAAGCTAAATTAGATATAGCTCAAGCAAAATACAACAAACTACAGAAACAAATATCTGACACTGAAAAGAAAATAAAAGACAATAAAGATGCACTTGGTCGAATTATCGCTGATTTGTATGTTGATGACAAGATAACTCCAATTGAGATGCTAGCTAGCAGTAATACAATTAGTGACTATCTAGACAAGCAAGAGTATCGCTCATCAGTTAGAAGCGAACTTACTTCAACTATTAATGAAATTAAAGCCTTGAAGTTAGATTTAGAAAAGAAACGCGACGAAGTTTCTGATGTATTGAAAGAACAGAAATCTCAACGAGATAGCTTAGCGGCTAAGGAGGCGGAACAAAATAGTTTACTCTCAGCGACTAGGGGGCAGGAGTCAGTTTATCAACAGTTAATAGGCAAGAACCAAGAAGCGATTGCTATGGCTCGTGCAATTCAAGCGTCACTGTCGCAAAGAAGTTCTAATACCGGAGGCTATGTGCTTTTAGCTAGTGGTTTTTTGTCAAGCTATGTTACTATTTCTCGCTTTGGGACTTGGAACGATTCGAATTGCCGAATGGGTGGTTATTTACCTGACGTCGGTTGGTTGCCATATGTATCGAACGGTGGTATAGACTATTCGTATAATGATATGCCTCCTTATAGTGGTCAAGATGGTAGAGGCTATGGCTGTAGGCAATGTGCAAGTTACGTTGCTTGGAAAATAAATCAAGCAACAGGTTTTTATCCATCTTGGGGTGATGCGCGTATGTTTGATGACAATGCTATTGCAAAATTTGGATATAGTGAGAATGTCCCAAGGGCGGGCTCTATAGCTGTAATGGATGAAGGATCTTTTGGTCATGTTGCATGGGTAGAATCTAATCCTTATACTAATAGTAAGGGACAGACAGTTATTCAAGTTAGTCAGTACAATTGGGATTATGGTCAAGGATATGGAATGTATAGCGTTATGGAACTATCGCCAAGCGTGTTCGACTATTATGTCCAAATTGTTAAATAAAACATAACTTTTATTTCTACAAAATGCTCTAATTGGTTTATAATTTATTTAGTCAATATAAAAATTAGGAGTCACGATGCCTTTTAAAAAGTCTAAAATTAAATTATCTTATAGTTTCTGGTTTGTAATCATCGCAATAGCATCTGGATTAGGATATATCGCTGGTGTTTATCATTTTCAAATCGAAGCGGCTATTGGTCCAGTCTTTGGTTATAAATCACATCCAGGTAATATTGACCTGAGTTCGCTGCAGGAAACCTATAATAAATTAGCAGCTAATTATGATGGCGAGCTGGACATCGATAAGTTAATTCAAGGTGCCAACAGCGGGCTTGTCGATGCCGTAGGGGACGCTTACACAGTTTATATGAATCCTGGCGAGGCAAAAGAATATGAGAAAGAGTTATCTGGTAATATTGGTGGCGGTATCGGAGCTGAAATAGGTATTAGAAACGACAAGGTGACCATTATTA
The DNA here is from genome assembly GCA_049656505.1 of Saccharimonadales bacterium (SeqCode). Lineage (GTDB taxonomy): Bacteria > Patescibacteriota > Saccharimonadia > Saccharimonadales > Saccharimonadaceae > UBA1547. The sequence continues at coordinate 25,389 of JBASLU010000051.1, read as the reverse complement.
GAGTTCTAGATAATAATCCTGCTAAATCAGCTGGATTGATGGGCGGAGATATAATTATACAGGTGAATGATGACTCAACAGACAATTGGACCGTTGATGAAGCTGTCAGCAATATCAGAGGAGAAGAGGGAACTACTGTAAAGCTAAAAATTCAAAGAGGCAATACTATAAAAGACTTTAATATTACTAGAGCAATAATTAATAATCCTAGTGTAGAAAGTAGCAAAATTGAAAACATAGGTATTATTACTATTTCTCGATTTGATGATGAGACAGGTAATCTAGCAAGATCAGCGGCTCAAAATTTTAAGTCACAAGGTGTTAAAGGCGTTATCTTAGATTTAAGAGGTAATGGTGGTGGCTATATCGAAGCTGCTCGCGATGTTGCCGGTATCTGGTTAGAGAATAAGATAGTCGTCATTGAAAAGTCTGGTTCAATGATTGTGGATACAATTAAAACTGGTGATAATGCAATACTAGACAAAATGCCAACCGTGATTTTAGTAAACGGGGCTAGCGCAAGTGCTAGTGAAATCGTGGCAGGTGCTTTACAAGAATACAAAAAAGCGACAGTAGTAGGCGAGAGGACTTATGGTAAGGGCAGTGTGCAGCAACTTATACCATTAAGCACTGGCGCTCAACTTAAAGTTACTACTGCCAGATGGTATACGCCAAATGGTATTAACATAACGCAAAGTGGAATTAAGCCTAATATAAACGTGGAGCTGACGCAAAAAGATTTTGATAGCGAAAAAGATCCACAATTAGATAAAGCTAAAGAAGTGCTTAGTCAATAAGCTTGTGCTATTTAGTTTTTTTGTAGTAATATAGACTTTAGTATGAATGACAAAAAGAAAATCTTAATCGTAGAAGATGATGTAGCCTTGTCTGGAGTATATAGATCTCGTTTAGAGATGGAAGGCTTTTCTATTAAAGAAGTTAATAACGGTGAAGAAGCTTTGTCGGCAGCGGTTGATTTTAAGCCGGATCTGATTCTTTTAGATGCTATGATGCCAAAAATCAGTGGTTTTGATGTTTTAGATATCCTAAGAAATACTCCTGCTACCGCTAATATAAGGATTATTATGCTAACCGCGTTGAGCCAGCCTAAGGACAAAGAACGGGCTGAATCACTTGGGGTAGATGATTATCTAGTAAAATCTCAAGTTGTAATAGGTGATGTTGTTGATAGAGTAAAATACCATCTTGGCATGGTTGAAGAAGCTAAAAAAATAAAATAAACAAAATTGTTTAATTATTGAACGACGACTTGGGTTCTATTGACTGTTTTACCAGTAAAACGACCTTTTTTGACTTTCTTAAAAGCTACGATACCATCTTTGGCAGCGTGAATCGTATAATTTTTACTAACAAAAGTACCTGGGCCAGCAATTTTTGTAGATCCAGTTTGACGAACTAAAACTTCACCAGTTTTAACTTTTTGACCACCAAACCTCTTAACGCCAAGTCTTTGACCGGGACTATCATGAACGTTCTTGGCGGTACCGCCAGCTTTAACATGTGACATTAAATAACTCCTAATGTTTTATAACAAAATCTAAGTAATTGTATCAAAAATAGAGAGGTGAGTCAAGGGTGGATGGAGGTTAACTGTGCGCTGTAGCTATGGTGTCAATATCAGTATGTGGTTCTTCGTCAATCCAGGCGGTCTCGCCTTGCTGTGTAGTTGGTGTGATTTGTTCTTTTTCTAATTCGTCTAACGATTTTCCAGCTTTTAACTTATCAAGGATTTCTTGAGCCTCTGAATCTGCAATAGCCTGTCGTTCGGCTTTTTTGGACTCTAATTCATTTTTGAAATTTGCGACAGCTTGCACCCGGATGGCATCACGCAATTCTTTACTGGCGTTGGGTACTAAGGTCTCAGCTCGACGACTGACTTCTACAATCATAGCTTCGGTACCTGCTTCGTCAAAATATATATCTCGAACTTCTTTCATATTAAGTTTTTCGGGGCGATTTTCACCAGTGAAACCATCATTTTCAAGGAATATTTTATCTGTAGCTCCATCAGGTATCTTTTTACTTCGTTTTTCATTCTCTGCATCAGCTCCGATTGCTGGTAAACCCTCTATTATTGGATGAGGTTTTTCATCCGGAGAAAAAACACTTTCAGAATCTTCATTGTTTTGAACTTGAATATGACCAGGTGAAAATTCGACAGCAGAAATATTCCCTACATTTTCGCCATTTTGTTCGACTAAGGTTTTAGCGTCAATCGTTCCACTTGGTCCATGTTCGAAGTCCATATTTATTTTACCTTTCACTTTAAGCTAAATATACATATATTAGTATAATACTTTTGTTTTAAATTTTTGTCAAAACAAGCAGCTCTCTGGCAACGGTTTGGTTTTCACGAAAGTATAGCAGATCATTTTGAGAGATATTCGTGAATTCGTGAGGTTTATAGCCCAGACGGGCTATTGTTGAGATTAATGGCAGGTGAGTTAATATACCATTTTCGTCACGCCACGCAGGAACGGCTATACAAATTGGAGTCCCGAACTTGATTTGTGGGTAAAGATTTTTTAAAAATTCTGTAACTATGCGATTGCAATTATCTTTTACTTCTTCGAGTTTTGTCGGTGAGGGCGGTGCGCTAAAAGGTTGGCCCAAATAAGTTTCACTTACAACTGCATCGATTGTTTTTGACCATCGAGTTTTCGTAGCATCTCCAGATTGTAAAACTTTATTTATTTTCCTATCATATTTATCTTCAAGCCATCGAAGATTTTCTTCACTATAATCAATCATTTTCTGAGATATATCTGTACCTATAATGTCAAATCCCATAAGTGCCGCTTCTTGCAAAATAACTCCAGTACCACAAAAAGGATCTAATACCGTATTGTTTTTATGTTTGCTTTTTGGCGCACTTCCATTAAAGGCACTGTTTCGCTCCAGGTCGGGAAATGGCTCTGGCGCCTTTTTAGACTCGGGTTCCAGAGTGCCATCAATGGAAGTAGCACCAGCGCCTAGAGAGATTAATTTATTATCTAATATTTGACCACAAGCTAAATTTATCATTATCTGTGCTAGTTTTGGCGGTAGCATTCCTACAAACGCATCTCGTTTAGGCCTTTCTTGATCTCTTTTAGCATAAGCCGTGATATTCTGTGCTCCAATACTTTCAGCCACTATTATTTCATTTGCTTTTGTTCTAATAATCATCAGCTCTACTTTATTAGACGATAGACCTAATTTATTGTGATGACTGACAGCCGAGCTTAAAGCTTTAGTTTTATTTGGTATCAATCTAAGACTTGCATTTTTCTTTTTTAAACCTTGTTTAATTAGTATACCAATTTTTTGGATATCTCTTTCGTTTTGATTATTACCGTAATAACTTAAGCCGAGTGTTATCTTGTAATCAACTTTTTCCCACTTTTTAAGATAATAATCAATTAAATATTTGATCGACTTATGCCAATCTTTATTAAAGCTAATTTCGTTTATAATGCGGCCCACTTTAACTGAACCACCTAGTATATTGATATTGGGTGGTTGGTTTGTATCAATCATCGCAGCTTCATTAGAAATTAATTCAATTTTTTTCTCGCCAAAAACACTCTCTAACTCGGCTACACTCAACTCCGCTTGTCGTCCTAGAATCGATACATACATATCATCATTATACGTCCTTAAGTTATTTTGAGTGCTATAATTATTCTATAAATTATGAAGTTTCGCTTTTGGTTAAATATTTTAACTTTCTTACTTTTGGCTCTAGCAGTTTATTTTACTAGGGATCAAATTATTCAAGCTTGGAATATGCTTGGTGAGGTAAATTTAGCAATCTTTTTGCTACTCATACCTTTACAGTTTTTTAGTTATTTTGCTGTTGGTGAAGTTATGTTTTCTTATTTAAAATCGAAAGGTGAATTAAAGTCTCTAAATCGTTGGCAAATGACACGAATAGCTTTAGAGCTTAACTTCGTTAATCACATTATTCCAATTCCAAGTATTGCTGGCTTTTCATACCTCGGGTGGATATTAAAACGTCATGGTGTCAGCGCAGGCAGGGCAACTATGGCCCAAATAATTAGATACGTATTGATGTTTGTAAGTTTCGTGGCATTAATATTAATATCAGTATTTATTTTAATGTTAGACCATCAAGCTAGTCGTTCAGCAATTTTTATAAGTACATTATTTGTTTTAGCGACAATTATTTCAACTTCACTTTTAGTATATGGTATTAGCGACCGGAACCGAGTTAAAAAAACGTCTCATTGGATAACCAACTTAATCAACAAATTAGTTTATAGATTAAGCTTTGGTAAGAAAAAACAGGTTTTGGAGTTAGATAAAACTAACGATTTTTTTAACGAAATCCATAATGATTATATTGAGATTAGCCGACAAACTAATATATTACACAAACCAATTATATGGGCAGTTCTTGCTAATATTACAGATGTTGCCTTAGTTTGGTGCGCTTTTTGGTCTTTAGGATTTTTCGTTAATCCAGCTGCACTATTCATAGCTTTTGGCATATCGGCTTTTTCAGCTATTTTTGCTGCTACTCCTGGTGGAACTGGTGCTTATGAGGCGATTATGATTGCTTTCTTAGTTTCCGCTGGTGTTCCAGCTAGCGTTGCGATTGCAGGAACACTTTTAGCTAGAGTAACTTTGTTCGCTGGCACGATAATATTCGGTTATATATTTTATCAACTAACTATTAATAAATATGGCAAAATCTCTAAATAATAACCAAGTTTTTAGCGTTAGTGATTTTATATCTATCATTAATCAGAATTTTGAATATAGTTACGGATTAGTGGAGATTGAGGGCGAGGTGTCGTCTTTTAAAATAAATAAAGACAAATACGTTTTTTTCGACATCAAGGATCAAGATGGTAGCTTAAATTGTTTTATGACTGTTTGGCAACTAAGAACTGCCATAGAAGATGGCATGAAAGTTGTTGTTTTGGCGGCTCCAAGGCTTACTAAATGGGGTAAATTTAGTTTAACCATACAGTCAATTAGACCTAGTGGAGAAGGGTCTATCAAGAAGAGTTTTGAATTATTGAAAAATAAACTTGAGCAAGAGGGTTTGTTCAGTGTTGAGCGTAAACGCCTTTTGCCAGAAATACCTACGAACATCGCTGTTATTAGTAGTACTCAAGCAGCAGGTTATGCAGACTTTATAAAAATTATTAATGATAGATGGGCTGGGTTAAAAATAGACGTTGCGGATATTCAAGTTCAAGGAGTCGGCGCGGCAGATCAGATAATAAAAGCTATTGAATATTTTAATCAGCTCGAACTTTTACCAGATGTAATTGTTATTATTAGGGGCGGTGGTAGTAAGGACGATCTTTCCGCTTTTAACGATGAATTTTTAGTAAGATCGATAGCTTCTAGCAGAGTACCAATTTTAGTTGGTGTTGGGCACGAGATTGATGAAACACTGGCGGACTTAGCAGCTGATGTTAGCGCTTCCACGCCCAGTAATGCGGCGCAAATTATAGTTCCTGAAAAGACTGAATTTATTAAAACAAATTCACTAAGGGTGGCTTCAATAGCATCAACAATTATTTTAATGATAGAAAATATTAAAATTAATAATAGACATACTTTAAGAAATGTTTTAGAAAAAATCGAAGATAAATTATCTATGCAATTTTCATTGTTAAAAAATTTTAAAGATATTATTGTTCAACTTGATCCTAAAAAAGTGTTAAAGCGTGGCTATGCAATTTTATCTGGTAGAATTAAGATAGGGGAGTTGATTACTATAGAAACAGTAAATAAATTGATTAAAGCGGAGGTTAAAAATATTGATGAAAAATAGTAGTATTAAAGAAAAAACCGACCATTTAAATAAGATTATCGCATGGTTTAATAGTGACGACTTTGATATAGAAAAAGCTTTGGAAAAATTTAAAGAAGCTCAAAAACTAGCTGTTGATATCGAAAAAGAGCTAAATCAATTAAAAAATGAAATAGAAATAGTAAAAAAGAAGTTTGATTCATAATTTAACAATTACTTTACAGATTATTTAAGCACAAGTATAATAATTCTTATGACAGATTTTTCTATCCCAAACGGATTAAACGTAAATACTACTCAACCACAACCTGTAAATAACCCTAGTAATTCGAATACAAATAATTCAAGGAATAAATCAACCGTAGTAATAATTGTCTTGTCTATTTTACTTGTATTGTTATCTGTTTTATCTATATGGATGTTTGTAAGTTATAGTGAGCAAAAGAAGGATGTTGACGGGAAGATAGCCTCTGCTATAACAGACGCAAAAAAACAGCAAGCTGACAAACTCGAAGCCGATTTTATAGAAAGGGAAAAAAGCCCAAGTCTAGAATTTAATGGTCCGGAAGATTATGGTAGTCTGTCCTTTATGTATCCTAAGACCTGGAGCGTATATATAGAAAATGATGGATCAAGTGGAGGGGATTATGTGGCATATTTCAATCCTAGGTTTGTTCCTAGCGTCAAGAATAAGTCGCAATTATTCGCACTTCGTGTATATATAGAGCCAAATAATTATGAAGACGTTGTTGATAGCTATGGTTCTCGAGTTAAAGATGGCGATTTAAAATCAAGTAGTATTACAGTCAACAATATTAAAGGTATCCGACTGGATGGTAATTTTAGCGAAGATATTCGTGGTTCTGCTGTTATATTCAAAATGCGAGATAAAACTTTAACCATTAGATCTGATGCTAATATTTTTAGAACCGATTTTGATAGATTAATTAAAACTATAAAATTCAATCAATAAATTATTCCGTGGTACAATTTATATTGTATGGATGGTATAAAAGGGGACCAAGAGTTTTTAAATTCTCACTCTTTAGTAGGTGGCATGCCGCCTATAATAACGGCGGCGCATGAATTAAAGTCGCCCATTGTTTTAATTAGACAACTTGCGCTAGCCCTACAGGACACTAATTTTACTGTAGAAGAAAAAAGTCGAATAATCAATCAAATACTACTGACTAGCGAGCGAGCTTTAAGACTAACTACTGACCTTACCCGTTCGGTAAATTTATCCGATGCTATGTTTAAACTAGAGCCCATTAATCCACAACAAATATGCGAAGACGTTGTCCATGAACTAAAGCCACTTTTTGAAGCTAATAAAAAAGAAATTAAATTTATAAATCGAAAACACCCGCTTCTTTTAGTGGCTAACCGTGATTTGCTGAGGCGTATTATAACTAATTTCAGCGATAACGCTCTACACTATTCGGGTGAAAGTAAGACAGTAGAGATTAAAATAGGGTCATTAAAATCTGGCTCGATTATTAGATTGGCGGTTCGTGATTATGGTCCCGACTTAAACGTTAAGGACGTAAAAATGCTAAAAAATGGTAAATTACTAGAAACTCATTTTATAAATAATCGTCCCCAGAGTAGCGGCTTAGGTATTTATATAGCCAGTCAATTTGCTATTGCTATGCATGGAAAGATTGGTATTACTAGGCATAGAAAGGTCGGTACTACGTTCTATGTTGATTTACAGGCTTCGAAACAACTTAGTTTATTATGAAAAAAAATAAGCGTGTATTAATTGTAGAGGACGATACTTGGTTATCCGATAATTATGTCAGATATTTTGATAAACAAGGATTTAAAACTCAAGTTGTTAATAATGCTCAATTAGCTATTAATGCTATAGATGATTTTAAGCCGAAGATTGTTATATTGGATTTTTTATTGCCTGATGGGAATGCTCTGCCTTTGTTACATGAAATTAATTCCTATACTGACATTAGTTCAACAATCATTATCTTATGTTCAAATTTAGCTAAGGATTTATCTATAGACGATTTAAGCGCCTACGGCGTGAAAAAAATAATCGATAAGACGACTATGCAGCCAAATGATTTAGTTAATGCAGTTAATGGATTAATCGAATGAAAATTACAAAAACTAAAGCCATAGTTTTAAGAAGGACTAATTATGGCGAGGCGGATAGGATTATTCAGTTTATCACTCCAGTTGGCAAGATCAGTGCTATCGCTAAGGGTGTACGTCGAGAAAAAAGTCGCTTAGCTGGTGGAATAGAGCTATTTTCAATTTGTGAGATTGTTTTTATGGATGGCAAAAGTGAAATGAAAACTGTCACTTCCTCAAGATTAGTTAAATTTTATAATCGCATAATAGTGGATTACGAAAGAATGCAATTTGCTTATCTAGCTATTAAATTAGTTTCGAAAACTAGCGAATCTTCAGGAGGAGGTGAATGGTACGATTTGCTATCTAGTACTTTGGCTGGTCTAAACTCAAAATCACTATCAATCGAAATTGTAGAAGCTTGGTTCTATATTAAGTACGCTCTGCTAACTGGGCATGACTTAAGTTTAACTTTTGATATTAATGGTAATAAAATATCCTCTAATTTAAGTTATTTATACGATGCAAACGAACGGGGTTTAAAATCCGATGAAACGGGTATTATAAAAGCAGATCATATTAAATTGCTCCGTTTATTATCAACAAAAAGTTTAGATATTTTGGCGAAAATTGGTGGAACTGAAAATATAATTGATGATTGTTTAATGGTAGCTAGAGAACATGCTGCCGTATGATGATATAATAAGCATTAATTATGAACGAAAAAAATAATCGAAACGAAAAGATGGAATCAATTGTTAGTCTTTGTAAAAGACGCGGTTTTATTTATCAGGGTAGTGAAATTTATGGTGGCTTAAGTGGCACTTGGGACTATGGTCCGCTCGGTGTGATACTAAAACGTAATATTAGTAATCTATGGTGGAAAATGTTTGTAGAAGATCGCGAGGATATGTACGGTCTAGATTCTGCAATATTGATGAATCAAAAGGTCTGGCAAGCAAGTGGTCATACTGGTGCAGGGTTTGCAGATCCGTTAGTCGAAGACGTTAAAACTGGCAAACGTTATCGCGCGGATCACTTATTAGAAGATAATGGAGTTGCTAACGCTGAAGCTTTAACTAACGAACAAATTGATAGTTTAATTGTTGAAAATGGCATAAAGAGTCCTGAGGGCAATGAATTAAGTAAGGTGCGAGTGTTTAACCTGATGTTCGAAACCAATGTCGGACCAGTACGTGATGATAAATCCATTGCCTACCTTAGACCAGAGAATGCCCAAGGTATGTTTGTTAACTACAAAAATATTCTAGATAGTTTTTATCCAAATCTGCCCTTTGGCATTGCGCAAATCGGTCGAGCATTTAGGAATGAAATATCACCTCGTGAATTTATATTTAGAGTAAGAGAATTCGAAATTATGGAGTTTGAATACTTTATTAAGGCTGAAGATTGGGAAAAACAGTTTGAGTATTGGCGTCTGCAATTTCATGAGTGGGTAAAGGCAATTGGTCTTGATGATAGTAAATTGCATGAGTTAGAGGTACCAGAAGCAGACAGAGCACATTATAGTAATCGTACAATTGATTTTGAGTACGAATTTGAGTTCGGGCCAAAAGAAATTGGAGCAGTCGCATATCGAACTGATTTTGATTTGAAAAATCACATGCAACACAGTGGCGTTAATATGGAATATACAATAAAAGGGACTAATCAAAAGATTATTCCACACGTAATTGAGCCTACATTTGGTTTAGATCGGAATATCCTTGCAGTATTGGCAGAAAGTTATACAGAAGACGAAGTTAATGGCGAACGGCGTGTTTACCTGCGTCTTCCAGAACATTTAGCGCCTGTCAAATATGCCGTTTCACCTTTACTTAAAAACAAACCTGAACTGGTTGAAAAAGCGCGTGAAGTTTATAATATATTAAAAAGCAAATATAAATCGGTTATGTGGGACGATAACGGTAATATAGGCAAACGGTATCGCAGGCAAGATGAAATAGGTACACCTCATTGTGTAGTAATTGATTTTGAGTCTTTAGAAAATGATACAGTTACAATTCGTGATCGAGATACGACCGAACAAAGACGAATAGCAATAAAAGATTTAGCCATCTAGGTTAAATATAGTAGAATAGATAACAATGATTACATATTTTACAGATGGTAGTTGCAGTCCCAATCCTGGACCAGGGGGGTTCGCAACAGTACGAGACACTGAATTAGTGATTGTCGGTCATGAAGATTTATCGACCAATATCAGAATGGAAGGTCGAGCTATTTTAGCTGCTTTAAAAGATGCTAATGGTGAAGATTGCCAAATTTTTAGTGATAGCGAATTTTGGGTTAATGTTATCAATCGTTGGGCTGACAGTTGGGAATTAAATGGTTGGACTAAAAAAACTGGTGAAATAAAAAATATAGATATCGTTAAAGACGTGCATTATCATTACAAGCAGTCGAACGCTAAATTGATTTGGATTCGTGGCCATGTTGGCAATATTAATAACGAGCTTGCCGACGATTGGGCTAACAGAGCTCGCGAAGAATATTTAAGCGGTACTTTTGTTATTTAATTTGGGCTATATGTAGAAAAAGAGTATACTTAGATTATTAACATCTAAACTGTAATCTGGTGCGAATCCAGAACTGTGCCGCAACGGTGATTCTATATAATCTATTAATAGAAATAGAGTAGAAAAGTCCGAATAAGTAAACCTCTCGAGCAAGAGTCTTATCATTTTTAGACTTCCTGCTTGAACGGCTGGGAGTTTTTAAATTGAAAAATCACGAAGTTATGGAAGCATTAATAGATAGGCAAGAGTCTCGGGTTATTTATTTAGAAAATCGTGAACGTGAAGTCAACCTTGGCCGTTTAGCGATAAAACTAGAGTATTTAGGTATTAATGATCCTCTGAGTCATTTATTCCAGTATCTTGAAAGAGGCGAAGAGTCTTTAGTGGGTATAAAAGAGGATTTAGAAACTGACGTTGCCGAGAGATTACCAAAAACTCCTTTTGTTAATAAAGTGGTGTTTAATTTTATAGATAACGATTTTATATCTTATGCTGGTGAAGTATCAATGAGAACTATGACTAGCAATAATGCGAAGATATTAGGTGATGCTCTCAAACAAAACCCCGATTTAATTGAAGAATATGAACGCGCGTTGATTGAGGCAGAAGAGCCAGATAAATTAAAAGATTGGTTTTTAGACGCTAAAATTGGCGCTTTTTTAATATTTGAATCTTTACCGATTGGTAGTCAGAAAATTGCCGTTTCGAGAATTTATAGAAAAGTGAACAACGATACAATAGAAGGCTCTTTTGTTTCACTTTATCAGCCTAGTATAAAACAATTCAATGAATTTAGACGACAAATCGGTTGTGGTATTGATAATTGCGAAACGGAAATTGATATTCTAGCCAATAACTATGAGTTTTTTAGTTCTACATTTCGAGATTCTGATGATTTTGTGGAGTATTACAGATATATTTATGATTATATCTTAGGCCGAGATGAAGATGGTAAGGAGTATAGCTTTGGTTTGTCGAAAGAAGACCTTGAAGTTGAATCGTTGAATGGCATAGATATAGTTAAAAACCAATCTGCTCTTACCGAGGTCTACTTTGAAGCTTTAGAAATTTTATCAAAAAGTAACGGAAAAGTTAGCTATGAAATGATTGATTTAGCTAAGAAAATTAATTTAAATTATAGATTACAAGAGGGCGCTACTATATCTATGGGATTAGCTAGAAATTTCTTACAACAGATAATAATAAGTATTACAAAAGTTGTTCATCAAGCCAGCCATGAACTATTGTCTGATTTATCTAATCTTAATGTTGATAAGTCAACGGGCTATGCTGCGATTTCCTACTATAATCAAATCCCAGAAGTATTAAACAATAGCAATAGTTACGTTAATAATGTTTGTCCGACTTATAATCAAGATAATTTAAGTAATAATATCAGTGGAGACGTTAAAATATCGGAATACGATGTTCTAACAAAATCATTCAATTTATATCAACATCTTGATAACTTCGGTACACCTAGAGTGGGGGTTTGTATTATTAAAGGTTGTCCTAGCCGAGGAGATATTGAATGGTTGCCAAGTCGAACTATCGTTGGTGGCTGTAGTATATGCGCCTCTTGCCACAAAATATTAAATACTGGTAAATCTCCAGAAAAAATATATCAAAAAGATAAAGCCAAGCGTAATAAAAAATCGTCGTAACGTAGTCTATAATGGTATTATCAATGAAAATAATACCTAGCCCACTTGAAAATTTAAACATAGTTGTTATTGGAGGGGGAACTGGTAGTTTTACTATTTTGTCTGCTTTAAAGTATTACTCAAATAACATCAAAGCGATTGTCAATATGGTTGATGACGGTGGTAGTACGGGTGTTTTAAGGGATGAATTAGGCGCTTTACCGCCTGGCGATGTCAGACAATGTTTAGTGGCTTTGAGTGATTCCCCAAAAATTAGAAATTTATTTAACTATAGATTCGACAGGGGGACATTCAAGGGTCATTCATTCGGGAATATATTTTTAACAGCCTTAGAAAAAACTAGTGGGAGTTTCCGCGAAGCAGTTAAAACAGCGGGTGAAATCTTGAGAATTAATGGCGAGGTTATACCAGCCACATTAGATAACGCCAGACTTAAAATGGAGTGGCCACATGCTAGCATAATATTACACAATGAAAGGGTAATTTATGATGAATATTTTAAACATGACCCCAAAAGGGCTATCCTTTCTTTGGTACCAAAAGCCAAGGCTAATCCCGATGCAACTCTAGCCATAAAAGAGGCGGATCTGATTATTATTGCGCCAGGAGATATATATTCATCTCTCGGACCTCTTCTAGTCATAAAAGGCATATCCAATGCAATTATTGAAAATAAAAAAGCTAAAAATGTCTATTTGGTAAATTTAGTTACAAAGCATGGCCAGACTAGCGGCTTTACCGTCAGTGATCATGCAAGCGAAATCGAGCGTTTTGTTGGTACACCTTTTTTAGACTATGTAATCTATAATGAGCAAACCCCTTCAAAAAATCTAGCGCGAAGATATAAAGCGGAACAAGCTTTTCTTGTAGAAATTGATAATGAAAACTTGAACAAACAACACTATAAAGCGATAGCTGGTAAGTATTTAGGAAAAATAACAAAAAGGAGTGATGCTGATACGCTATTACCTAACCGTTCTTTAATTAGGCATGACGCCGAGTCAATAGTTAAAGATCTAATTAATCTTGTAAAGAATGATAAAGTAGCTAAAAATACCACGAGAAGATAGATACTCACTATTCCTACCACCCCATATTTGTTATTTATTTTTCCACAGAACTGTGAATAACTTATGCTTATTTTGTACTATCTTCAATGATTTGGGTATTGTAGTGGGTTAGAGTGGGTAGTATAGTGAATTCAGTGGAAATCAGTGGGTTAAACCGCTACAAAAACAAATATATACCACTAAAACATTAAAAAAATAACCTAAAAGGAACCAAAGAAACGATTTAACATGGCTAGTGTAGATTATTTCGAAAGGAAGCTTGATGACAAGCGAAGGTTGACCATACCTACAGAACTTCGAAATGAATTTGCGTCTGGTGTAGTGTTGACTCGTGGATTTGGCAAATACCTACATCTATATCCCAAGCAAGTATGGGATAAAGAAGTAGAACCTGCATTGGTCGGCAATATACTTGATGAAAAAACTGCCGATATCAACGTTAGGTTCAGGTATGGTAAAACTGAAGCTTCTCTGGATCAAAAACAGGGAAGGGTAGTTTTAGAGCAACATTTGCTTGACTATGCTGGTATAAGCCGTGAAGTAGTCGCCATAAGGGCTGGTCTTTATTGGCGCATTCTAGCTCCTACTAACGATTAGCTAAAAAGCCGGTTATTTGTCTGTCGCACCTTAACATCATTGAGTAGATAAAAAAGAAAAACTCTCGAGATCAACTATCTGGTAGTTAAGCAATGGTTTCGGAACCATTTAAATTCCGTGCACCTTGTTCAAAAAAACACCTCCCAAAAAACTCCACCTCACACATAAGTCTCTCAGATGAACCTTTTACAGATTATACTTGCTTATCGCAGTACTGTTTAAAAGTTCATCACAGCTTATCAAAAACAAACATTATAACAAAAACAAACATAGCTTAACTGCCAGTTAGGTGATCTCGAATCGCAAAAATCATGTTATTATGATTGATGCGAATGAGTACAAAAGAACATCCACCACAATATTCACTACATGTTCCAGTTTTACTAGATCAAATTGTTATGATGCTGAATCCCAAAGAAGGCGAGAGTTATCTCGATCTAACTGCGGGTTACGGTGGTCATGCCAAGGCGATTTTAGCTAAAACTAAAGATTATACTAAGGCTACGCTAGTCGATCGTGATGAAAATGCAATAAAATGCCTATCATCATTCTCGCTTCGAGGGTCGAAGTTAATCCATGCCGACTTCGTTACAGCTGCTAAAAAGCTTATTGAAGAAGGTATAAGGTTTGACATGATACTGATTGATTTGGGGGTGTCGTCACCACAACTCGATCAGAGTGAACGAGGTTTTTCCTTTACAACTAGTGGTCCACTTGATATGCGGATGGATCAAAGACAGACAAAAAGCGCTAAAACGCTAATAAACGAAATGTCTGTTGATGAACTTACTCATATCATTAACCAATACGGCGAAGAGCCAATTGGTTTTGCTAAGGCAATTGCTAAAGCAATTGTTAGCGAAAGGCCCATAAGCAGTACTGGTGAACTCGCCGATCTGATCAAACGACAATATCGTGGAAGATGGAAAAAAATTCATCCAGCCACACGTACCTTTCAAGCAATTCGGATTGCAGTCAATGATGAGCTAAGGCTTGTCGAAGACTTGTTGCCTAACTTGCCCGACCTATTAAATAAGGGCGGGCGAGTCGGCATCATTAGTTTCCACAGTCTAGAAGATAGAATTGTAAAAAAATACTTTAAAGAACAGACTGAATCAGGTATTGAAGCCAAGCTAGAAATAGTTACTAAAAGACCGTTATCCGGAAAGCAATATGATGTTAACAACCCGCGTGCGCGCAGTAGCAAATTGCGCGTGGCAGTAAAAAAATAAAAACAAAAAGAAAGGGCAAAACACCATGCCAATTCACATTCCAGTACAATATACGGATGTTGCTCAAGTGGTAACAGTTCGTATCAAATAATATTAGCTCTTGGCCTCGCGCCCTTTAGGGTGCGAGGTTGCTAGTCAAAATAAAAATAAACAAGAAATTCACCACAATGTCTTATCAATATAGTCGAACTTTCAATAATCGTCGTCAACAAAACTGGTCACGAAATCAAAATACAGTTGCCTATGTGTCACCTATCAAACTCGGCCCTGTGGCCCATACAGTTATGATAGCCTTAATGGTAACAGTATTGGGTTTAATTTACTTAACTCAAGCAACTCGAGCTACCAGCTACGACTATGCAACTCAAAAAATAAATAATCAAATTGCAGAGTTGAATGAGCAAAAAAGTGATCTTGAAATTGAAAACGCAAGATTAACTGCCCTTGAGACGATTAAAAAGAGCAGCGTCGCAGCTGCTATGACAAAGCCGGTCTCTACAGACTACGCTCAGTATTAATTTATGAAACTAGAATTACAAAAAAGAAGCCGATCTAACACATTGGCCGTAATCTTATTTTTAGTGATGACGATTTTCGTTGTCAGACTATTTTATTTACAAATTATTAGACATGATTATTATGTAGAGAGAGCAAATAGCGAACAGATCAAGCGGCTAACAATCCCAGCCAAAAGAGGATTAATTTATGCTTTAGATGGCGATAATGAACCAGTTCCTTTGGTTTTGAACCAGACTATCTATACGGTTTTTGCCGATCCCTACATAACTACAGATGATAAAAAAATTGTTGAAGTAATTAAAAAAATTGCTGGTGGAAATGCAAGGTCCAATTTAGATAAATTACTAAGTTATAAGGATACTAGGTATCAAATTTTAGCGACAAAAATAACGAGAAAACAGGCTGATAAGATTAAGTCGGAAAATTTAAAGGGAGTGGGTTTTCAAGAAGAATCCCAAAGAGTATATCCAGAAGGTTCGCTAGCTTCTCAAACTTTAGGTTTTTTAAACTATGAAGGTAAGGGCGTTTATGGTGTAGAAGCCGCTATGGAGCAAAGACTAGCTGGCAAGGACGGTTTATTACAGTCCGTAACTGATGTTAGCTCTGTTCCTCTTACGATTGGCGACAATAATATTGATATACCAGCAAAAAATGGCGACAATTTAGTTTTAAGTATTGATAGAAATATACAATCAAGAGTAGAACAGGCTCTTAGAGATGGCATTAAACGCACTGGAGCAATGAAGGCTAGCGCCATCGTTATAAATCCTCATAATGGTCAAGTTATGGCTATGGCTAATTCTCCGACCTTTAATCCGCAAAAACTGCAGGATGTTAAGGATGTTTCAGTTTTTAATAATGATGTTGTGTCGGTACCTTATGAACCCGGGTCAGTGATTAAAAGCTTAACGATAGCTATTGGTATAGACAAAGGCGCAGTTACACCTAACTCTACTTACAACAATACTGACAGTATAAGAGTTGATGATAGAGTAATTCAAAACGCTTACTTGGGTGAAACGGGAGTAATTACTTTTCAACATGCTTTGAATTGGTCTTTAAACACCGGTTTTGTGACAATTGCCCAACGATTAGGTGACGGTAAAAATATAACTCGCCAAGCTAGAGATATAATGTACGACTATTATCATGACAAATTTAAGCTTGGCCAACTTACTGGCATTGAAGTTGCCAATGAAGCGCCTGGAATTATTATCTCGCCAGATCAGCAAGAAGGTAATGCTGTTCGTTATTCTAATATGGCGTTCGGTCAAGGCATGGAATTGACTATGGTTCAGGTGGCGTCCGCGTTCTCGTCGATAGTAAATGGTGGAAAATACTATACTCCCACAATTATCGATGGATTTATTGACGAAAATGGTGTCTATACAAAAAATAGCATCAAATCTCCGTCTAGGACTGTAGCTGAATCAACAGCCAACCAGGTTCGTGATATGATTCATAATGCTAGATCTATATTTATACATGCTGGAGATAAACCAGGATATTTTATAGGTGGTAAAACAGGTACGTCTCAAGTTATTAGAAATGGTGTATATTCAAACGACGAGTCTATTGGGACATATATAGGTTTCGGTGGTAGCAAAGATGAGTCAAAATATGTCATAATGGTTCAGGTATCAGGCGAGCACCAAGAACTAGAAGGCGGTATTCATGCCTTACCAATATTTACAGATATATCCAATTGGATGTTAGATTATTTAAGGATACAACCAGAAAGATAAGGGTTATTATAATGGACAGTTTGACAAAGGAATTAGTTAGTATAGTTTCTTTAAGTATGGGAGCTTTTCTTTTATCGATGTTTTTGACACCAATATATACTTTTTTGGCCTATCGACATAAATTTTGGAAAAAGCAGAGGACAGTAAGTACTACTGGTGAAAAACTAGAGGTTTTTAATAAATTACATGCTAATAAATTTAAACGCAATATACCGACTATGGCTGGCGTTATTTTTGTTATATCAATAGTCTTAATAACATTCGTCTTCAACTTAAATAGGGGACAAACTTGGTTGCCTTTAGCGGCATTACTTGGTGGCGCTGCGGTAGGACTGTTGGACGACATTGTTAATTTAAAGAGTAATGGTCACGGTGTGGCAGGTCTTCGGGCGGGGCTGAAATTTACTATGATTGCAACTCTTGGTCTCGCTCTAGGTTGGTATTTTTATACAAAATTAGGCTTTTCATCAGTTCATGTTCCTTTTTGGGGAGATTTATCATTAGGCTGGTTTATGATACCAGTTTTCGCTTTTGCAGTAGTCGCAACTGGCAATGCTTCTAATATAAGTGACGGTTTAGACGGGTTAGCGGGAGGTCTTCTTGCAACGAGTTTTGGAGCCTTCGGTATCATAGCAATGTTGCAATCTCAATTTATTTTAGCTGGTTTTTGTTTCACAATCGTTGGCGCTTTATTAAGCTATCTATGGTTTAATATATATCCTGCTCGTTTCTTTATGGGGGATGTAGGCAGTTTCGCTCTAGGAACGGCTCTTGGAGTTGTCTCTATGCTGACAAATACGCTATTTTTACTGCCGATTATAGGAATAGTTTTTGTCGCAGAGGCCGGGTCTAGTTTATTGCAAATATTAAGTAAGAAACTATTTAACAAAAAGATATTTGTTTCTGCACCAATTCATCAACACTTAGAAGCCTCCGGTTGGCCAGAAACAAAGGTAACGATGCGGTTTTGTATAATTGCTATTTTAGCTGCTTTTGTAGGAATCATATTGGCATTAGCGGGGGGAAATATTTAGGTGTATCCTTCATCAAGAGAAAGAAGTTCAATTAATAGTATCGCATCAGCATCAAAAGATGCGAAAATTAACGATATTATTCCCACTAGGCGGCATAAGGCTGATTATCTTGTGCTAATTTATACTAGTATTCTTATGCTATTAGGGTTGGTAGTTATTTATGCGATTGGGCCGCAACGAGCTAACGTTTTAAATATGGCTTATGGTAGCGAATATAGCGGATCTTATTTTTTCGTTAAACAATTAATTAGTATTTCTTTATCACTTTTGGCTTTTCTATTTATGGCTTTTGTGCCTTATACATTCATAACGAAATATTCCGGTAAAATTCTAATTTTTGCTATAACATCCTGTGTTTTACTGGCCATATCGGACGTATTAAATTTAAGTATTGCTCAACAAACTCTCGGTGCCACGCGCTGGTTCAACTTAGGGTTTTTGGGCACTTTCCAACCAGCTGAGTTATTAAAATTTGCCATTCTTCTATTTTTAGCTGGTTTTTTGGGTGTCAGAGCAAAACAGGGTAAGATTAATGACAAGCACGAAACACTAATCCCATTAGCCTTAATTACATTTATCGCTCTACTATTTGTGGTAGTTATACAAAGAGATTTAGGTACTGGCATATCTGTAATTGGGTTGATTCTTTCAATGCTTTTCATCGGCGGTATTAATAAGAAAAACTTACTCATGATTTTATTATCAGCGTTAGTAGTCGGCGCCATATTTATCATCAGTGAACCTCATCGAATCGAGAGAGTATTGACCTTTTTTCAAGGGGATAATGTTTCTCTGAATGACGACAATAGCTATCAAGTTGAACATGCCAAACTAGCTATTGGTACAGGTGGCCTATTGGGAGTTGGGATAGGTAATAGTGTCCAGGCAACAGGGTATCTACCTGAGGCTATCAACGATTCAGTTTTTGCAATTATGGGAGAAGTGTTTGGTTTCGTTGGCTTAATGTTTGTTTTAGCGATATTTTCAGCTTTGTTATTGAGACTATTAAAAATAATGGATCATACAATTGATATGAGGTTAAAACTGTTGATAGCTGGTGTATTTGGATGGCTTGGATCTCATATTGTTTTAAATATAGCTTCAATGACGGGAGTTTTTCCCCTTACTGGTATAACGCTGCCACTGTTAAGCTTCGGCGGAACTAGTATGATATTTATAGCGGCGGCTTTAGGTTTAGTATTTCAGCTTTCAACTTATACCGTACACGTTTCAAAACTAAAGGAGGCTCAGTATGCGAATATTAGCAGTCGGCGGGGGGTCGGGCGGTCACGTCACTCCAGTTTTAGCAGTTATACAAGAGATTAAATCTAATCAGCCCAAGGCAGAAATTAGATTTTGGTGTGACCGAAAATTTTATAATAATGCCAAAAATATTTTTGAAAATGCAGGTATAGACATACCTATCGATGTTATAATGGCTGGAAAATTAAGGAGATATCATCACTTGTCTTTTCTGCAGCATATCACTTGGCCCTCTTTAATTATAAAAAATTTATTCGATAGTTTTTTGGTTCTATTCGGCTTCATTCAAAGTGTTTTTAAGCTTTTAATTTGGCGACCTGATGTTGTTTTCACTAAAGGTGGGTATGTATGTTTACCTGTAGGATTTGCAGCCAGATTATTGAATATACCGATTGTAATTCATGATTCTGATGCTTATCCTGGTCTTACTAATCGAATATTAAGCAGTTGGGCAAAATTTATTGCGACTGGCGCTCCATTAAAATATTATCCTTATGATAGAAATAAAGCTAAATATATCGGTATCCCTATATCTAAAGATTTTTATAATTTTTCTAACAAGGATCTGGATACAGCCTTTGACAAATGGAAAATAAGTCGCGATTATCCAATCGTATTAGTTACCGGTGGGGGACTTGGCGCTAGTAGAATTAATGATGCGGTTATCGCTGTCGCAGATAAATTACTAGAGTTTTGTTCAATCGTATTAATATCTGGCGACGCTCAATATGAGCAATTAAGTAGAATAATTCCTAAAAATAAAAAGCGTTTTCAATTACATGCTTTTATATCTAAAGATATAGCGTCCTTAATGGGTATTGCAGATATAGTTGTAGCAAGAGCTGGGGCTACGACAGCTTTAGAGTTAGCTGCTATGAAAAAACCAACTATATTCATACCTAATGCTAAATTAACGGGAGGTCATCAAGTAAAAAATGCCAATGTTTATGCCGACAACAAAGCGGCAATCATAATTGACGAGGATAATCTTGTTAAGGATCCTGATATTCTTGTCGAAGCTATAAATAATTTGCTCACAAATAGAGATTTGATGAAAAGTATGTCTAAAAAATTTGCACAATTTGCCAAACCTAACGCTGCCAGTGAGATGGCTGAGATTATAATCAGACAATTGAAAAAACCAAAAGGCTAATACTAAAGATGATAAATAATTTTAAACTTTCAAAACGTGTAGCGAAAAATACAACAAATAGTGATATATCCAGCCAGCGGGACTATAGACGCAATAGAAATCTCTCTCGTAATAGAGGGGGCGGGGAGTACGATAGTGCCAGCAATAAAGCATTTTCAAGATCTAATGTTCATCGTTTATCAATAAAAAGACGTAGATTGTTTGGTATATTTTTAATATGTTTATTATCTATTGCGATTATATTTTTAATGATAATTAATTTTACTGCTAGACCATCTATAGTGCTTAATGACACCTCGATTATTAAACCGGTTCCAAAATCCAAATACGAAGATATTATTCAAGATTATTTTAATAAAAATCCTTTCAGTCGATTTTTATTTATATTGGATAATAAAAAACTTACTAATTATGTTTCTAACATAGCTTCAGAGGCTTTATATATTGAATATAAAGATATGCAAAGTTTTGGTAATAATAACTTTATAATCAAATTACGTCAACCGGTCGCAGGATGGAAAATTAATAATAAGCAGTATTATGTCGATGAGAACGGATCTCAATTTGAAGTTAACTATTTTGACAATCCAGAAGTTCAAATTATTGATAAAAGTGGCGCATCAGAAACAATGAATAACAGTGGTGTCGCTATAGCAAGTAAAAGATTTTTGAGTTTTGTAGGTCAGGTTGTTTCGGCTGCAAAGCAATACGGATATACGGTAACAAAAGCAATTTTACCAGAGGACACTACTAGACAACTTGAGATTGGGATTAAGGAAAACGGCTTTATCGTTAAGCTATCCCTAGACAGACCAGTTGATGAGCAACTAGGGGACATGGATAGGGCAATTAAATATTTTACCAAAAAACATATAAAACCTAGTTATATCGACGTAAGAGTTAGCGGTAAAGTTTCTTACCAATAGTTTAATCTAAGATATGTAACTACTCCACCACTCTATTGAGTGTTCTATTTTTGTTCTGTATTTTAAATATACATGTTGGATAGAGAAATAGATATTTTAATATCAAATTAACAAAAAAGCAAATTTATATACACTAGGTGAGCAGTGGTGTGATACGACAACTAATATAATGGATCTGTGGAAAAATCAAATATCATGGAATTTAGTCAGTATATATAGTTATAACAACAAACTAGGGCTTTTGTTGTTAGTCAACTGATTAAAATTTAAAATAATAAAAAATAAAAAGCTATACATACACTTGAAGAGCGTAACTACTCTCTATTTATTATATTACATGGAAAATATACCTCATTATAAAGGTATTGATAATCAACTATTCACAATATATCTAATGTCGTAAAAGGTATATTGTGCGACGTTAAGACTATTAATCAATTATAGTCCACTCTCCATCTTTTCAATGGTATCGTTTATTTATTTTTTCAATTTAGATTATTATTAATAATTCTTTTTTTATTTATCATACCCCATTTTTAAACTATTCGTCTTGGTACCATTAGCTTTTATCAAAAACCTTTAAGTATCCCTTATATTATCTTATATTTATTTTTTCAAAATTAAACAATGATTGAGCGTTCTATTTTTGTTCTTATAACGTTTTAACAAATCAATTTAAAAAGCAAGGTTAGTTTAGTGTACGATTTTTAAGACTCCGTCATCATTCGTAACCACCTTAGAAGATTCCGCCGTGTCATTCTTTTTGCGCCTGGAGCGTTTGCGGCGTTTCTTGTTTGTGGACGGTTCTTTATTATTTTCTATATTATTAATTGGCTTAATACCATCAGGCCAATCAATCTCTTCTTTTTTAATAGGTGATATTAATGCTTGGCCGCCGAGTGGTTGGATTGCTTCGGCTATTACAATTTCTACCTCTGCCCTACTTCGACTATAATTACGCCTAGTATTTTCGATAATTCTACCAGTGTTATCCATCTGTGGGGTAGGAAGGGTTAAGGTAGTTGCGTTAAATGCTGGGGCTTTCTCTCCGTTAATAACCATATTTATAACAAAATTTCTATTATGCATCTGTAGCAAATCACTAGCTTCAAATTGTGGCTCAAATTGCTTAGATAGAATAGGGGCGTCATCTGCCGATACTCTAAATGACGCCAAGGTACCAACATTTCCAAACACAGCATCTCTAACGCTATCGTTCATCTGATTAATATATTGATTCGCTACAGTTAAGTTTAGACCATATTTACGTGCTTCAGATAGAATTGTAGCGAAAGAATCTGTAGCGAAGTTTTGAAATTCATCTACGTATAAGTAAAATGGTCGTCTATCTTCAATTCTTTCAATATCACTGCGGCTCATAGCTGCAAGTTGTATTTTTGTGACTAAAAATGATCCTAAAATAGCAGCGTTGTCTTCGCAAATTAAACCCTTAGATAGATTTACTATTAATATTTTACCTTCGTCCATAATACTTCTTAGGTTAAAGGTAGATTTTGGTTGACCAATAATGTTTCTAATGATTGGATTAGCGGTGAAGGCTCCGACTTTATTTAGAACTGGCGCAACAGCTTCAGTTGCAAATTTATCGTTCCAGCTATCAAACTCACTTTTCCAAAAATTGGCTACAACAGCATCTTGGCAGTAGCTCAATGTTTCTTTCCTAAATTTCTTATCAGTCAACATTCTTGTTATATCAAGCATAGTGGTATTTGGTCTATCAAGTAGTGCTAAAATAGTATAGCGCAGAATATGCTCCATGCGGGGACCCCATGATTCACCAAACATACGTTTTAATACACCGATAACCTCAGAGCTTATATTATTTTTTTGACCATTGTATGTTATTTCTAAAGGATTAAATCCGATGGGATAAGCCGTATCGGCTGGATTAAAGTAGACAACATCATCCACTCTGCTACCTGGTATAAATCTCATATTATCTACTGCGAAGTCACCATGTGGATCGATTATGGCATACCCTTGGTTATGGAAGATATCGCTTAATGCCAGCAGTTCTAGCATGCCGGTCTTTCCCGACCCAGTTTGTCCAATAATATACATATGTCTCGAACGATCGCTTCTTAATATTCCAAACTGATGGTTCATACCCCTAAAATTAGTCATACCAAAGGCGCTGATATTTTCATCAATTGACGGGTCTCCAGTAATAATCGGCAGTTTTGAAGGCGGTTCAGCGTTTTTACTGCTGGCCCAAACGACGTTAGGCGTTTCTACGTTGGTGTGAGGCAAATGAAAAACACTAGCTAACTCTTCAATATTTAGAATAAAACCTCGGCTATTAAATAATCTATTTCGATAACTATTTATTTTGTCCTTTGAAAAAGTAGCGTTAGTCATTTTGAAACCGTTTAGATTAGTACTGTTAAACTGCTTGAATGTGCCAACAATAGCTTGCATTCTCAATTGTGCTTCAGCGTTGTTACTGCCTAGATAAGCTATTCTGATTTTTACACGATAACCAAGCTTTGTAGCTTTTTTCTCAGCTTCAGCTATCCTGGTTCTATCACGATCGGATATCTCTTTAGTTGAACTCATACCAATACCCTGCTCTGGCGACTGCCAAAAAGCCTTAATTAAATCGCCTAACCAAGATATTCCACTGCCAAAGGACGTTCCAGTTGAACCATTTTTAATATTTTTAATCCAGTTATCCGATTCTTTGTGCCAATCATCCGCGATTGGCCTAGCCAATATCTGTATCCATATTTCTTGTCCAGTTGATTCTAATTTGGCAAGAGCTCCCGTAATACCAGCTAGTGGATCAACTTCGAAATTCTGAAAAGTTTTTATAGGTAACATCTCACTATCGGTTAGATCTATTTCTGAAGAATAAATTACTTGATGATTAGATTCGTGGGTAACATAGTCTTCCTCTGCTTCGTGAATTTGAACTGTTGGGTATTGAGAATATATTTGTCCTTCTACAAAGCTGCGTAGGGGTTTAGGAACCCATACATAGAATCGAATTTGTCCATTGACCGAAGCAATTTCAAAACTGATATGTTCCTGGATGCCCTTATTAAGCTTTAACTCAGTTTTATCACGCAAAATTCCATGTAAGCTAGCAAATAATTGCTCAGCCGCTAACTCACTTTTATCGTTAGTTCGAGGTATTTCTAGAGACAGAAGTACACTTTCGAAAGGCGTATCAATTTCATCAATTTTTTTATAATTTTGAAAAGCTAGGTAAAGAAGAACTACCACAATAGGCACCCACACGTACCACTCCATAAGTAAGCTCACAATAGCTTGGATTATATTCATAACTACCCTTTTATTCTCTCACCCCAAGGGCTCTTACGTCAATCTTTAGCCCTTATTTCTCTGGAGAATTAAGAGTGTAGGTAGCCTTTGCTACTCTTTTAAATTGAGGTTTACTTTGCAAGTTTAATAAAATAGTCGTTTCTTTAACTTGTCTACTTTTTAGGACTCTTCTTACTATCTCGTCTCGATGCAATGGTTCTGATGCTTTTTTGAGAACTTTGGCGATTACATCAGCTACCGTGCCCTTGTCAAATCCCCAACTTTCTAAGGCGTAAATACCGCGGCCTATTAAAACAAATCGTTTGTCTTTTATCAACTCATTATGTATTGCTTGAGTGGTGACATCTTTACGTTTGAACTCGCTATTTTTAATTGATTTTGCAATTTCAGAAAAGTGCATAGGTTTATTATTTTTTTCTAAAATAACATATATTTTATCGCGAATATTTTTTGGG
>JBASLU010000050.1:0-25754 GCA_049656505.1 Saccharimonadales bacterium (SeqCode) | reverse complement strand
GCTATTTGACGTGGTACGACAATATGTTTATCGCGTTTTTCGCCGCATATTTCATTAATATCTAGTTGAAAATGCTTAGCAGTTTTATCAATAATTTGTCGGCTCGTAATGTGCTGTGGTCTAGAGTGTCTAATATTACCTAAAAGTCCTTCAGCGGTCGATACATCAGGTTCAACACCTCTCATTTCAGCGTAAGCTAGTAGTTGATTTAAGGCGCCCTCTAATTCTCTAATATTGGTTTTAATATTAGTTGCTAGATACTCGGCTGTTTCCGGTTTTAAAGTTACACCAGACATTGAAGCTTTAATATTTAAAATTGCACATCTAGTTTCAAAGTCTGGCATTTGAATATCAATCATCATACCCATTTCGAAGCGACTACGAAGCCTCTCAGTCAATGTAGGGATGCTTTTTGGTGGTTTATCGCTACTAATAATAATTTGTTTATTATTTTGATGTAGATGATTAAAGGTGTGAAAGAATTCTTCCTGCGTTTTTTCTTTACCAGCAATAAATTGCATATCATCGATGATTAAAACATCAACATTGCGGTATTTATCTGAAAATCCTTGTTTTTTAAACCTTACATAATCTAAAAACTCACTTACGAAAGTTTCTGAACTAATATAAACAACTTTCATTTTTGGATTATTTTTAATAATTTCATTACCTACCGCCTGCATAAGGTGAGTTTTTCCAAGGCCAACACCACCGTATAGATAAAGGGGGTTGTATTTGATTCCAGGGCTAGTAGCTACTGCCCGGCTGGCTGTATAGGCAAGATCATTGCTAGACCCAACGATAAAGTTGTCAAATGTATAGCGGGGATTTAAATTGGTGGTTTCGGTTTTACCTGGTTTAGCTCTAGATAATAAATCTAATCCACCCTCTTCATCTAAATTGATAGTTGTTTCTCGATTGGTTTTTGGTTTTTTACAATTAGATCCTGTTACATAGCTAATTGAGTTAACCTTAATACCGTTATTCGCTAGGGTTTTTTTCACTATTTCATCGAACTTCACTTCAAACTGTTTCTTGGCAAAAATATTTTGGACAGAAACAACAGCTTTGGAGTTATCGTACTCAATCAACTCCGTTTCCTTAAACCAAGTCGTGAAAGTCGCATGTGAAACCGAAACTTCAATTTCCCCAAGCACACTTTGCCACAAAGCTTGATACATATAGTTTCCTCTCCAGTAAAACCAATTTCTATTACTAATAACTATAAACAAAACTGGATTTTTCCACAACCTATAATCTTTACAACAAAAAAGTTGGCATTATGGGGTGCGATTTATGCACAATTTTGAACTACCCCTATAAATGTGTGGAAAAGGATGTCGGTTTAGGGGAAAAGTTTTATATACTAAACAATCTAAATTAAAACATTTCAAACCAAAACTTGATATTAGGGGCTTTTTAGATTAGAATGTTACGGATATGCCAAAAAGAACATTCCAACCACACAAAAGTCACCGCGCACGTATGCACGGTTTTCGAGCTCGTATTGCTACAAAAGCTGGAAGAGCGGTAATTAAGCGTCGCCGAGTTAAAGGACGCGCTAAATTAACCGTTTAGTCTATTTAATTTTCTAAGTAATATAAATAATCTAGTTATTTAATTAATCTAAGTGATAACCCAAGCAACCTACGTAACCTACAACCTACGCACCCTAAACACCCTAAGCACCTTAAATAACTTAAATAACCTAAATAACTTAAGCAACCTAAAGTATCGTCTATCGTCATAAAAGAAAGGCGATATTTTTTATTGCCACCCACTACCCACTAGTTTATTTTTGCAAGGTTTTAGTTTTGCAAGGTTAAACCTTGCAAAAGGGGCACTACAGATTACAAAACGACTTTGCAAGGTTTAACCTTGCAAAAAAGTTGGGGCTATAGTCGAGGTTATGGCTGGGGCCATGTTGTGTTATATCCTATATCCTATATTCTATATTCTACGTTCTACGATTTATATTTTATATTCTATATTTTACATTTTACATTCTACATTCTATATTTATTATCTAATATATTTATATTTATTATCTATGACCTAGTATCTAATATCTAATATTTCTATATTTATTATTTAATATTTATATTCCAATTACTATATACTAATAAGATATGATTCCATTTAAAAATCGCTTTCATGGTCATAATAGTCTAAATTATGTTTATAAAAACGGACAATCTGTGCGCTCGGATATGATTTCAATTCGATATATTAAAAATTCCAACAGGGAAAATTCTAGGATTGCTGTAGTGGTCGGTAAAAAAATTCTTAAAAGTGCCGTCGGAAGAAATCGCATCAGACGACGCGTTTATGAATATGTGCATACAATGCTGGTAAAATTTCAAGACAGTTTTGATGTGGTTTTTATCATTCACTCTAAAGAATTAAAAAACATTGAACACAAAGATTTAGTTAAGCAAATTGATAAACTTTTAAATCAAGCTAATATCTTATAAATTAAAACTCGACAACCGTCTATTAAAAACTAACAAAAACTGGTATAATACTTTCCCAGTATTATGTTTAACACTTTTATTGTTCAACCAATTTTTAATCTGTTAATTTTTATCTACAGCTTAGTTCCTGGGGGTGATTTTGGCATTGCTATTATTATTTTTACGGTAATAGTTCGCATGGCTCTGTGGCCTTTAGTCAAAAAACAACTGCATCAAACTAAGGCTATGCGAAAAATGCAACCAGAATTAGTCAAAATCAAAAAAGAAGCTAAGGGCAATAAACAGCTTGAAAGTATGATGATGCTAGAGCTTTATAAAAAGTATGATGTCAACCCATTTAGATCAATCGGTGTCCTTATTATTCAATTACCAATCTTTATGGCTTTATATCAAGTTATACGAACATTAGCTTTTTCTCGAGATAAAGTTGAAGGCTTAACTTACGATTTTCTGAAGGGTCTCGGCCCGATTAAAGAAATCATCGCCAACCCAAATCACTTCAACGCCAAGCTTTTTGGATTTATTGATTTAACTAAGAGTGCTTTGGCCGATAACTCGGTCAACATCATTCTCCTCCTGCTTGTTATTGCCGCCGCTGGAACTCAATATGTAATGAGTAAACAAATTGCGCCTAAGTCTAATACCAAGAAAAAAATGCGTGAAATATTAAGCGAAGCCGCATCTGGTAAAGAAGCCGATCAAAGTGAAATGAGCGCCGCCATGATGGGCTCGATGACAAAATTCCTACCAATCATGATGCTCTTTATTATGATTGGCTTGCCTGGCGCCATTGTTTTGTATTATATGGTCTCAAACCTGATAGCCATTGCTCAGCAACACTATGTCTTAAAAGATGACGCCGAAGATATGGTTGAGATTGCCGATAAGGCATATGATAAACAAAATAAACAAAATAAAAACTTATCTGCTAAAACGCGGGCCAAAGAGGCTAAAGAAGCGAATATCATTCATATCAAAGCTAAAGACAATTCTTTTAAAAATTCTAAATCCACTAAAAAGCGGAAGGGGAATTTATGAATAGAGAAGAATCGGTGCAATTCGCCCAAAAATATTTAGAAGATTTATTATCCTTTTTTGGGGCTAACTTGACGGTATCATCAACCTGTGAGGACGACGTTATCGAACTCGCCGTGCCATCTAACGCACTCAATAGTCTTTTGATTGGTAGAAATGCTGAAACCTTGCGTAGCCTTCAATATATAGTCTCAACTGTCTTAAGGAGCAATGAAGCCGAACTAACGAGAGTGAATATAGATATTGCTGGTTATAAAAAACAACGCGCTGAACGTATTGCAAAACAAGCTCGCGAATGGATAGAAGAAGTTCGAAAAACTGGTGACTCCATGGTATTAAATATGAACGCCGCTGATAGGCGAATTGTTCACCGTGTCGCTAGTGAATACGGCGATATACGCACTTTTTCAGAAGGTGAAGGTCGCGAACGTAAACTTACCATTGCTCAAGCTGGCTCCTAGGCTGACTATTAGAATTTGGCTATTAGCTATTGGAATCTAGCCATATTCTATATTCTATCTTCCAAATTCCAACATTAACGCAGGGCGTTAGTGTAGACCGCATGCGTTAACTCAGCAGTTTTTTTCCAAGAATACTTTTTAATTTGAGCATTACCTCGCTCTATTAAACATTGACGCAGCTTTTTATTAGACAGGACGTCATGAATTGCTAAAGCAATATCTTTTACGTTTTTAGGATTAAAGTAATGAGCCGCATCACCGTAGACTTCTGGCAAACAAGTCGCATTACTACTAATAACCGGCGCGCCGTAACCCATAGCCTCAAGCCCAGGCAAACCAAACCCCTCTAAAAGTGAGGGGAATATATAAGCATCTGTATTAGCATATAGCCAATCGCGTTGGGTATCAGGTAGATAGCCAGTGAATAAAATATTTTTATAACCTTTTTTATTAAAGTATTTTTGATTAATAGCAGCGCCATCATTAATTTTACCAACCAAGATAAGACCCAAATTGGGATATTTAGCTAATAATTTTTGATGAGCATCGCCTAGCTTTCTAATGTTCTTATAATCACTCTGTTGACCGACATACATAATAAACTGTTTATAAGGGTGCTTGAATGGTACCAATTTATCAACATGAACATCAGCTGCTAGGGGGGTGACAATAATTTTTTTAGGATCAGTTTTTTTAGAAAACTTTAATAAATCTTTCTTAGTAAATTCACTTGGTGTTAAAACAAATTTACTTGTTTTAATAACTTTTTTAAACACAAATCTGCCAACCAGTTGCTTAAAACGGTATGTAAACCAATTTTTGTCAGAGTTATAAGTTTTTAGAAGCGTTAAATCATGAATTGTGGTAATGTGTGCGCCTTTATAAAAAATTGGCTGCTGGGGCATACAAAAATGCACCAAATCAGGCTTTAATTTATTAAGAAATTTTTTAAAACCAAACTGTTCAGCCAAAGAATAATTATCAAAATCTGCCACCAAAACTTTAAAATTTTTATTCGTTGGTTGCCAGTATTTTTCATCTTTAGCGCGGACTAAAATAGAATATTGATTAACCTTGTCGATTTTTTGGAGATAAAATAAAAGACGCTCAACATAAGTTCCAGTCGAGCTATTTATTATTCTCGCATCAATAGCAATATGACTCATTATTTAATCAATAGTATAACATCGATAACAGGGTCGTGAAATAGGCAGTTTAAAATATAGATTGAAGAATTTTTTGTTTGACCTCTGAAGATTTTGCGCTCCAAAAATCTATATCATCTAATGGGCTGTCAACTATGTCTTTAGCATAGTCTCCATCACTTAATTCAAATACTTCAGTGCCATTTGTCGACGGTGTGCCATCTATATTGCCATCAGCAACTGTTATGCTGCCGTCTGAGTTCTGTTCTAAATAAAAATGATGTCTTGAAACTTGGTCGCCAAGATTATGTTGATGAGCTCTACCGACACGCTCAATGCCTTGCCCTTTTTCTATAATAGCTACAACTGAGGCTCTTTCGTCTGCGTTATGTTTAGTGAGAACGGTAGATGCGACTATATATGGTTTTGTCTCGCCTTGTATTTTAACTAGAGCTGTTGTTTGAACAAGGCCAAAGAATTCTTGCCCAGCTTTAATGACGGCCCTCAGCTGTTGCGTCACGCCCTCGGTTCTATTTTCGCAAGTATTCATCTCAGCTTCTTTACTAAAATCTGGAATCTCTAACTTACCACCTTTTAGAGTGGTATTTTGATATAAATCTCTTAAAATTTCAGCTATTTTAGTGGCCGATTCGTGAGATTCAGGACTTAAAACTGGTTCGCTTTCTTGATATTTTTCTAGTGACATTTTTTCTAACCTTTTTATATTTACACTATATAAATATATATTAGCATAAAAAACACTTTTTGTCTAGAGGTGATGACTATTTAACAAAAACGAACCGACGATACATTAAATAATTCCAAATTAATGAAGCGACTGTGGCAAATAATTTTGCAATTATTAATTTAAAACTAGAATTGATTGTAAAACTAGCTATCGTTAGTTCAACTCCACTAATAACTAATGGCTGAAAGACCCATAAACCAATTAAAGTAATCGCTAAAAAGACAACAAATTGTTTTACTTGGGTTTTGTCGTTATTTTTAAAAGTAAATTTTTTATTAGCAAAAAAACTAAATATTAAGGCAACAGAAGTTGATATGTAATTGGCGCCAATTGTAGGTAAGCTAAAAACTCTTACTAAAACTAATAAAATACCAAAATCAATGGTGGTGTTAACCACTCCGACTAGACCGAAGCGTATTTTTTCAGCGTGTTTTTTTATGAGATTTTTCAATGTTACCATCCTTCACGAAATATAGAGGCCTTTGTTTTGATTCTTTAAAAATTCGACCAACATACTCCCCGATTATTCCAAGAGACAGCAACTGGACACCACCTAAAAATAGTATTACTGCCATCATTGATGGGTAGCCAGCGACTGGATCGCCAAAAATCATTGCTTTAATAATTACGTAAAACAGGTATATAAATGCTGTGATTGAAACTAAAACTCCCGACACCGAAGCAATCCTAAGTGGCGTTGTAGAAAAAGAAGTTATGCCATTAATAGCTAAATCAAATAATTTATGATAATTCTGCTTAGGTACACCTGCTATTCTAGGATCGCGGTCATAGGTAATTTCTTTTTTCTTAAAACCTATCCAGCTATACATACCCTTTGTATAACGCTCGGATTCACGTAGTTGCTTTATAGCCTCAACACACCGTTTATCTAATAGACGGAAATCACCAGTGTTATTAGGGATACTAATCAGCTGAGATTTAGTCATTTTATCCATTAACCAATAAAAACCATTAGCGGTGAACATCTTAAACCATGTTTCGCCTTCACGAATATTACGTCTAGCGTAAACATCATCATAGCCATCTTCCCAGTATTTAATCATCTTAGGGATTAGCTCTGGCGGATCCTGGAGGTCAGCGTCGATAATGACCGTCGCATCTCCTGTTACGTAATCTAAACCAGCAATCATGTTAATTTCTTTGCCAAAATTGCGAGATAGACTAATATAACGAACTCGATCATCTTTTTCGGCATAATCTTTGATAATTTCTAACGTTTTATCCTTGCTTCCATCATCAGTAAAAAAGAATTCAAATTCATATTTTTTATTATCGTTAGCTAGTTTACCAAGTCTTTGATAAAGATGGTCTAAAACGTCTTCTTCGTTATAAGCGGGGATTAAAATACTAATCTTTTTCATAGAATTAGTATAACATCTTAAAATAATAATACCGTTGCCAGTTATTGTTTTATTTGATATTTATAATTACAATAAGCTTTATGATGAAAAAATATATAAAACTATTTGCTATACCAATATTAACAATAATAGCGCTCGGGGTTTCTTTTTTTATACAACAAACTCCAATTTCTAATGCAGCACCCCTACCGAGTTTCGACAAGACAACCAACGGTCTTGTTACAAATTTTAAGCAGAACCAACAATTTGGCGGTAGGTTTGCAAGTGTCTATGACAAAATGACCTACAATGTTTTTATTCCGACTGGATCAGATTTTCGTTATTCCTACACTATGATACATTTGATGGGATCAAGGTCTGGAGACACTCCAATAGAGCTTGCGCGGGTTATGGAGCATGACAGAGATGGCGATAGTTGTAGTCAAACGGCAGGTGGATATAACTGTAGCTTAACTTGGGACTTTTCTAATAAGTTCCCCGCTGGGACATACGAACTATATATCGAATTATCTGGTAGTGGCGGTTCTGATGGCTATCAACCACTTGGCTATAAAAGTAGAGTATTTTTTGATGTTCCCGGTATAGGGCCGGTTGATTACAATTTAGCAACAATTGGACAGGTCCAAGTTTCGTTAGAAGAGCCTTATGATACGCCATATGCATCCTTCAAAGACATTACAGCATCAACTCTAAATGTAGTTGATAAAGAAACTGTTCAAGCATTTCCAGTAAAGGTAGAACTTAATAAAGCAGTTAATCCTTTGAGTGTTGAATTCTATCTTGATGGCAAATTGATGAAAATAGTAACGGAATCAAGCGAAGTTGACGACTCTCGCTATGAAGGTGGCAAAGCTTCTGTTTTCACTTATAATTTTACTGACATAGATGAGTTATCTAACGGTCTACATTCCATAACAGCCTTTGCTAATGGATCCAACTATCGTAGTGAAGTACAGGCCGCGGACGGACAAAACGAAATTAAATTAGCAGTTAATTTTGCTAATGATCCAGCTTGTACAGATAAAATGAAGGCTATAGGTACGGTGACATTAAGTGCTGTTAATAGCCAGACGAACCAACTAAACGATATCGAGATAATCGATAGAAAAGTCAGGCAATATTTTATTGATAATCCCAAGGAACTTCCAGAATACAATAATTTAGTAAAAGCAGCCGATGAAGCTAATAAAGATGCATATACAAGTATGGCTAATTTAGTAAAAGCAAATAATTTTAAATGCGATTACCTAAACACGGGAATAGACACTTTTATTGAAAAAATGGATAAAATGTATGAATCTCTTGTTGAATATAGAGACTCTGTAATAGATTTAATTAATGCAGTAGGAGAACTATAAAAATGGGTGACGACAATAAATACGAAGAAAATAATAATAATACCATCAGTGATATTGGTTCTCTAGAAAAAACCGAAGACGAACCTGTGGCGAGTGAGCCAGTCAAAAAACCTAAAAACAAAAAGACAATAATAGTAGTAGCATCAATTGTTGTTCTGGCGACAGTAGTCTTTACTGTTTGGTTTTTCTTATTTAATAAACCAACAGGCGAAAATGAAGCCGATGAGATTACTGCCGAGTCGCTAGTCATAGATAATAAAGAAGATTTGCAAACCGCTAAAGAAATCTTAAATAATACTGTCAATAAACCTACCGAAGAGCAAGAAGAGCTTAAGTCTGAAAAATAAATATTATATAATAGACGAATAATGTCAGAATTATTTAATAAATTATCAAATATTGAGTTAGGTGAAAATTTAGAAAAGCAAAAAATAGTCAACGATGTTAGTGAATTTATGGTCACTAATGGTTATACTGTTGAGGATGTGGATTCCACTAGGCCATGGGGGGCATTCTTGAGATTTAAAAACGAAGAGGCAGATAATTTTGTTGAAGATTTTTTTCCAGATATTAACCCTATTGAAGCTAGACTTGGTAGCCCTGATGCCGAATTAAGCCCAAAGATCTTAATAGTTTCACCTAAGCAAAGACTAAGTTGGCAATATCATGAACGGCGCGCCGAAAGATGGGTTTTTATTACAGATGGCAAATATGACAAGAGTATGACCGATGAAGAACAGGGCGTTGTTGATGTTCAATCTAGTGAATCTGTACAATTTAGCCCACTTGAAAGGCACAGGCTTATTGGTAGGGCCGCGACCTATACTTTAGTTGCTGAAATATGGCAACATACCAATTCAGATAACCTATCGAGCGAAGATGATATCGTACGATTATCTGACGACTATTCACGTTATTAAGTGTTATAATTGTATCTGTAATTTACAAAAATTATTCTAGAATCTAAAGGAGTTTTTAATGGCTGAGAAAAAACAAAAGCGAGCACTAATTACTGGTATTACTGGTCAAGACGGCAGGCATTTAGCAGAATTTCTTCATAAAAAAAATTATGAAGTTTATGGAGTTATTAGGGGTCAACACAATCCCAAACTAGAAAAAATCGCCAATGAATTGCCTTTTGTAAAATTAATTGAAGCGGATATAACAGATCAATCTTCATTAGTACACGCTCTTCATGTTTCAAAGCCAGATGAGGTTTATAATCTAGCGGCGATTAGTCACGTTGGATATTCTTTCAAAAATCCTCAATTGACATGCGATGTGACTGGTAGGGGTGTTTTGTATATGCTTGAAGCTATACGTCTAGTTGATCACGAAAACAAGATAAGGTTTTATCAAGCTTCAACTTCTGAAATGTTTGGCGGACTAGACTATAATCGTCCCGAAAAAGGATATAATGAAAACTCTACCTTTCACCCTCGTAGTCCATATGGTGTGGCGAAGCTGTATGGATATTGGATAACTCGAAATTATCGAGAAAGCTATAATATGTTTGCCGTTTCGGGAATCTTGTTTAATCATGAAGGCGAAAAAAGGGGTATAGAGTTTGTCACTCGCAAGATAACAAGGGCTGTTGCTAGAATTAAACTTGGTTTAGAAGAATATGTCGAGTTGGGCGATTTATGGCCAAAACGTGACTGGGGTTATGCTGGCGATTATGTGGAGGGGATGTGGCTAATGCTTCAGCAAGACAAGCCACAAGATTACGTACTGGCAACTGGCGAAACTCATTCTATTGAAGAATTTTTAGATTTAGCGTTCGAAGAGATTGGTATTCGTGATTGGAAACCTTATGTTAGACAGAACCCAGCTTTTATGCGACCCGCTGAAGTCGGTTCTTTATTGGGCGATCCATCAAAAGCTGAAAAAGAGCTAGGTTGGAAGCGAAAAGTTGATTTTCCTGGCCTAGTTAAGTTAATGGTGAAACACGACCTGGAAGTAGAGTCTAAAAACCTTTAGATTTGACAAAATCACTTATAGTTTGATTTATATCTATCTCTGGTTGCCAATTTAACTCTTCTTTTAATCTTGAGTTGTCACCAATAATTTCAGGCGTATCATTAGGTCTTACGAGTGATTGGTCTATCTCTAAAACTACCTCTTCTAATCCCATAATTTCTTCTAATATATTTAGTATTTCTACTCCAGAGTAACTTTTGCCCGAACATATATTGTAAATATTAGATTTTAGAGTTTCTGCTAGTGCCAGTCTCCCATAGGCTTTTACTATATCCCTAACATCAGTGTAATCTCTGCGTGTCTCAATATTCCCAGTAGTTATAGTCTTATTTTCACCAAGTTGCGATAAGCGCTCAAAAAGATCTGGTAATATAAAACCCTTGCTTTGCCCTGGCCCTATGTGGTTAAAAGGTCTTACAACAACACAGTCTAAACCTCTCCCGCGATAATACTCAGCCTGATTTTCATTTAACACCTTGCTTATTGAATACGGTGAGGAGAGACTTATATCGCCACTCTCATTAATTGGCATTGTCTGATCGGGATTATAAATAGCGCCACTGCTAACCAATATAATTCTCGGTTTAGATTCCTGTTTTAGATAATACTCACATAAATTAGTGACCATTGCGCTATTTGCGTTTATATACACTTGCGGTTTTTCAAATGAAGGTCCAACCGCAGCCAGCCCAGCCAGGTGAATAATTGCCTTAGCATTTAATGTCTCAGGCCAAGTTTCAACCAAGTTAGCTTGATGGTATTCACCGACTATATTGGATATTTCTGGGTTGACCTCATCATCTTGTCCAATTCCGACCACTTCAACACCCGAGTTATCTAATTCTTTGGCTAAATGATTACCGACAAAACCGTTAATACCTGATATTATCACTCTATCTCGTTCCATATTAGTACATTATAACACTAGTAAATATAATAAAAAGCATAAACCCGTAGATTGTTTTATGAAGGGCTATTTTTTAGCTAATATTGCGTAATCTCTCGGTCCATAAACTAGTTTCATTAAAGACTCTACGTCTTGATCAGTATGTTTGATAGTTTCTCTAACAGGGTGTTTATATATTATTTCAGTTTTAAATCCCGCTTCTCTTAACACAAAGGATAATAATTCTGCAGGTAACGGTCTGATGTGTGATGGATCCATATAGAAATTTTTTGCACCAACAATTAAATTTCCAGGATTTGGTGTTTCAAAAAGCACAAAACCCTCCTTTGCAACTGTCCTAAAACATTCTTGAGATAATTTTACCAGAGCAGAGAAAGGCAGGTGTTCTACTATATGGAAGCCTACTACTCCCGATAATGAATTTCTTTTTTGTTTAGATAAATAGCTCAAAGCATCAACTTCATAAACCTCAAAACCCCTAGACTTGACATATTTAATCATTGCGTGATTTATATCCACGCCAACAGCTTTAATATTATTTTCTCTTGCATACAATAAAAACTCGCCCCTACCGCAACCTAAATCTAATATAGGTAAGCTTTTTAAGTTTTTAGATCTATCAATAAATAAACTATTATAAGAGGCAATTCGATTTTTAATATCCTCTTCTTTGCCTCTAAATTTATCTTCGAAATTCTTATAAAAACCATCTATCAAATGATTATCGGAGGGGCTGTTATTAACGATTATTGCATCACTCCTTATCAGCGCAGAAATATTATTTAGTTCTGAGTCTAAATAGTTATTTTTTTTATCAATAGTGTCGAGATCAATAACTATATCCCTTAACAAGCCATTATTCTGATTTAATATGGCTTCTAGCTTATCAACTTTTTTATCTAAAATCTGCTGATGATGGGCGGTTTTAGGCATTTTTAGAATTTGTTTTAAGACTCTTAAAGGGTATAAAAAATCAATATGATTCATATTATATAATATCTTACTATAGTTTATACTTTTGAACCATAAGACTTCATCGATTTTAGAATATTTTTTGCATAAATATCCCAATTATACATAGATAATATTTTTTTATACGACACTCTTTTGTATCGAGTGTTAATATGACTACTCATTCTGTCCGATAGATCTTTAGTGCTATTATAATATTCCACTGATTGCCCAGCTATTTCATGAAAAACTGGTATATTATTTACTATACAGGGTAGTCTATATACCATAGCCTCTAGTAGTGGCATGCCAAATCCTTCATAAATTGACGGCAATACAAAAAATTTTGCATTTAAGTAAAGTTGATTTTTTTCAGCGTCTGAGACATATCCAGTCACTATAATCGGGTTCTTGGGATGATTTTTATTATAATTATTAATTTTATTTATAACATTGTCACTTTTCCAGCCAACTCGGCCTAACAACACAAATTTAAAATTCTGTCTAACACTATCTTTTAACATGATATATGAATCAACTGCTTGCTCAATATTCTTACGCGGCTCAATAGTCCCCACACTTAGCATGTAGTTTCTCGCTTGAAGGCCTAATTTATTTAGAATCGTCATGGGGCTACTGCTATTTTTTATATTAATAACGGGGGGTATACCCAATACTAATATTTCTTTATGTTTCGCATCAGGAAAATAATGCAATAATCTTTGTTTTGTAAACTCTGAAATACATAATATTATCGAAGCTCTTTGAATTGATTTCGGAACTATTTTTTTGAGTAACATTCGATTTTTATCATCAACAGTTTCTGGTAAATCAAGATAAGCTAAATCGTGAATTGTTACTATACACCTAACCTTCTTAATACTTGGATAAGATATATAGTTAGGATAAAATATCCAATCATTTTTATTGATATTTGGTATTAAAAGTTCAATTGGTGGTTGAAGACCGGTGGTGCGTGCTATGAACGACAATAATTTTGCGGGTATGTATTTTATACTAAATTTTTCCAGGCCATCATCCAATGAATAATTATTTCTACCAAATAAATCAAAAAAGAATCCGATAGTTTTTTGATTCTTATAAATAGATTTTATTAAGTTTGAGGCAAAGTAGCCAATTCCAGTTTTATTATTATCGACTATAGAGCTCGCTTCAAAATATAATTTAACTTCATTCCTCATAATGTATAATTGTATAGTATGTCGAGAACAATTCAATTAACCAATTCACTAAAATCAAAATACAGGTATTCAATAATACTATTAAAAGAGCTTGTAGTTACCGAGTTTAAGCTACGTTACCAAGGCTCTGTGTTGGGCTATCTTTGGTCGCTCTTGAAGCCATTATTTTTATTTGTTATTTTATATATTGTCTTCGTTTATTTCTTAAAGATTGGTGCTGGTATTCCACATTGGCCAGTTTCTATGCTTCTAGGTATTGTTATGTGGAATTTCTTTGCCGAAATTACCAATTTAGGCCTAAAGTCAATAGTTAGCCGTAGTGGTATTATCAGAAATATAAACTTTCCTAAGTATATAATAATAACAGCCAGTTCGGTTTCTGCGCTTATAAACCTTTCACTTAATCTTTTAGTTGTTGTAGTGTTTATGATTATAAATAAAGTGGAACCATCCTGGAGTATGGCGCTACTTCCCGTCTATATATTTGAAGTTTTAATATTCGGATTGGGAATTGCCTTCTTCTTGAGTGCAATTTATGTAAAATTAAGAGATATACAATATATCTGGGAGGTAATTATGCAAGGTCTTTTTTACGCTTCAGCTATCATTTATCCAATTTCTAGAGTATCAACTACACATAAGGAAATTGCTCAAATAATGCTACTCAATCCTGTAGCTCAAGCGGTTCAAGACGCAAGATATGTTTTTATATCCGATACATCCCAAACGCTAACGTCTTTGAGTGGAAGTGTTATAATGAACTTAATTCCAATATCAATCACAATATTAATTTTTATTTTGGGTGCAAGGTATTTTAAACATAAATCACCATATTTTGCGGAGAAAGTGTAAGTGTAACTATGCTTGATAAAAATGTTGCAATTGATGTCAAGAGCGTTAGTAAGGATTTTTTTCTACCCTATGAAAAGAGAGATACTCTTAAGCAAAAGGTTACTCAAGTTTTTAAGGTGAAAGGGGCTGGTGTCAATGTACAGCATGCGCTCCAGAATATATCATTCCAAGTCTATAAAGGTGAGTTCTTTGGCATTGTTGGTCGCAATGGTAGTGGTAAGAGTACTCTATTAAAGATTTTAGCTAAAACCTATACACCAACTAGCGGAAGTGCAGATATAAATGGTAGGCTTATACCATTTATAGAGTTAGGTGTTGGATTTAATCCAGAATTAACTGGGCGTGATAATGTATATTTAAATGGAGCACTTTTGGGATTTTCTCGTAAAGAAATAGATGAAAAATATGAGGATATTGTGGAATTTGCTGAACTTGGTAAATTTATGAATCAACGGCTTAAAAATTATAGTAGCGGAATGAAAGTCAGGCTAGCGTTTTCTGTAGCAATTCAGGCCAATGCCGACATTTTATTACTTGATGAAGTTTTAGCGGTCGGTGATGCCGCCTTTCAGAAAAAATGTTTTGACTATTTCAGACAATTAAAGTCAAAAAAAATTACTGTTGTTTTTGTCACTCATAATATGGATCAAGTTCGTGAGTATTGCGACAGGGCAATGTTGATAGAAGATAGTGTTGTAGTTGATATAGGAGATCCAAATGAGATTGCTCAGTTGTACCATAGACTTTTTATTAAAAATGGATTATCCAGTATAAGAAATAATGATTATGTTGATAGATGGGGAGAGGGTGGCGTGTCAATGAGTAATGTGAAAATTGATAAAAGCACTTATTCTCGAGCAGACGAAAAAATTACAGTCTCATTTGATTTTAAGTACGAAAAAATAATAAGTCAGCCAATTAGACTTGGCATAGCCTTACGTAATCAGTCAGGCCAAATGTTAGCTGGTGTTAATTCGGAGCTATTAGGTGTAAAATTACCGCACTTCGATATTAATAAAATAGTAAACTACACTTGGTCAATTGACAACATATTTAAGGAGGGTGACTATAAAGTATCTTTAGCTGCA
This sequence comes from Saccharimonadales bacterium (SeqCode), assembly GCA_049656505.1. Lineage (GTDB taxonomy): Bacteria > Patescibacteriota > Saccharimonadia > Saccharimonadales > Saccharimonadaceae > UBA1547. Next base: position 10,171 of record JBASLU010000050.1, on the reverse strand, counting down.
GAGGGTCAAGACGGTACGGTTTTTGAATGGTTGAATAATGCAGTTACTTTCAGTGTCGAATCAGAGATTAAAACTCCGTATATCGTCCAACCAAAAATTAGTTTTAAGAAATTGAACAAAAAGGAATAACGAAATGGCTAGAATAATTGATAAAAAAATATCCCGTCTTAAGGCAGATATAAGATATATTAAAAAATATGGTGTTCCTCGAAAAAAGAAACTTAAAAGTATAATTAAGCCACCCTTTAAAAAAATCTACTATAAATTAGCTAGCAAACCAATAATAGGCAGATTAATGAGAACTATACTATTAATAATCAAGTTGCCTCATCTAGACGACAAGATTAATCAGCTTCAAGTTAGTAACGATGTTCTGCGTAAAAAAATTGAAACTATAATGAAAGGTTCAAATAATAAATAAAAATGTCAGACCTTCGGAGTAATACACTGGTTAATATATACAAAAGAATTGTGTCAGATATTAGTTCAAGGCATATGGACTCAATTTTTGAGGGTTCGCAAACAATAGAGCAGTGTTGTATTGGTGTATCAAGATCTACGCTAGAGAACCTTCCATCAGAAGAATTTGCAAATGCTATTTATTTCAAGTTGCTAGATAGACCGGCTTCATCGGCGGATATCAATAGAATTGCTTCAAGATTAAGAAGTAGTCAGTCAACAAAAAAAGAAGAGATTAATAAAATACTAAAATCACAGGAATATCGTATAAAAAATATAAATGTCAGGATGACAAAATGAATCCTAAAAATTGTAAAAATACTTTAAAGCTTAAGAAGCAAATGGTTTATGTTGACATTTCAGATTTATATAAGAGTAAAGCTAAAACTGGGATTCAAAGAGTTGTTCGAGAAATTACAAGCAGATTATCACAAGATAAAAGAAGTCAGTTTGAACTAGGCCTCTTAAATTTTAATGCCCAAAATCATAAATACGAGCTATTTTCTAATACTTCCGTAAAAGATTTTATGTTAGCTAAAAAAGATACTATGGTAGTTGTAAAATCATTCAAGATTGAAGAATTGGTAAAGGGTAGTATTTTCTTTGACATTGATTCTGCTTGGAATATACCACTTAAAAGGCCCTATTTATACAAGAAACTGAAAAAAATAAATATTCAAATAATTAGTTATATCTATGATTTGGTGCCTATTATATATCCGTATCTCACACATCAAAACACTTTGAGAAATTTTGTTTCATATCTTAGTGCAGTTTATGCATATTCGGATATAGTACTCTGTGACTCAAGATCAACAGAACGCGATTTTTTGAAGTACAAAGAAGATTACTCGGTTGGCCGCCATATACCGACCATGGTTACTAAATTAGGAATTGACTTTAAGTCATCAGACAGAGAACTCAATAATGACGAAATCAATCTAGTAAAAAATTTTATTAACAAAAAATATATTCTTTTTGTCGGTACTATTGAGCCACGCAAAAAACAAAAACTGGCTGTCGATTCTATAAGTGAAATTGTGAGCCTTGGAAACAAGGATATTCATCTTGTCATAGCCGGAAGGGAAGGTTGGAATTCAAATAATTTAGTGAATTACATCAAAAAACATCCACTTTATAATAAAAATATTCATTGGCTAGATACTCCTTCAGACGAACTGCTTGATAAATTATATAAAAACTGCTATATGAGCATGTATCTATCGGAATACGAGGGTTTTGGTTTACCGATTGGCGAATCACTTGGTTATGGTAAGATTACAATTACGTCAAGGAATAGTTCTACTAGAGAAGTTGGCAAAGATTTTGCAGACTATACTGTTTATAATACTAGAAATGAGATTATTGAAATTATAGATAACTATATAAAAAATGATAATTTATACAAAAAAAGGTGCGAATATATAAGAAATGAATATAATCCATATACGTGGAGTAGTGTATACGAAACTATATTGCAATTTCTAAATAGAATAAAAACTGTCGATGAACTAAAATTCAAAAAAACATCAGATAAGACCATGCAGGCAGTTATCATAAGTAATGACGTCGATAAATTGTCTTATAATATAAAACTACTCGACAAGAAGGCTCGATTCATCAAAGAATATATAATCATTGCACCTAGAATAATCTCAAATAGAATTTATCAAATTAAAAGTCATAATAAGATAGTCTTTATTGATGAAAGAGAGGTGTTGGCCAGTCAATATAATAAATTTAAAATATCCGATCACTTAACAAAAAATTGGATGCTAAGATCTAATCTAGTAAAAATTGATCAAATTAATCTCAACTTTATAATGATAGATGACGACAATCAACCACTAGACGAAGTCTTCTTGAACACATTTATCAACGAGGATGGAACTTATAATGCATATTACTTTTACGATTTGATAGAATGGTTCCATCGCACAACTGCTTACGATCTTGGTCAGCTATTAACTTCAAAAATATTAGATGAACATAACTTGGAATTGCTGATGTATTCTTCTCATCAGCCACAAATAATAAATAAAAGAATATTTACAGAGGCTTTGAAAGAATACGGCGAATCAGTAATTAATTCACCGATTGATGAATGGAGCGCGTATTTCAACTATGCAATAACTAGATACCCTAGTTTGTTTAGGAAGAAAGTGTTTGTAACTATGAACTGGCCGGCTCGGCCGACGGATTGGCAGTATATATATAGGCCTAGTAAATACATTTTTGAAAATTACTATAGTCATTTATATACCGACAAAGCAGAAGCTTTCTATGGTGTAAAGAATAATGATACTTTAACTAAATTAAAAATTAAAGAAAAAACTATGAAACCCTTTTACGTGGCGATTGATATTAATCAAAAATATCAATATATAATAAATCAAAATGACATAGCTCATGGAATTTTAGAATTTAACTTCAATAATAGCACCATGTATTTGCACAGTGTTCCTTATTTAATTATAACCGGCAAAAAAGCATGCATAAGACTTAATTTGGATTACGAGCTTATCGGTGATGACGTTGACAACAATGAGATATTTCTTTGTTGTGAAGCGAGGGGCACAAGCTTAAGCCAAAGAGAGTTAAGGCCTATACAAACCTCTGTTAAAAATTATTATCATGGTACAGTATCTTTGCCAATCGTTTCAAGAAATAAAACTTTTGCAGTTATTGATTTCTTTTTAGTAATAAATGGCGAGCGTATATATAATAACAACAAATCGATAAGTAGACTTCTTGCTATCGGCGATATTAATGACAATGTAGAAGATGCAATAGTTAAAAATTTATAAACTTTATCCAGTCCTAGGGTTAATTACTGATTGTGAGATTTGTGCCAGTAGCCCAGACGGACTTGTTGTTAGCAGTGTAAATCACTAGGTTGCCGTCATACTGCATTCGTAAAATAACACCACCGCGACCATTAGTTCTACTCGCCCAAAGGGGTTTATTATTGATGTCATATAATACTAGGTTGCCGTCATACTGCATCCTAAGTTGATACGATTCATTACCAGATAATAAAATTTGTCCTTTTAATAGAGTTTGTCCTTTACTAAGTAGGCTGGGTGGCCTTGTAACAGTTCTTATAGATAAACTTCCTAGATTATCATTTAGCCAACGAAGATTTTCTAAAACCAACCCAAACTGCTCAGTTGTAATATCAAGCGATGATGACGGGGCGCTAAGGATAAAATTAAACGTACCGATTGATTGAGGCAGAATGTTACCTTCTTGAGGCAAAGCGGATCGATTATCACTTAGCCAGCTTTCATCGCTATATACACTGCTCCTATCTCTTGGATTAGATGTCGCTATTTTTGTTATATCGCTTGGTAAAGTTTGGTTGCCAGTGTTTTTGATAGTTGTTTTTACATATATTTTTGAGTCAGTATACAAAGTAACATTCTCTAGATCTATTTCTTTTGTCATCGCTAGGTCAGAATAGGCCTCAAAAGTAAGTGGCCTGGCATAGTAATAAGTCGTCGGTGAATAGACCGTTAGTCCTAATCTGAAAACGTCGTCTAGCCAGCGATATCCTTCTATAACTACACTAAATGCTTCAGCGTAAAATCCTAAATGTGGTGGTGCGATTAGGGCAAATTCAAAAGTAGCATTTTCTCCCATGTCCACATAATCTTCATTCATTAATGCCGCTCTTCTTGTGCTTAGCCAATTACCATTACCAAGTAAAGTTGCAAATTCCGATGCCCTATCTCTTGGGTCGGCTGTTCCTAATTTTAAATTATCCCTGTACCAAGCTTGATTACCCGTATTTTTCACAATTACCCTGGCATATATTGTTTGTCCGGGGGTGATTTCGGGTGTTCCCTCAACTTTTGTTTGATAAGTGTAATCTGAATAAAAGTCGCGTGAAATCAAGCTATAGTCGTATATTGCGGCCGAAGTAGTGGCGCCAAACCATTTAGTATAATATCTATAAAAATTTAGATTGCCGTATGCTCCACATGTGACAGTCGCGCCCCAGTTCGCATTAAGGGTTGCCGCATTTGGTTGATATGGTGTGTAATTATATAAAGCCTGAGTAGCTCGATTCTGAATATATACTGTACTACCGCCACATGCGGTATCCGGGTTATAGCGGACATAATTATTGCCAATATTATATGGCGTAGACCAAGACGGAGAGTTGTCCATAATTGCACGAAACATAGTTGCAGACATCGTAACTTGATTTGTGAAACCGTAATATTGGGTGTCACACTCTGCTGTATCCGGGCAGCCAAATCCAGTCGCGTGCAGATACTGATTAGTTAATGGCCAATCATCAGTGACTAATGATTGTTCTTTTTGTAGTAAAACTAATAAAACCCTAGGATTAATGGAATATTTTTGAGCTACATTATAAATTATCTGTGCTGCACTTATATTATTTTCTTTATAATTTCTTAGACAGGTAAAAACTGTTTGATTGTAATAATATTTACCCCATTCCCATCGCTGAACTTTGCCATCACTATTCAAATCTGGTCCGCCGAATTCTGATAGTTGTTGGCCATATGTATCACAAGTAGGCATCTGTGTATTTAAGAAGGTTTGTATCTGACTTGCTGTCATTGAAGATTTGTTTGTGAATACAGAATCATCGATAATTCTACCAGCCATCCAGCCACTGACGGTAGCATCGGTCGTTTTATTGAAATATAAGAAGGACGAAACAGCGACGAGGGCACAAATAACAACAAGACTAATTGCTATAAGTATATTTTTACGTTTATTACCTTGAATATTTAATTTCATTACAATCTTATTTTACTCTATTATTACGCTGTCTGTTAACGTGGTGCTTTTGTCCCCGGAATTAATAACAATAGATATTTTCCAATTTCCAGGAGACAATTCGATAATTGGAATTTCAAAACCCTTGCAAGTTGATGATGTAGCAAGGGGCTGAATACCTACGGAGTAATCTACTTTTTTTTCATCTTTAGATAAGTTTAAAATGCATTCTCCGCTGGATGTTATTACTCCAATATCGACGCCAATCTTTAATAAACTGTCTTCTTGTCTTATATAAGTTATAGTTGCTAATAAGCCACTATCTTTTTGATCGCTAGGCTGGTTGTTTATTGGGGTTTTTGGCGATTCGTTTGGGTCATTAGTACTATTTTGCGTGTTGTCTATATCAATACTCGCATTGTCTTTTATGTCATTATCTTGTTCTATCAGTGTTGGTCGGTCTATAAGTAAGTAAATCACAAAAATAGCGATAGCACTTGACACCAAAAGACGCACGAGAAGTATCAGCTTTTTATTGCTTATTTTTTTATGAGTATTACTAATAATTTTCATATTTTTGTTTTTAGTTTTCTTCTACTTAATGCTACCATTTTAATAGACTAATTTCAACTGAAGCTAAAAATGTTATAATATAACAATGATAACTGTAATTATTGCGGGCGGGGCTGGAACCAGGCTCTGGCCGCTATCTACTCCAAAATATCCAAAACACTTATTAAAATTAACTGGTGAACGCACGATGGTCCAAATGGCTTATGATCGTGCCAAAACTTTAGGCGATAAAATATATGTCGTTACTGAAACCAGCCACTCAGAAGCAGTAAAAAACCAACTTCCAGAATTATCGGAGGACTGTTTTTTAATTGAACCAGGCAGGCGAGGCACGGCTAATTGTATCGTTTTTGCTTTGGATATTATTTCTAGGTTACATGATCACAATGAACCCATCGCATTTATTCATGCCGATCATCATGTTCATAATATCAATGGTTTCGCGCGATCTTTTTCGGCGGCTGCTAAAATTTCACAGGCTAGAAATGAGATAACCTTAATCGGAATAGAGCCGACCTTTCCTTCGACGGGCTTTGGTTATATCAGGCGTGACGGAGTTATTAACGAAGAAGTCGGCATATTTAACGTAGAGTCTTTTAAGGAAAAACCCGATTACGAAACGGCTAAAAAATATGTCGAATCCGGTGAATACTTGTGGAATTGTGGCTATTTTGTAGGGTCTGTTGATACTTTTTTGGCAGAAATGAGATTAAGCGCACCAGATTTGATGGATAATTTTGAAAAGCTATCTGTCATAAATGGCATTTATAGTGAGCAGTACCGCGACACATATCTTAGTTTTGAAAATCAGGTTATTGACATTGCTTTAATTGAAAAAGCTAAAAGCCTAACCGTGGTTTCGGCAAATTTTGATTGGATGGATGTTGGGTCATTTAAGGATTTACACGATGTAGTTCCTCGTGACGAAAAGGGCAATTATACTAGTGGCGAAAATATTCACGTAATTGATGTTGAAAATGTCTATATTCGAAACGAAGAAGATGATAAGCCGATTGCGGTAATCGGTCTAGATAACGTAGTCGTAGTTAACACGCCCGATGGAATATTGGTTTCTCGAAAAGACGTGAGCCATAGAACTGGTGAAGTAGCTAAGAAATTACAAAATTAGAATATGGAATATGGAATATGGCGGAAAATCGATTCGCTTTGTTAGCGAGTAGTTGGTTTAATCGCAGGAGAGCGAGGTTATGGGCTCAATTTACTAAACGGCTGACAACTCTCACTGAATATCCAATATAAATACAAATTTTATAGCATGATATAATTATTGATATGCTTTTTAACTCGCTTACTTTTTTGTTGCTATTTTTTCCAATTGTATTTTTTCTGTATTTTTCACTACCATTAAAATTTAAGAACGTTTTTTTGATAATCATAAGTCTCATATTTTATGCTTGGGGCGAACCTTTTTATGTCTTTTTATTAATAGCGTTGATAGTTGTTAATTATAGATTCAGTCTATCTTTATCTGAGTCGAAAAATAAAAAGATAATACTAATCTTTTCCATAATGATTAACGTTTTAGTGTTGGGCTTCTTTAAATATGGCAACTTTTTTGTATCTAATATTAATAACTTATTAAATATCAATTTAAATTACGAATTTCCACAATTACCACTTGGAGTATCATTTTTCACCTTTTCGGCCATCAGCTATCTGGTAGATGTTTTCAACGGGAAAATTAAGCCGCGAGGTAAATTTGCACAATTTGTTATATATATTTCTTTTTTCCCAAAACTTATATCAGGTCCGATAGCCAGATATCAAGAAATGGAGTCTGGCTTTAAAATACAAAAATCTAAAATAGAAGATGTAAATATTGGCCTGAAAAGATTCGTTTTGGGCTTAGCTAAGAAAGTTTTAATTGCAGATAAAATATCTGTTATCGCATCTAGTCTTATGGTTGCAAACGTTTGGAATAGTTCAATATATTTAGCATGGTTCGGTGTAGTGCTATTTGGTCTTCAGATTTATTACGATTTTTCTGGTTACACAGATATGGCTATAGGGGTAGCTAGGATTTTTGGTTTTAAATTACCCGAGAACTTTAATCAACCATATTTGTCTAAGAGTGTAAGTGAGTTCTGGAGACGTTGGCACATTACGCTCGGTAATTGGTTCCGCGATTATGTCTATATACCATTAGGTGGTAACCGTGTTAAAACGATTATTAACATTCGGAATTTAATAATAGTATGGATGCTAACTGGTTTATGGCATGGCGCAAGTTGGAATTTTGTTTTATGGGGATTGTATTTTGGCGTGTTTATTGTTCTAGAGAAGTATTTCCTTGCAAAAATACTGAAAAAATTGCCAAAGCTACTTAATTGGTTTTATGCCTCTATATTGATTTTTGCTGGTTGGTCATTATTTATTCCCGGTGGGTTTAGGGAGTCTATTGAAAGGTACTCGGGACTTTTTATAGGAGATTACAGTATAAATCAAAATATGATTAACGAACTCCTCTATGTAGTTAAAGATAATTGGATTTATATAATTTTGGCCATATTATTTATCTTGCCAATTAATAAATTAATATTAGCAATAAAAAATACGCAAATATTTTCTAAACATAAAAACTTGTTTAATTTGGCAACAGTCATTTTTACTATTTTACTTTTTTGGTTGAGTATATCTAACATAGTAGGTTCTAGTGTTAATACATTTATATATTTTGGATTTTAGATGAAAAAAATTAATAATATAATTCTAACAACATTCATATGCATACTACCGTTAATAGTAGGTGTTACAACTTTATTGAGAGAGCCAGAATTAATTTCCGTAATGGAAGCGAGAAAGAACAATACGTTTGCAAAGTTTTTAAAAACTGGTATCAATAAAAATATTTCAAAAAATTTTGAAAACGCATTAGCGGATCAGATGATTTTTAGGGATAGATTTATAGAATTAAACGCAAAATTGAATTATCTGGCTGGCGTAAGAGTGATTAATAACGTTTTCGTTAACGTAAGAGAGGGTTTTTTAGTTAGTTTACCGATTAATTTAGATAACAATAGTGCTTATGTAAACAAAAAAGATTTAGATTATGTAACACATACTTTGTATAAAAAACGAATCCCGTTTTTATACGTAAATTTACCACGTAAGTCAGATGCATATCGCAATTATATTCCTGATTATTATTTCAAAAATAATAATCTAAAATATGCCAGTAATTTGCTTAATGATAAAAATTACATAGATTTAACTGAGCGTTTGCTAAATAGCGGTCGAGAAAATTATTATAAAACCGACCATCATTTAAATATGAACGGCATATATTTAGCTTATGATGGAATAATTGGTCATATAAACAAAAACTTTTTTAATATAGGTCTCCCGAGGAATAAGCAAGACTTTGAAATCCATAACTACCAAGCTGTTTTTATAGGATCCGATGGTCGCAAAGCCACTCAGTCACTGGTATCTAAGCCTGATTCAATAGAGATATACAATCCGAAGAAAAACTTTGATACGGATGCTTATTTATATGGATCTAATAAACCAGTAGAAATATTTCAAAGGAAGCAAATAAAAAAATCAGATACATACAACAGTGACTATGGAGTATATATAGGTGGTGATACGAATCTTTGTATAAATAATAGTGACTCTTTGACGAACAAGAAACTTTTATTAGTTGGTAATTCTTTCGATAATGCCCTAGTCCCGTTATTGTCAATGCATTTCAGTCAAGTTTGTCATTTCGATTATAGGAAAACAAAAAATAGCATGAAAGGTGACATTGATAATATAAACCCCGATCTAACTATTTTAATGTATGATTATATGGCGGCTAATGAAAAAGATGCCTATAAAATCTTTAAAAAACTATTAGAATAAAACTTATGATTTTTAAATTATTTCTTGAATTTTTAATACTGTCTCAGGGTCTTCAATAGTAGATAAGTCCTGAGTTGGTTGTTCGCCTCTAGCTATAGATCGAAGTATTCTTCTAAGGACTTTGCCACTTCTAGTTTTGGGTAGGCCTGGAACGATGACTAACTGACTTATTTTTACTATAGGACCAATTTCTTTTTTGATAATCATATTCAATTCTTGTTCTAAATCTGACTTAGCATTTTCTTTATCGGTTTTAACAACCACATATGCAACGATACTTTCTCCAGTAATTTCATCAGGTTTACTGACTACGGCAGCTTCGGCTACTTTATCATGACTAGTAATAGCTGATTCTATTTCAGCACTACTTAACCTATGACCAGAAACATTCATCACGTCGTCTGTTCGTCCAGTTACGACTATATAACCGTGTTCATCGTAGTAAGCACCATCTCCTGAAAAATAGATGTGTTTGGTTTTATCTTCCGCTGCTATCGATTCGAAATAAGCTTTTTTA
>JBASLU010000049.1:0-23541 GCA_049656505.1 Saccharimonadales bacterium (SeqCode) | reverse complement strand
CCATTATATACAATCAATATATCACCAGGCTGTAACAAATCTCTAGTCGGGCTTTCTATAACTTGATACTTTTCATTATTTGATTTTACGTAATCTAGCTGAGTTTGAGTGCCAGAGCCGGGATAACTACTATCGACCCCACTAGCTATCATGACAGTTCCAACAAACATGCCACAATCGGCAACATTTGCACTAGGGTTATATTGTTTAATCGCTGCGACATATGCAGGTTTTGCATCGGACTCATTGTTAACTATTGTGCCACCTGGAATTGGTGTATCTAGTGCAAATTCAAGAGCTGTTTTAACTATAGATCCCTTGGTGTTTGAAACAGTGTCACAGTCAGATGAGTATGATCCACTACTACCACTTCCTCCAGTTGGGACATTAGTCTCGGCAACTTCAGAAGAGGGTGGCCACTTATTATTTGTTTTAATATATTCAGCTGTGGCGTTAGCTATTTTTACAGTTTTTGATACATATTCACTGTCTGTGGCATATCCAGCTATTTTAATTTCTTCGAGATAACGTACATAATCACCCGGATATTTTAGCGCTTCGGCATATCTTTGGGGATTGCCATTATTTGTTATAAATAGGGCGTATCCCTCCCAGCCAGCCTCTATTGAAGGATAAGCCCGAAACGCAGCCTCTATGTTAGTCGTTACTCCTGGAGTGTATTCTTCGCTAGTGCCCATTGTGACAGTTTCGCCAGTCCAACTAGAGCCAGCCTTCATTCCAAAGAAGTTGTAGTATTTGTATGCCAAAGATGATTTACCATATCCGGACTCAAGCATCGCCTGGGCTAGGATAGCTTCATATGGTAACCCATATTTTTTACCTATATCGAAGGCTCCCTGACCATAGGTATCTACAAATTCTTCTAAGTTAGCAGTCTTCGGGGCTGTCCCGTAACTGGTCGTACTCGCACAATCATCTGCATCGGGATTATAGAACAAAATGTCATTGGCACTAAAGAAGTCAACATCATAAGCCAAAACCTTTAACGGCAGTAGACTATAAATAGTGGCGAAAAATATTATTAAAATAGCCTTTTTTAATCTCATTCCCAAACTCCAATATCGACAACCTTATATAAGCCACCATCTTGCTTTTCTAGTGTAGCCCAGTAACTTCTTAACACAGCATTATGATTATTGATAGAAACAGTAGCTATAATATTTAGACACCATCCACTCTCTTGTAATTCACAAGATATTACGGAAGTTACTTTTCCAGATTGGTTAAAATATATACTCTCTCGAAAAACACTACTTTTTGTCACAAAATATTCACTTAATCTTTTATCTCTTTCGCCTTTTGTCTCTTTAGTATCTTGTTTTAAATAAGCTTCTAGGGCATTTTTTGCAATTTCAGCTTTATCTTCTATACCATTTTGAACATAATATCCTGAGTCTGTAAGTTTACCAAAACTTTCTGAGTTTTTAATAATATTCCCGTCATTTCCGCCACTGTTAACAATTGCGACAAGCAATACCAATAATAATACGACCGTGATGATGATTAATATTTTTTTATTTCTAATATTATTCATAGCTAGCTTCCACTCATTGACCAGTGCCAGTTTTCTGGCGGATAATTAAAGTAGCCATAAGAAGCGCCATTTTCATCTAACCAATTCCAGACGGCACCACCCTTTGAGGAGTTCTCAAAATCAATAGCCAACCCCCTTTCGTGCATAGAAGAACCAGGCAGAGCTGTATCTGGAGTACACGCGCTTGACGATGAATTGAGTGGGTCTGGACAGTTTTGCTCTCTGAAATACATTTGATCATCTATAGTTCTAAAGCTTGACCTAATACCCTTAGCTTTAAGTTTTATTCCAGCCTTTTTTGCTGCATTAATCATATTTAATGTGCGTTTTGAAATTAACGAAGACACCTTTGTCAGTCCATCGGGCATCTGACACACCCTAATTTTTATATTATGTTTACCGGTAGTAAACACTCCGACTTCAGTTGTACCATCTGCACAGGCGACACCAGAATAATCTGTGTCGGTTTTGAATGTCCAACCCTTGTTACTCATAACCGTATTATCGGGTTGCGATGCGTCGCCCGGGTCGGTGCTTCCACCTGGGGTTGATGAAGAACCTGAAGATGCCGAATATGCCTCTTCTGGATCATCTAACCCGGAAACAATTCTTTGATCAACTTGAAATAGATAATAATATTTGTTCATTGGGTTTAAATCGTTGATTAAACAAGCACTACCATCTTCGCCTTTGAAATCATCACCAGTGTCACCAAAAGGCGTTTCTCTTTCCATACAATCTTTTACAAAAGTTTCATACCCGCTACCAGCAATAGGCTCACCAGTTTCTTCATTAATTTCACCACTCATTTTATCTAATACTTCGATTGGACTAATGTTCTCTAAATCTTCTACGGGTATGCCATATATTAAATTACAAAATGGATCAGTAGCTAATCCCATGTCCCTATAATCAATATCTTCACACATAGTGAATTCCGTATCTGCTGCTGCCTTAGCTCTTGGTATAATTGAGGCAAAAGAATCCGATGCTACTGATACAATCGACCCAACTATAGATGGTACTGAGTTGATTTTAGCAAAATAAGGTAATGTTCTTGACAATAAAATACCCGCAAACGTATTTTTATTAGAGGCATCAAATGGGCTGCGTGCTAACCTATCTTCTTCCGCATATTGACCTGCCACTTTTTGAGTCAAATCTTTATAAGCTACTGCTTGTTCGACGGTCAGTGGCGCATTGCCACCGTTGAATGCTGCAGCTCCTAATAAACCAGAGGCACCAGAGGTTATTGCGTCACCAGCTGACTCGCCAACTGTATTTTCATCAACCAGTACGCCAGCGATAATATCTTTAAGCAAAGACGGTAAATATGCGAGGGCTACGCCAAATGTAATAGCAGCCGCTGCTTTCGTCGCCGCTCCCACTGTTAGACTTACGCCACCGCTTCCAGCCGCTGCGCCTATACCGACTGCTATACCCCCCGCTTGTACAAAAAAATTATTCATAACTCTACAAACGGTTTTTGGTGATCCGCCAAGTACGCTGCCAATTTTAGAAGTTATGTTAGTCAATTCACCAGCAAACCCTGCACCCGTCATAAACTGCATAGAACTTAATGGCATTTCACCTAGATCACCATATGCCGCATATTTATAGCCGAAAGAGTCTGTCGCTGTTTTCTTAGAAACGGTCTCGCCTGTATTTTCATCTTTCACTACAGATTCAGTAGTAAGTATTTTCCCTAGATAGGATATATCATTTGGATCTGCGTCACCTGCTTTTATTTGATCGGCTGCAGTCAGGAAGAGCATAGCAAAACTTGCTAATTGTGCCAATCTGACTGTTTTTGCTGCCATACCTACCGCTCGAGCAGCCCCGTATATTTGACAAGCCGTATCAGGGTAATCTAACACATTTACGACACCCATGGCAGTTTTGCCAGCAGCTTTTACGCCGCTACCTGCCACTTCAGCCGCCCCCTCAGCAATTTCATCTGCATTTTTGGCAATCGTTTCGAGATTATCATCAAACTTTTTGGATGCTTTATTAAATTCATCATCAGTGTCAAAATCTTCTCTTTTAGGCCTTGAAGTTTCGGCCGTCTCGCCTAAGCTTACGGGATCTTTAGTAGCATCTTGAATCTCTTTTAATTTTTCTTCATCAGTTTCACCCTTAAAACTAATTCCTTTTTCGGTAATTTTGAACTCTAAGATAGTTTTATTCCAAATCTTATCTGAAAAACCTGCAAAAAGAGGATTGTAGCCTCTTTTTATTGCTGTTCTAAATTTTGGATCTTTTGCAAGTTTTGCAGAAAATTCGTTGGGGGAAATTTCTTCGTCTTCAAATTTTAATTTTGTAACTTTATTTCTACCTAAAATTTTTGTTGTCCCATCAACTTCAACATCCACGCCACCTTTTTTAAGTCTCTCAATCAGCTTATCCGACATACTAGAGTATTTACATCTTATATTTATAACTGGACCACAAACACCGAAGTTGTTTGTAACCTTCGACTTAAGCATTTTATTCGTTCTTATATCCATGCTTGTCAGCTGGGTATTAAACTTGTCAGTCATCACTTCTTTTAGATTAACTATAAGTAAACTCGGCGATAATAATCCGCCAATTCCAAGCCCGCCGCCAACTAAAGTTATAATTATTGTAGCTAACGGTCCATTTTTCTTAAGACCAGATAGATTGAGCCTGCCCTTAGTTGGGCCTGATGGTTTGCTAGTAACTTTATTACTCCAGGGTCCCTGGATAACATTAGAGCCAGTCTCCTCGCTATCTTTAATCGAGGACTTATCGTCTAGTTTTTCTGGATTAGATTCTAGCGCTTTAAGATTTGCGCGATCTGGCGTAGATTGACCACCACCGTCAATACCATAAAGATTTGGTCTTATCTCTGGCTCTATATCTTCGCGAATTTTTCTAGCAGGTTCACCCATAACTAAATCATATTATAACCTACACAGTAGATCCGGGATTAATATAACTATTCACGTCAGGCTCCATTGGTATGTCTTGAGCCGGTTGATTTGCAGTTCGAGGGTTAGTATCGACCAATCTTTTTTCTGTTGGGCTAGCCTCAATTTGTATGTGGACGTGATTTTGTCCGGCAAATAATAAACCTTGTCCAATTGGGAAATTCGCCAATCTTTTAGTTTCTTCCTCAGTTAATTTAAAGACGTCGGATAACACATCAACGGCGCTAGGAGACTGTTTTAATAGAATTTGCATAGAACTATTAGCCACAATTGCTCGACCCATCTTACTTCCCATAAAATCTTCGACATCTTGGGTAACGGTTGTTAACCCTAAGTAATATTTACGGCCTCTTTTGGCTAGGCTAAACATAAAGTTAGCCGAGTCATCATATTTCATTAATTGCCAAGCTTCATCAACTATGAGAATTCGCTTTTTCTTTTCAGTTCTGATTGTATTCCAGACGTGACTAAGAACGATATACATAGCTACAGGGCGTAATTCTTCTTCGAGATCACGAATGTTAAAGACTACCATTTGATTGTTAATATCGGTATTAGACTGTTGGCTAAATATTCCAGCAAAAGTTCCGGTGGTATATTTTCGCAGTCTTTGAGCTAACTGAGGACCACTGCCGCCCATATGTAACAATGTGTCATATAAGTCATTCATTGTGGGTGGCTGAGAATTATGAGTCAATGGGTCACTAGTAATACCAACTCGTGCATAAGTATCGATTAAAGCTTGATCTAAATCGGCTTCTTCAAT
The DNA here is from genome assembly GCA_049656505.1 of Saccharimonadales bacterium (SeqCode). Taxonomy (GTDB): domain Bacteria; phylum Patescibacteriota; class Saccharimonadia; order Saccharimonadales; family Saccharimonadaceae; genus UBA1547. The sequence goes on along the minus strand of JBASLU010000049.1, from coordinate 18,269 downwards.
AGGAGTGAGGGATGTAAGCGGCGCGCCCGAGCTTGTGGTTTGGGTTGATCCAAGCATTAATTTTAATAATCCGTGTAATGTAATTAAATTAGCTCTTAAGGCGTTATCGGCTTCGTCGGTATCAATAACCCTAGGTATATCAAAAGGATTAATTCTGGTGTCGGAATTTAAGCTTAATCTGATATAGCTACCACCAACCGCATCAGATAGTTTTTGGTATTCATTTTCTGGGTCAATAATAATAATTTCTGCGCCCATCATCATGCTGCGAAGCGCCTCTAGCTTTACTAGGAATGACTTACCGGCGCCAGCTTTTGCAAAGACAACCAAGTTAGAATTTTCTAAGCTGAATCTATCAAAGATGACTAGACCATTATTATGCATATTGATGCCATAGAGTACGCCTTCGTCTTGGGTTAAATCAGCGCTAGTAAACGGAAAGCTAGTACTGATGGCGCCAGTATTCATATTACGGCGTATTTGTAACTGGTCGCTCATTTGTGGGATGGTGCTGTTTAGGCCTTGTTCTTGTTGACTACTGGCTACTTTGCTAAATACCATTTGCTGTCCGAAAATAGTTTCGATTTTATGTTGAACAAATCCTAATTCTTCCAGGCTATCTGCATATAGGGTTACGTATAATCCGAAACGGAAAAATCTCTCGGCGCCTACCTGAATTTGATCGCGCAACTCCTCCGCATCGTTAATAGCAGCTTCTAGCCCAGGATCCCGAGTCAATCCCCTTTCGTTATTAATTGAAATAGAAGCCTCTAGTTGAGTTACTTTTTTACGTAGATTATTTAAGATTACTTCGCTTTCAACTGGGTAGATAAAAATACTAACGTCTAACACTTCATCGATATTAATAATTGAACTTAGCCAACCAGTGTAAATTTGTCGAGGATAGCCGTACACATAAAGGGTTCTACCATATTTCGTGCCAAGCCTAAAATAAGAAGAGTGAATCTCGAGACTACTAGGAGCAATCAAATCTCTAAGAGTTGTTATGCCTTTTAAAAATGCCTGTTCAACTTCAGCTTGTTCGCGAGCTCGTTGTTGGGCGGCAATATCGTTTGCATCAAGCTTTTTTTGAGCCATTACTGAACGCCCCCGGTGTTGACAGCTCGATTAGCATTAGCATCTTCACCACCTTTTCTTACAAAAGTATTAGTCATGTTAGTAAAATCACCCAGTGGCTGACGTACAGCAATGTCGGGGTTATAAAAGTTGTAATAAAGCTCGCCTAATTGCCTAGTGTTTAGCTGAACGCTTTGGATACCAATTTGAAATAAACCGGCCATAACGCCATCGACGCGATTTTTAATTTCAGTTTTTGCCCTTTCGTAAGTTTGAGTATCAATTTTAGTTACAACATTGCCTGGTTTTGCAAATAGCTTGCCAAAAAACCCCTTACTTTGTTCTATTAAAGTACCGGAAGCTTCTTGGGTGTAGTAAGGTATAGCAATAAAAAATGATTTGTCCATGATATTAGCTTCTTGAGATAAGATATCTATGAAATTAATATAATCATCCATCAAAACTCCAAGTAACATATTATCTTGATTATTTCTGATATCAATCAGCTTATCTATATATGGAGCAATATCTATTCTTTGAGATCGAATCAAGATTTGGACTGGATGGTTCAAAGCATTTAGAAAATTCTGATAGCTATATTCAACCCCCTCGCGCTCTCGACTGCTCATTAAATCGAAATTAATAGATTTACAAGCTATGACCGCCCTGAATGACCCATCCGACATTACTACCATATTGTCGCGAATCTCTGAAAATAATAAAGTATTTTGGCTTGAATTTGGGTTTTTAGTCTTTTGCGCTTGTTTAGTTTTTTGGTCAACTTGATTAGAACCGACAGCTTCAGGTGGCGCTGTGGGTGGTTGAGTTTGAGGCTGATTGTTAGGTGGCATTTTCGCTTCCCACTCCTTTTAATTCTGCAGTTATCTTAGCGATACAACCACTTCTTCATTTAAGTCTTGTTTTTCTTGAATGCGATTGGCCTCACGAGCGATAGTCTCGATCGACAAATCAGTATTGTTCGCAAGGTTTATTATATCAGCTGAAATAGGCTTTTCGCTAGGCTGAATGTTGGTCGATTCATCTAATACAACTTGGTTTTCTGGTTCAACTGGCTGAATAACCGTTTGTCTAATTGCTTCTGGATAAGGATTAAACTTAAGATTATCCAATGGACTAGTTTCAACCTGACCAGCGTCAGGTGTTGTAGTTTCTACATCTTTAGCAACAGGTGGGCTAACTAGGGTTTCGGTTTTTTCAACTTGAGCGCTCATCATTGCTGCAGCTTTTTGTCGTCTGGCGGCATCACTTTGATCAAGTTTTGCGTCTAAAGATTGTGCCGTGACACTGTCTACATCTAAAATATCGGTTGTTTGTTGAGCCTCAAAATAAATATCACTATTCATTGCGCTATTAGGAGCTTGTACTCCGGGTCCGCGCACTGCCCAACCTTGAGTATCTACAATCTCTGCTAGATAGCTAAGACGTCTTTGTGCTTCTCCCTGAGATATATCCTTAGTTAAGGAGACCTCAATGGTTTTAGGCGCAGTGATTTCAACTAAAGACTCAATTCCGTCTGGATCCCAAATCCTTTTTCGTGGTTTTAAATAAAAAGCCACCATGGCTGCTAGATAAATCTCCATAGGTTGATCTTTACGTAAAGGTAACGCCAAAGCTCCGAAAAATATGATTATCGGTACCGGTATGATTGCCAGTGGCAAAAATAATCGGCTTAATCCCCAGGCTAAAGCAATAGCAAGCGCTACAATAATCAAATAAATAAATTGCCTAAAAGTAAAAGGACCAATCAATTTATCGTCCGCTTCAACGTCTTGGGGAACCTTATAAACAGCCATTGTGCTTATAGTATAACAGAATATCACCCTATAACCACCCCTACTGAGACGATTATTTAGGTTCTATTTAGATAATTAAAATAATCAACGGTCGAATTATAAAGACTAGAAAGATATTGTTTATTTAACCACTCTGGCTTGTCGTCATATAGGTAGGCTCTGATTGATGAGAACTCACAATCTTTCCAATGTTTTGAGTCTGTATGAATTTTACGACTTATTTCTAAAATCTCACTATTTAATATGGCGGTTATATCAAAACTATGACAGTCAATTTCAAGGTCGGAATACTTACTATAATAAGATTTATAATCTTGGATTAAGCTGTTGAGCAGTAATTTTAATCCCGGCGCTTTCGATTGATAAAATAAAAAACCTAAATTATTAGATTTTAGGTGGTAAGCGATTAATTCCACCGAAGCATTATCGGTTAAATATTTTTCGAATAATTTTGTCAAATAGTGGAAGTCGTCTTTATCTAGAAAGATTTTTTGGTTTTTGTGAGCTAAATCTATATAATAAAAGCAATTGTCGTCTTCGGTAGATGTAATTTTTTTGCTCATAAACTAAATACCCACCATAACTTCTCGGCTAAGTAATACCGGTTGCGTTATTTTATTAAGCTTATATTAAGTTTATGGCAAGTTTTTTAAAATGTAAAGCAAATTTAATAAAAAAATCATTAAATATATTACAATAGCAAGGTATGGAGAGGTGCAGGAGTGGTTGAACTGGCCGCTCTCGAAAAGCGGTATGCCGCAAGGTATCGAGGGTTCGAATCCCTCCCTCTCCGCCATATGGTGTTATATTAGAACCATGAATAAAAAAATAATTATATCTATTGTTCTATTAATACTACTAGCCACAACTTTTGCTGGCTTAACAAAAACTGGAGCGATTCCTAATTTCTTGAACATCGAATTTTTATGTCCAGAGAGTAATGAATCAACACATTATTATGAAGATAATAGTTTCGACTCTGAAGACGTAATAATTATGAAGCCAGTTATCTATCTTTATCCAACTGAAAAACAAGATACGACTGTTAAGTTGGATTATGATGGCGATATTATAGTCAGTTATCCTGATTATGATGAAACTATTAACGGATGGCGAGTGACGGCTAATCCAGATGGCACAATCATTAATAACAAAGACGGTTTAACATACAGCTATCTATTTTGGGAAGGTAAAGAAACCGTTCCAACACAATGGAATTTCGACAAAGGTTTTGTTGTTAATGGTTCTGACACTATATCTTTTTTGCAAAATAAATTATCAGAAATTGGTCTTACCCCGCGCGAATACAACGAATTCATCGTCTATTGGTATCCAATGATGAAAGATAATAAATATAATCTGATTACTTTTGTCGGTAAAGAATATACCGACAAAGCACCTCTTAACATAAGCCCATCGCCCGACTCCATGCTTAGGGTTTTTATGGTTTATAAAAAAATTGAAGAAGAAATTTCAATCGAGCCTCAGATTTTTCAAAAATTTGATCGTAATGGTTTTACTGTTATTGAATGGGGTGGTGCTCGACTGTAGAGCTTGTGTTTTTTGAATGTTCTTATGGTGATATGAAGTTTATTCAAGAGCGACGAGGGCTGAGGTCGATTCGTGGTTTTACCATAATAGAGCTTTTAGTTGTTATTGTCGTGTTGGGGATTCTTGGTTTAATTGCATTAAACACAATTAACCCTGGCGAAACTTCTAAGCGCTCTCGCGACACTACTAGGGCTGTAGACTTAAAAAATATCAATCAAATGCTTGTGATGTATGAGGTGGCTGATGGATCCAATTTTGGGCTTTTAAATACGGTCTATATATCACTCCCCGACTCAAATGCCGCTTGTTCATCTTATGTGTTACCGACCTTGCCGAGCGGATGGTCTTACGCCTGTAAAGATAGCGTTAACTATCGAAATACCGATGGCTCCGGGTGGATACCGGTCGATTTTGGAACTAGCTCAACCAAAATCTCTAAATTACCAATTGATCCTGTTAATACGGCTACCGGTGGTCTTTATTATTTATATGTAACTGGTGGTAGTTGGGAATTAAATGTGGCCATGGAGGCGGAATCAAATGTAGCTGGTAGCTTTAATGATAAAACTTCGATTGACGGTGGCGATGATCCAACTAGATTAGAGATAGGTAATGATTTAGCTCTATCGCCATGGAGGATGATTGATATTGAGATTTAATTTAACCGTGCCCTAAATCTTTGTTTATAGGAACACCCGTTTTACAAAAAGGGCAATCTTCTGAGTTATATGTTTTCAAATCTAAATTCAAGAGTGAATAAAGGTTATCTATATTAAAATCACTCGCTTTTAAAGAACCTCTATTACAAATAGAAGCTATTCCAGCGATATTTCCACCACAATCAACTACTACTCCTAAAACTTTTTTAATTGAATCGCCCGTTGTCAGAACATCTTCTACTAACAAAACATTTTTACCACGTATTTTTTTGTCATAACCTCTTTTTATGACAAAACCATCAATGACTTTATCGGCGTAGAGTGATAAAACATCTTTGCTGTTTAGCTTTGAAAGATAATAAGCAGTCCAAGAACTTAAAATCGCGCCTCCTGTAGCTGGTCCGATAACAATATCAATATTTTTATCAGAAAAATGATTAGCAAATTTCTCACCAATCCATGAGACGTATTTGGGTTGTGCGAAGATCAGATTTTTATTAAAGTATTTATCACCATGTTTGCCTGAAGAATAAACGACATGGGTATCGCTGATTAGCGCTCCACATTTATTGATGATTTCGTTAATTGTTAAATCTTTCATAGGTAAATTCTAACACAAAAAGGAATCAATTAAGGCTCCTCTTTGTAATGGTTAAATTAGGGTGGTAATCGAGGAATGTGGCTATGGCCCAACTAGATTAAAGATAGGCAACGATTTAGCTTTAACACCGTGGAGTTTTGAATTCTCATTTTTCCCATTAACTGTCCAAATAACAGGAAAATATTCTATTCAATCCTTTTCACTAAGCAATGAGTGCTATAATTTTATCTATGCAAGAACCATCAATTTTTACAAAAATTATCAACGGTGAAATCCCCTGTCATAAAATTTATGAAGACGAAAGGGTTATCGCCTTTTTGACTAATCACCCACTTGTCGAGGGGCATACTTTAGTGGTGCCAAAAAAACAAATTAATCAAATATGGGATTTAGAATCTGATGATTATATTTACTTATGGGAGACGACTCGAAAAATCGCTCTTCATCTGCGCAAAGTAATGAATCTTGAACGTGTCGGAGTTGTTATTAAGGGTATCGAAGTACCCCATACTCATATACACCTTATTCCGATGATAAGTGAACAAATTCATGTTAATTTCGATCCTGAACCTGCCCCAGCATTAGTTGATAACGATACTTTATCGAAAGTAGCTGAAAGAATTCGCCTGAATTAATCTATGCCTATTCGGATAATATCTATTGGCAAAAAGCCCTCCGCCTGGCTAAAACAGGGTCTAGAAGGCTATCAGAAGCGTTTGAAACGTCCCTTTAATGTCAAATGGAGTATTCTTCCTAATTCACCATCAAAAGGCCTAAAATCTCGTCAAGATGAGGCGAAAAGCATAATTGGGTTATTAAGTAGTGATGATTACGTTATATTACTTGATGAAAGTGGTAAAAATATAGATTCAGTAGCGCTTTCTAGATTAATGGAGAATCAATTAAATAAATCTAAAAACATAGCTTTTATAATTGGTGGATCATATGGGGTGGATGAATCTGTTTTTAGGCGGGCAGATTATATTTGGTCGCTTTCAAAATTAGTTTTTCCGCATCAGATAGTTCGGCTGCTATTAATCGAACAAATTTATAGAGCTCAAGAAATATCCAATAATAGGCCATATCATCACGAATAGTTAAATTTTTATTTTATAACTTCGAGCTCGCGCGTCAATCTATCGGCTAGGGCGACTTTTTGATTTAGCTGCTCTTTCGATTCTTCAACTAAATCAACAGGGGCTTTTTTAATATAATTTTCATTTGATAGACGAGTTTCAAGAGTTTTAATTTGATTACGCACTTCAACTAGACGAGCCTCAAGATTAGTTTGATGTTCATATAAAGTTTCGGCAGAAATATCTAACCAAGCTTCTCTACCACTGTTAGCTAGTCGCAAACCACGTGGCTGGTCTGCGTGTTTAATATCCTTTAATTTAGTTAAAGATTTAATCAAATCGATATTATCAGCTATTAAGCTATCATTTTGGTATAACATTTCGTATCTGTTGTTACCAGGAAGCTCAGACGTAACGTAACGTACCTCTGTAATTAAGTGCTTTAATCTATTAAACTCACCCGCTTCTATTTCGTTATAAGGCAATGTTTTTGGCCAACTCGAGGTTATCAACAAATTTTGGCACCACGGAAGAGTTTGCCAGATAATTTCAGTTACGAAAGGAGCAAATGGGTGCGCAATTTTGAGACTAGTGTTCATAACCCAGGCTAAAATCGTAGGATTTGTCTGATATTTACTTGTTTCAACATACCAATCTGCAACATCATCCCAAATAGCGTGATAAACAATATCACTCGCCTCGGCAAATCGATAATTTTCAACTTGCTGTTCTATGTCTGAAATGGCTTGGTTTAATCTACCTATAATCCAGTGGTCAGCCATAGTCTTTGGTTCTGGCATATCTGGATGAGTTATTTCACCGAGCTTGTTCTCTGTAAATCTAGCAATATTCCATAATTTATTACAGAAATTTCTTCCTGCGGTTACCTTACCCAAGCTAAACGCCTGATTTTGACCAGCGCTTCGGCTAGCGATTAGTCCGAGTCGCAAGGCGTCCGAACCGTACTCAGATATAGTTTCCATTGGATTGACGACATTACCCTTGCTTTTACTCATTTTTTGACCCTTTTCATCTAGAACAAGGCCGTGCATATAGACATTTTTGAAAGGTATTTTACCAGTGACGTATATACCAAGCATAATCATTCGAGCGACCCATCTATCTAGCAAGTCTACCCCTGTTTCCATAACGTCATTAGGGTAGAATCGACTCAAATCTCCTTTTGAAAGATAATCCGTTGTGATAAAAGGCCATTGTCCACTACTGAACCAGGTATCGAACGTGTCTTCTTCTCTCTTATAGACAACCCCATTAACGGAAATTGTTTTCTCATCAACATTTTCATTAAATATCCAATCATTTGGATCATTAATATTTTGAAAAGCTGGTATAGGAATACCCCATGGAATCTGTCTTGATATGTTCCAATCATGCAAATTATCAAGGTAATTAACTAAGACACGCTTTCTGCTATCTGGTATAAACTTTATTTCTCCTGCCTCGATGGCTTTTTTAGCCATCTGGGCGAGTGGCTGGATCTTGACAAACCACTGCTCTTTAACCAGGGGCTGAATTGGTAGACCGCTTTTGTAATCATAGCCAACGACATGTTCAATAGTTTCTTCACCCCTTAAAAGTTCTTGAGCCTTGAGAGCCGCTAATACTCGTTTTCTAGCTTCGTCAACGTCTATCCCAAAAAATTCACTTGGTACGTTAATCATCTTGCCGTCAAAATCTATAACTTGTATTCTAGGTAAATCATGTCTGTTGCCTATCTCGAAATCATTTGGATCATGGGCGGGCGTTACCTTAACGGCGCCAGTGCCGTAAGTTGGATCAACTGCGTCATCGGCAATTATCGGAATTTCTTTCTCTGTTAATGGTAGCAAAACTCTTGTTCCAATTAAATCTTTATATCGTTTATCATTTGGGTGAACTGCAACGGCCACATCGCCAAACATAGTTTCTGGCCTAGTGGTCGCAATAACAATTTCACCTACCCTATCGTATGTTGGGTAAGCAATTTTCCAAAGAGTCCCCTTTTCTTTTTTATGATTAACTTCGATATCGGCATAACTGGTACGGTATTTAGTGCTGTAATTAACGATTCTTTCACCTCTGTAAATTAGTCCCTCATCCCACATTTTTTTAAATGTCTGATAAACTGTATCGATGACTTTTTTATCTAAAGTAAAAACCAAGTTCTCCCAGCTGGCACTTACTCCTAAAGCCCGAAGTTGAAGCTCCATATTGCCACGTTGTTGATCAACGAAGTTCCAGACTTGGCTATAGAGCTGTTCGCGCGAAAAATCAAAACGATTTTTACCCTCTTGCTCAAGTATTTTATCGTAGACTACCCAGGTTTCAAATCCAGCGTGATCAGCGCCTGGTATATAAGCTACATCGCGACCCTTCATGCGATAGTATCTTGCCATGATATCTTCTAAAGCTACGGTTAAGGCGTGTCCGACATGTAAATTTCCATTTGCGTTAGGCGGAGGCATGACAATACTAAACGGCTCCCCTGTCCCCGATGGTTTAAAGGCGTTACTTTTTTCCCAAATAGCATAGATATTGGGTTCGTATTGATTGGGTTCGTATGTTTTAGCTAGCTTCATTATTATCCATCAGATATTGTCACGTGAAAAGCAAAAAAATAACAAGGGTTTTCACATAGAAAGCCTAGAATTTTTCATTTTTTCCCGTGTTTGTTTTCAATTACGATTATATCATAATCAAAACTTAGTAAAGCATTGTATAATGTAAGTATATGAGTATAACTATTTTTGCGAGTTGTGAAGATAAAAAACAATGGGATGAGTATGTCCTAGATAATGGTGGTCACCCCTTTCAATTGTGGGGTTGGGGAGATCTAAAGGCGACGACTGGCTGGACGGCTGATAGGTTATTCTATCATGATGAAGAGGGCGAAATTGTCGGTGCCGTTCAACTCTTAATTCGGAAATTACCTAGACCCTTTAAATCTATGGCCTATGTGCCCAGAGGAATCATCTCGACTGATGAAGACAAGAACCATCTTTTATCTCAACTAGGGAACTATATCAGAGGTAAATATAAATCGGTTGTTTTGACTATCGAACCAGACTCAGAAAATTTGAACCTATCTAAAGATTGGAAGAAATCTAAAAATCACATCTTGCCATCCGAAACAATTATTTTGGATTTAACAAAATCAGACTCGGATCTTTTAAGTGCAATGTCTAAAAAAACCAGACAATATATTCGTAAATCCTCGGCCGAAAATATTCACATAAAACGCGCTAAAAATAAAGAAGCCTTCGAGGCGTGTATGGATATTTATCGAGAAACTGCCAAAAGAGCCAACTTTGCCTTACACGACGTAAAATATTATCAAAATGTTTTGGACAAAATGGGCGACCATTCACAATTATTCATTGCTTTTTATGAGGATAAACCAATTGCTTTTCTGTGGTTAGCTATCAGTGCCGAAACGGCTTACGAGCTTTACGGTGGTATGAATAAAATAGGTCAGCAACTTCGAGCAAATTACGCTTTAAAATGGTATGCTATTCGAAAATGTAAAGAGTGGGGCTTAAGTCGATACGACTTCGGTGGGCTTATAAATGGGGGAGTGTCAACTTTTAAATTAGGTTGGGCCAAGGAGCCAACTAAATTAGTTGGAACTTTCGATTTGCCACTTTCGAAATTTTATGGCGTTTACAGTAAAATATTGCCGAAAGCTAAAGTTGCTACTCGTAAAATAAAATCGATTGTTCGTCGTTAAGACCAAATAGTTTCTGTCATAGACAGACTTGGAATAACCTCCAAATCTAGTGGGTTGGTTGGCTGTTTTGATTGAGCATAATAATAACCGAGACAGGCGACCATAGCAGCGTTATCTGTGCATAAATTCATAGGAGCATATTCAATTTTCACGGATAGTTTCGAAGATAGTTCTTTTCGTAGCTCTTGATTAGCTGCAACACCGCCAGCAATTACTACTGACCGTGGTGAATAATCTAAAAATGCCATCTTGGTTTTACCCACTAGCGTATCGACAGCCGTTTTTTGAAAACTAGCCGCGAAATCAAGCCTCTGTTTGTCACTGAGAAGCTCTGCAAGGCTCGAAGAAGGATAAGCAATATCGACGCCTACTTCGCGTTGGACGGCCCTTAAAACGGCCGTCTTGAGGCCAGAGAAGCTAAAATCGTATTTGCCGTTAACCTTAGCCTTTGGTAATGAGTAGGCGTTAGGGTTGCCATTTTTGGCAGCCTTGGCGATTGACGGACCACCGGGATAGGGGAGACCAATAATTTTAGCAACTTTATCAAAAGCTTCCCCAACGGCATCATCAGTTGTCTGACCTAGTAATTTATAATCTCCATGATTATAAAATAATACCAATTGACTATGCCCACCGCTAACAATTAATGCTAACATCGGAAAGTCTGGTTGCTTTGAAGGCAGCTTACCATTTTTTATTTCCCAATCCTTAATTTTTGTCTTTGTTAAGAAGTTAGCGTAAACATGTGCCTCAATATGGTGAATAGGGTAGAGAGGTATATTTTTAAGAAGTGCGATTGTTCTAGCGGCCAATGTACCAATCATAAGTGATCCGACAAGTCCGGGCGCATAGGTTACGGCGATAGCGTCAATATCTTTCCATGATAAATTTGCGTCACTAAGCGCTCTGTTAATTACTGGATTGATAACTTCTATATGGCTGCGAGCCGCAACTTCGGGCACGACTCCACCATAAACGGCGTGAATATCAATTTGAGAGTTAACGACGTTACTTAAAATAACCTGTCCATCTTCTACAACAGAAGCGGCAGTCTCATCACAACTAGTTTCAATACCTAGAACTTTCATCTGTTATATTCTACCATGATATTTTAAAAATTGTGTCTTGCTTAAATTAAGCTTAAGTTTTATTATGTATTTATATTAAATTTTAAGGAGTTTTTAAGTATGGGTGTGGTCAAATATAGGTATTTTAGTTTTTGGTTGATCTTTTTAGCAATATTTCTAGGGGTCTTACAGCCTCTTTTTGTTGGAGCTACTCCAGATAAAGAGACTTTTTGGTCTTGGACTGATTCTGAGCCAGAAATAGTCTATTCAAAACTAATTAAGGAAATTAATTATGATAATTGTCCGACAATTTTAAGGACTATAAAGGTTTCGGGTGAAGCAGGTGAATATCAATCTTGCGTTTATGAAGGCGAAAAAACTTCTTTTGCGATTTATTGGCCATCAAGCCTTAATTTTGCAGTTAAGTTGCCAAATGATAGTAAAATGCACAAGTTACACACCGAATGTAGTATGTATAACGTCTGTATTTATTTACCAGGTACGGACACGCTAGTTATGAAACAAAATATTAGTAACGGAGGAATCGGTCTTTTACTTATTTATAAAAATTTTACTGAAAGATTAATTCCGAAAAATGTTGGCCCGATAAAAGAATACGACTTTGATAGCTCTAATCCAGACTACACTTCCCATTTTCCAGATGGCGACTATTGGCTTATCAATGGCTTTTCTGCCTCAAATAACGGTGAATGGTTAGCGGCAGAAGTTTTAAATCGTGGATTTGTATTGATAAATATAAAAACTTTACAAACAAAACAGATTGATAATAATTATTTTCGATATTGGGTAGGCTTTAACCCTTTGCCCGAGATTGCTGTTAGCGATGATGGGCGACACATCGCCGCCATGGGGGTAAATGTCGGTTTTCGCATCTTGGATATCGATGATAGATGTGGCGCCAATATGAGCTATCATAATGTGCCAAAAACACCTATACAAAATCCATGTAAAGAGGCCCCGATTGATATAAATAAAGCAATAGATTGGTTTAGAGTTGGTCACAAGCCATCGTTTAGTAGTGACGGTGGGGAACTTAGTTTTTATGCCGAATCTTATCTTGTTGAAAAACGAGAAATATTATTAAGGGCAAGTCAATATGAATCCAAAACCTTACAATACTTAGCGCTAGGCGACTCTTTTACTAGTGGTGAGGGCGAGTTGGAAGACAAATATTATGCGCCAAGGACTAATGACAAGTTTGAAAAATGTCATCTTAGCTTACGATCCTATCCGTTTTTAGTATCTAAAATAAAAAATTTTGACCCAAGTTTATCAAAAAGCGTAGCCTGTTCTGGCGCAACCACTCATGATATTAATAGCAGTAACATTAAATACTATGGCCAGAATAACAGATTAGGTAGTGGCGAAAATAAGATGAATCTTAGCGATTCGGAAGTTATACTAGCAGTTAATCAGGCCGAACAGGAGTTTATACCTGGAAGGGTTAAACAGATTAGATTTGTAGAAAAGTATAGACCTCAGTATATCACTATAGGTATTGGGGGGAATGACGCTGGATTAATGGATAAATTAGCAACTTGCGCTAGCCCCGGAACGTGTAGATGGGTTAGCGATGAGGAAAAAAGAGCTCAAACTGCTATTGAAATAGCGAACTTATTCGATAAATTAGTTAAAACCTTTCAAGATATTCATAGTAAATCAAAAAACTCTAAGATATATGCAGTCGGCTATCCCAAGATAATAAATCCAAGCGGTAATTGTAGCGCCGCTATCGAGGGAATGTTTACCAAAGAAGAAAGATTATTTATGAACGAAAGCATTTCTTATTTAAAGCAAGTTATAAGTAATGCTAGCAAACGAGCTGGTATAGGATTCATCGATATTGAAGATAGTTTAAATAATCAGGCTTTATGCGGTAGCAAAAAACCTCTAGCTATGAATGGTGTTGAATTCGGTGATGATAACAAAGTGGCATGGATAGTTAATATTGGTAATGAAACATTTCACCCCAATCACATTGGCCATCAGCTAATTGCCGATAATTTAAAAGATAAAATTAATAACAAATATTGTGAAAACCGTGAAACCTTATGCCCTGATGAGAATATAAAAACTCCGACTATATCAGCGTACTGGATGTTTGAAAATGATAAGCAATACAGTGTATTGAGACGATCGCAATTCTTAGAACAAACCGATGAACCTAATAAATTAGCCGTTAAAGTTGAACCGTACTCTTTTGAGCCAAATTCCAAAATCAAAGTCGAGATTCAATCCGAGCCAACAAACTTAGGCACATTTATCACTAATGAAGACGGTAGTTTAAGTACCGACATTCATTTACCTGAGGATCTGGAGTACGGCTATCATACAGTAAGTATTTTGGGGACTTCTTACTCTGGTGACAGCATCGAATTGTATCAATCTGTAAAACATGCCAACGTAGAAACTAGCGAATTGATTGGCGAGATAAATGAGCAGCAGACCAAGAACATTTCGTATTCTACACCCAAAGCATCACAAAATAAAATATCAGGACGTCAAGTGGTCAAAAATAATACTACCGACTACATCAACGATCCGCAACAATCTGTTCTCGGAGATGAAACTGATAACCTTTCGCAAGATAACGTTCCAAAATTAAAAAACACCTCCGCTACAATCGGCGTGGTATTTTTAATTATCTTAATATCAATAATTCTATTATTTAAAAAGATATGGAAAACCCGCCCGAAAAATCCAGACGGTCCGAGTTAACGGGCGGATTTTCCGTGGCGGGGTAAAGCTCGACGCAGAGGCTAGATCCGTGCGTCTAACAGTAGGCACTGACATCGACAACAGTAACAGTAATCTTCTCTCCGCGAGGAGAGATGAACTCTGCTTCTTGGTCTTTCTTGAGGCCCATGATTTTCTGGATCATGGGAGCTTCCGGCGTCAAGATCGGCACCTGATTATAGGTACCGCCGATGCCATCGATGTAGGCTAGGAGTCTATCGTGTGCGTTGGCGCCGTTAAGACATAGTAATACCTTACTGCCGATACCGACGAACTCTCGACAAGGCTCGGTGATCTTCGCGTTAGCGATAATCTCATCAAGCATACCGATACGACCCTGGATAGTCCCGATCCTCTCTGCGACGTCCAGAAGCTGGACGTTTACAATCGGCTCGTGGTCATCGCCACGGGCATCGGCGAGCTCTTTGCGCTCGCTATCGAGCTTCTTTCGAAGCTCGTCTCGCTCATCTACGAGCATTTGATACCTTTGTGGCGTTATCTTTACTGTCATTATACTGCCTGCCCTTCCCCTCGTTGGATTAGACTTGGCCTTACAATAACGCAAAATATACTCTACACTATTTTACGGGTATAGTCAAGACTAAGAAAAACAAAAAAAAGACGCCCTAATTGGCGTAATTGTAATCGAATAAAGTTGGTACACCTGGCAGGATTTGAACCTACGACCTTCGGCTCCGCAAGCCGACGCTCTATCCAGCTGAGCTACAGGTGCAAAACATAGGGCCATACTTTTACGTATAGCCCTATCTTTCATGTAACTAGAAGGTGCGTCTGATCGTTTTGCGACAGAATACAGAGGATTATATCATATTTTAAGTTGAACAGATAGGTGATTATAAATGTAATTTGCGAACTATAATATCAATCATATCTAATTTTAGGTTTTCCATCGGTAGTCTTGCGCCCAAAATATCTACGATTCGCTCGCCAACTTCATCTGGAAAATACACCGACACTCCTGGCGCAAAACGTTTAATTGGTATAAGCATAATCGAGTGTTGGTCATTGTCGCGGATTAAGCCAAATGACTTAAAATCGCTAAAATGATAAAGTTTTTCGCCGATGTATAATCCCTGATCAACGCTCAATGTGTAGTTGACTTCTTTTGGTGCGCGACGAGAATAAACTAAAACCGCAGCCGCCATGACCACAACCAACGCCGAGAATGTATAAGATTTTATTAATAACAAATCGATAGCTATTAGCGCTACGACCACAACTGCGAATATTGCGAACCAAAGCCAATTTTTTTCACCATGAACATATTCACTCGCAGTCCAGTGAACAGGTTCGGTATTAATTTTTGGTTTTTGAGTATTATCGGCCGATTCTTGAGCCTCGGGGTCTTCAAATGGAGCTGGCTCATACATATTTTCAGAAGTTTCAGAAGTGTTTACCTGATTTTTTTCATTATCTGGTTGCATAGCTTCAGTATAACATAAGGGACACAAGTCAAACACGAAAAATGAGGGTTAAAGATTAAAGATTAAGAATTAATAAAAGGGAGATATCGGTTGTCTATCGCAGGTAATAAAATAACCCGGCCCTCTGACCGAGATGTTTTATTATTTGGCGGAGGAGGGGAGATTCGAACTCCCGCTCCAGGTCTCCCCAGACTAACGATTTAGCAAACCGTCCCCTTCAGCCACTTGGGTACTCCTCCTTATTCTCTACATACATTGTACGTGCAGTAGCATTGTATAAAACGTAGAACGGGGACTTATGACCGTCCAATATTCACGTTTCACGCAGCAGCCACTTGGGTACTCCTTCACGTCGACATTTGCTTTCAATTTTCGCTTAAGAACAAGTTCAAAAGCTGTCATTTATCGCAATGTCTCCTCTCAGTTTAGCAAACAGCCTTTGGCTTGGTCTGTAAAACTGTAACAGTTGCGTTTGGGCTTTAACTACAACTTGAATAATTGTAGCATATTCAAATGACGCAAAAGGTGCTTTTTTACTTGGCGGAGGGGGCGAGATTCGAACTCGCGGTACCATTGCTGACACGACAGTTTTCAAGACTGTTCCCTTAAACCGCTCGGGCACCCCTCCAGGCTAATCAATTATACCAAAAAAATCACTTCAATCAGATAGTCATCTTGAAAACTGTCTATTTAATAAATTAAATCACGACAGTTTAGTTGCTACGCAACGTCTTACCCAAGACTGTTCCCTTAAACCACTCGGGCACCCCTCCAGGCTAATCAATTATATATTATTTAACCCCTATAATCTACCATTTATTGCCAAATAACAATTACTACCTACTATCTACTGAATTTGCATGAATAAGTCTGGTATTCTGGCTTTTTCCTGATGAACTTACGTCAAACAAACAACAAAATGTCCCGAGGACTGTGCGATTAGTTCCGCAGGGCTGTTGTTTTGTTTTGACAAGTAACTCAATCAAGAAAAAACCTAAATACCAGTGGTTTTGTTATACTTTTGGCAGCAAAAGTATTGATTTTTTGTTTCTTCTACAAAGAAATTCTATTTTAATATCTGTTGAGCAATTACGGCGACCCAAATATTTTTTGCCCCAGCCCTGCGAAGTGTTTTTGCGGCATATTTTAAAGTTGCACCAGTTGTTATGACGTCGTCAATCAATAAATAAATCTTATTTTTATCAAGTTTTTCATCTACATAAAATGCATTTTTGGCTTGTATTAATCTTTGTGCGGTTGTAGCGTGCCTTTGTTTGGTGTTTTTAGCTCTTTTTAAGATTGGCATACATTTTAAATTACGATTTTTGGCAAAATATTTAGCAATTAAAAGCATATGATCATAACCTCGTTGGCGAATTCGGCTCTCTGGTGTGGGAATGGGTACAATGATTGTATTTTCCGGTAAATGCGGTACCACATCAAGTAATAGATTGCCTAAAATACGATGGCCTGATATAGCTCTCTCAAACTTATATAAACCGATTAATCTCTGTAAAACTCCTTCGCGCTCGCCAACCGCCCAGGCTTTTTGATAGGGCATTTTGCAGTCCTTGCATAACCACATTGTCACTGTCGGTTTTTGACAACCCAAACATCTAGGTGATTGCTCAGATATGATGTTATATTTACAATTGTCACATAGCAAAGATCCTATTTTATCACACCCACAACAGTAATGAGGAGCTAGGAAAGATAGTAGTTTATCAAACATTGTGTTTTTTACGTTTAAATAGCCTCTAGTGTTGATTATACTGTATATGTTCGTTATAATGTGATAGACTATTTGTCAATAGAGCCTAGAGAAAGTGGAGGATACCATGGCCCGTAAACAAGATGACGATCTATTAATAGAAGATGAGCTAACAGCAGCTTTTCTTAACGACGACACACCATCAACTGGTAGTGTTAACGAAACACCAGCAGAAGAAAACTGGGGTGAGGCCGAGGAGGAATTTCCAGGCCAATTAGCTGTAGACGTTTATGAAACTGACGAAAAGTTAGTTGTTAAGGCGCGAACAGCGGGTGTAAATAAAGAAGATTTAGATGTTAGTATCAGTGACGGCATTCTTACTATTAGCGGTACTTTAAGTAGCGGTGATGAAACTGATGCAACTAATTGGCATATTCAAGAATGCTATTGGGGCGAGTTTAGCCGCACACTAGCTTTGCCAGTCAGTGTTAAAGAAGACGAAGTCGAAGCAGTGCTAAAAGATGGCGTTTTGACAATCAAATTCAACAAGATTAAACAAGAAGCTGCTAAAAAGATTCAAGTTCAATAAATAATTGAATTATAAATAAATATAGCTCTCATTTCGGGAGCTATATTTATTTTATGACTGTACTTATCTTTATCCAATTAATCCATTAATTACGAAATTGATTATCGCATATGCAAGTAGCGCTACGACTACACCAACAACCGCATATAAAATTGTATTTTTGGCTGCAGTTACTTGCGTGCTCTCTCCGCCAGA
>JBASLU010000048.1:0-23073 GCA_049656505.1 Saccharimonadales bacterium (SeqCode) | reverse complement strand
TCGAATCCTCAACTCCATCGATTTGATTATTTTTTTCGACACTTTTGCGGGTTTTTTCTTGAAGTTCAGCCGCTAATCTTTTTTGTAATTCACTTCTTTCCTCATCTTGTCTTATAAATAAAGCCATAAGACTAGTATAACACTAGCATTTATTTTATTGTGTATTGTGTTATACTGATTTCATATTTCACTTTAAGGAGGGAGAAGTTAATGGCAACGAAAAAAGCCGTTGTGTCGAAAAAATCGACCAATCAAAAATCAAAGACCAAACCGGCGACCGTCAGTGCTGCTGGTGCGAAACTATCATTAGCAAAAAGATATAATTCGTTTTGCGAATCAGTAAAGAAAAATCCACTAGTAGTTGGGGTACTAGCCGAATTCATAGGCACATTCTTGGTTACTGTAGCATTTATCGAAATGCAAAGTAGCCCACTATTCTTCGCTTTTGCATTAGCAGGCGTAGTATTCATAGTAGGTGGCGCTTCCGGGGCTCATGTTAATCCAGCAATGACTGTTGGTGCTTGGGTTACGGGTAAGATTAAATCGCTTCAAGCAGTTGTTTATATTGCAGTTCAATTTTTGGGCGCTGGTACAGCTTGGTTAGTGTTAGACGCTTTCCTAAAAAATTCGAAAAGTTCGGACGCCTTAATGGCAGCTTCACTGTTTCATGCAGCAACTATTCCTGAAGGTAAAGAATGGTATTTGTTCTTGGCAGAAATGCTTGGTGCAGCAATCTTAGGCCTAGGAGTAGCAGTCGCTATGCGACAAAAATGCAATAAAACCGCAGCAGCATTAACAACTGGATTTGCAGTTTTGATTGCACTTTATGTGTCAATGTCACTTTCAACAGTCTTATTAACAGAATCTTACACTGGATTCACTTTTCTAAATCCAGCAGTAGCTTTTGCAGCTAATGCTTTAACTTGGGAATGGTGGTCAATTGCAATTTTCGTAATTGCACCAGTTATTGGTGGATTAGTTGGTTTTGTTTTAAGGGATTTACTTTACTCTAAAGACGATGACTGTGTTTGTAAAACTTGTAAATAACATAGTAGTCTAAAAACTAATAAAATAGCCTTCAACTTAGAGGGCTATTTTTTTATTCTTCACTTTTTGGTTTATCCAATAATAGTGGGTCAACTTTAGGGTCAACACCGGCAATCTTAATGACGTCTTTGTCAACCTTGCCAAGTTCTTTATGGGCGTTATTATAATGACCGACAGTTTGGCCCAAAGAACGGCCGAGCTTCTGCATATATTCATCAAACTTATTGATGTGTTGACCTAAAATACCAACTCTAACTTGAATATCCTTAGCCTGTTCTTCAATTTGAAGGCTTCTTAAGCCTTGTAAAACAGTTTGCAAATAAGCCATAAAACTAGTAGGACTCACAATAATTACTTTTTTATCACGAAAAGCATATTCTATTAAATCACGAGCGCTCGAGCCAGTGCCAACATCGCCAATTAATAGATCATAATAAAGTGACTCACTAGGTATAAACATAAAAGCAAATTCCATAGTTTTTTCAGCTGGTCTAATATATTTACTAGTTTCATCAATACGGCTCTTTAAGTCGGCTCTTACTTTCTTTAAAAGAATATCCTTTTCTGCCTTATTTTTTGCAGAAACCATCCTATTATAATTTTCGAGACTGAATTTACTATCAATAGGTAAAATTTGACCACGATCAAGAAAAATTACAGCATCAACAGTTTCGCCATCCTTAAATTTATATTGCATTTGATAATTCTTGGAAGGTATAACATTATCTAAAACTGATTCTAAATAATATTCTCCAAAAACACCTCTTTGTTTTGGGTTTTGTAAAACATTTTGTAAAGTTTTTAATTCATCAGCAACATCAACTACCCTTCGGTTTGTTTCGTCGAGCTTGGCTAGCCTTTGAGATACATCAGCAACAATCTTGGAACTCTCACCTAGCTGTTTTTGGATTGAAGTTTGAACCGACAAATTATTTCGATCAAGTTTATCACCAACAGATTTTTGTAAATCATTAATCGATCTAGCTAATTCAACTACGTCAGTTTTTATTAGCTCGACGGCTGACGATTTGGTTAGTTCAGATATTTTATGATTCAAGTTATAAATAACAATAGTAAAACCAAAAATAACAATAACTAAAATTGCTATTAAAAATAATTGATCCATAACTTCAGTATAGCACTATAAGATGACAATTAGTCTTGATAAAGCTACGACGATAATGGTAAATATGAAAACAGGCCAAAATTTATAATATCGTGTTATCCAATAGTAGAGTAAATAAGTTAACATATATAAACTAACCGTCCAGAGTAATATTTCGAAAGTCGAAAGTTTATCAGTCATTTCAGATAAACTCCAAAGTGACACCCCCGTAGCGATGGCAATTATAATCGGCTGTTCAATTTTCATAAATAACATAGCAGTAATTCCAAGAGTTGCAACTAAAATAGTCGATATATTCCCAGCAATCGTTAAAGAATAATTACCTCTTACGAATAAACTAGTTAGTGTCCAATATAATAAACCAGAAGCCATACCTAGAAGCACAATTTTCCAAGCTGGCTTAAGTATTTTTACCTTTCTCGATGCCACTTTACTGCTGACCACTTTAGCCATGATAAACCTCCAAACTAATTTTATTATACTGGTTTTTTGCCAGTATTACAAAAAGTTACTATTGTTTATTATTTAAGTACCAAACAGAGCCAAATAGAGCTATCAACGCCCCACCAATGACATCAATAGGCGTATGAACTAATGCTAAAATTCTCCCAACTCCAACTACAATAGTTAAGAGAGCAATCACAAGGCTAAGTGTTTTATTTTTAGTTTCAAACCAAACAGCGCATAAGATGGCAGTTGCAAATAGTATATGGTCCGACGGAAAGCCAGGATTATTTAAAAATGACGCACCAGCAATCGTATCTAATGCCTCAAATGGCCTTTCAATTGATGGTTGAAAGATTACTGAAATCAATTTAGCTAAAAGATAAGTTGTCAAACCAGCAACTAAAATTCTCGAATAACTTTCTATGCGTTTCTTGTTATCTATCTTGAAAATCAAAGCATAAATCGCAATTAAAACTATGGGTATCATTATGCCGTCTGCTAAAATTCTAATTAATAAATCCTGATTCATATATCTAGATTACCATAAGCCTAAGCTACATGTTACAATCAAAATTATGAAAATATTTATAGACGCAAGATGGATAAAGGTTGATTATCACGATGGCATCAGCCGCTATTCGGCCGGCATAATACAAGGTTTACATGAAAACAGAATTAAATTCACGGTTTTAATCAACGATAAAAGACAATTGAAAAAAATACCAGAAGGAATACCGTATAAATTAGTTCAGTCGCCTCTTTCTATAAAAGAACTTTTCATAGCTAAAAAATTAAATGACCTAAAAGCCGATATAGTTTATAGCCCGTTTCAAATTATGGGCACGTGGGGTCGAAAATACAAATTAATTCTTACACTGCACGACACTATTTATTATTTTCATCCTCAAGCACCAACTAATCTACCCTTGCCGGCTCGAATTGTTTGGCGAATATTTCACATGGCGAAATGGCCACAAAGATTGTTACTTAATAATGCCGATAGAGTTGTAACTGTCAGCGAATATTCGAAAAAGAACATAGAAAAACTTAGACTCACAAAAAGAGAAGTCTGCGTAGTTTATAACGCGCCTAATTCCCTACCCGAAAAACAATCTGAAAATGATAAAGCTACAAAAAATATTGTATATATGGGTTCATTTATGCCGTACAAGAACGTTGAAGTCTTGATTAAAGGTATGAATCTAATACCAAATAGTTTTACCTTACATTTACTAAGCAAAATTTCAGAAGAAAGAAAATTAGAATTATCTAAATTAATAAACCACGGCGTAAAAGTTGAATTTCATAACGGCACTAGCGAAGAAGAGTATATCGATTTATTAAAAAACGCATTTTGTCTAGCTAGCGGCTCTAAAGAAGAGGGTTTTGGATTACCAATAGTCGAAGCCCAAGCTCTCGGGACTCCCGTAGTCTGCAGCGATATGGAGATATTTCATGAAGTTGCTGGTGACGGCGCGTTATTCTTTGATTACGACTCACCCGAAGACTTTGCCGATCAAGTCACCAAGTTAAATAACCCCGACTTAAGACAGGACTTGTTAGAAAAAGGTTATCAACAAGCCAAGAAATTCTCTTGGAAAAATTCTGGTAAAAAATTACACGAAATATTTATAAAATTATCGAACGAAAGATAAACTAATCACGCTCTAATGTGACCGAAGATACGCCAATTTTACTGCTAATAACTATTCAACTTTTTTAGATTGGGTCTGCATATTATCATACATAAGAATTGATTAACAAGCAGATTGAATGGAAGAACATATTTTACCGCCATCTTGAGTCAACTCTGCTAAACCACCAAGATTAGTGATATTTTTATACCCTTTACTCTCAAGAAATTCTTTGGCTTGACTGGCACGATTACCGCTACGGCAGTAAAGATATATCGGCTTACTTTTATCAATTATTGAATAATTGCCAGCCAATATATCGTCAAGTGGAATATTAATTGCTTGGTAGGCATGACCGGACTTATATTCTTCTGGTGTTCTAACATCTATTAATTGACCGCCTTCAGAAATAATTGAGCTAATTTTAGTTTCTTCTTTTTGATTAATAACATTAGTTTTTTTCGGTAAATTTATAAAAATAATTGAGCCAACTGAAATAAATATTATTAAAATTAAAATTAAATAAATCTTTTTCATATATCATGATTTTATCAGAAAGCTTCAAAACAAATAAGTGTTGCGGAGCCGCCAAGTAGGGAATTAAACCCCAACTTGGCGGCTCTGGCGCGCTACGCGATGACCTCGGTAACTTTAGCTTTGATTTCAGCCTTTTCCGTTTTGTATTCAACGTACTCACCCTTACGTTTTCCCCCGCCCTCGATAAGGGCGTGCCCCATGGGTGTTGCCTTATCGACGACTATCGGACCTTCGCCATTGTCACTGATGTACAGCAGACTGTCCGTCGCATCTCCCTCAAACCTCACCTTAACGAGTGAACCGAGTTTTACGCGTTTCGTGGACGAGCTCATAGCAAATCACCTCACCTTCAATGAGTTGACGCTCTTAGGCATAGCGCTTCTTGATCCACCTCTTAGTGTACCAAGATACTTATTTTATATCATAAAAGACCATAAAAAGACAATGACGGTAGGCTCAAATTGAAGCAAATAAAATCACTTTCCTGGAATATAACTAAGACTGAAGCGATTGATTCTACTAAACCGTTTCTTTGGTTCGACGATGGTTTATACGATGATATGCAAGAAGCTACCCTCATTTACGACTAATTAAAACAGACTCAACATCAGAATTAGGAACTTAGGTCACTATTTCTGCTGTCGTATCTGGCTGAGTATATAGGTCTGGCACATCGTGAGTGTAGCTGATTACTGTGCAGTGTTTTGTCTCTTTAATTCATTGTAATTTCCGATGACCTGGCTCATCACCTGGTCACTAATTTCTTCGTATATATACGCCCTTTTTCTGTCGATTTTTTTGAGTACATGCAATCTCTCTTTAGCATCTTTGGCCCGTTCAATTTCAGTAATTGCCTGTTTTATAGTAGGTAATTCGGGTGGATCGTATTCTTTATGGAGATATTCATGCACATCAGTTGGTAAAACGAATTGATGTGATTCTAAGTCACGTAGAGTTTTAAAAATTATAAATTTTCCAAAAGCTTTTTCAGTCCAACAATTGTGGTGATTATTGAAGTTTGTTTCTTTTTCAAGATTCAAATCTGATGATGGTAGCCATAGCTCAGTTAGAGGAACAGCAATACCGTTCCTAGTAGGGTAGGTTTCACACTTTTTAATAGTTTTCGAGTATTTAGCGCACACTCTACCTAAATTCCGCAAGACTGTTAGTGCGCTGCGAGGCATCGCGACCTAGTTGAAGAATTTTCTTTTGAAGAGCAGACTTGGCAAATTTGTCTGGAAGAAATATACCGTGCCTAAACGCATCAAACCCTTCATCGTCCACATATCCTTCTTCGGCTAATATTGCATCAGTTAGATTGCCTTTTTGGATCCTGTGCTGATTTAAAGCTTGCTCTGAAATAAACTCTACCTGCGGAGGTAGACCACCGCCTAAGTGAATTAATGTTCCAGAAGCTGTAGGCCTATAGCCTCGTTTTAGTTCATAGTCAGAAAGACCCGAAATAGATCCTCCAACTATATGCAGCTTATCCCCAAAAACTCCATATTGAGGATGATGCCAGTGTCCCGCCATTAGTACATCAATATTCTCAGTTAAGTTACCGCTTCCAGCGGCGAAATGGTGCCCCTGATAAACTGGTAAATCGCCCCCTGATCCTTTACCACCGCGTTCCATCATATAGTGTTGTATAAGCACACCCATTTCACCGAAATACTCAATTCCTGTGTAGCCAGAGGCGTATTCACCTTTTGGAGTTATAACGGCATCATGCGTTTTTACTATTTCGCTGATTTCTTGATCACTATATCCACCACGCGCTAAGGTTTTCTCAAAGAAACTTCGCATGTAGGTTACAAATGAATAGCCATGCCACTTCAATGTGCCACTATTCCATTCGTGATTACCTGGTTGCACAAGAACACGCTGGAGTGAATTTAGCTCCTCTCTAGTTGAACCGGCGAAAGCTTCTTGGAAAAGCGATAAATTGAATGCCTCCTGTGAATCCATTGACATAAGTCCAGTCATTTGTGACTCGGAAGCAAAATGCGGATAATTACGTCCATGAAGCATATCACCTCCAAAAAACAACGCCGTAGCACGTTCACCCATAGAGTGAATACGGATATAATCAATATATTTTGCCAACAAGTCAGGGCGAGCTGTAATTGAACCAGTTTGAAAATCACACATCTCGGCAATAGTTAGTCTATTGGGTATACTGAATGACTTTTCGTATAAAGCATCGTTAAAAACTGTAACTATGTGACGGCCATCGTCCGTTCTCTCGTGCGCGCTAGCTGACGGACTTGGTATACGACGACGAGTTCTAACGAGTCTCTTTGAAATGTCGCCTGCTGCATCTGAACGACTACCCCTTGTCTCCATATGTCTTTTTGGATCAATCAATCCACCAGTTGATACCACCCAGCTGTTTCCGATACTTACCCCGACCTCTTCTTGATTATGTTGAGTTACAAACATGTCTGGCGTTGATTGACCACTAGATGCTAATTGACTTAGTGACGCCATAGAATTAACCATGTGGTTTTGATACATGGGTTCTGAAGAGAAGCCAAAATTATGTCTAATCCAGTCATTATATTCCTTATTATCAGTTGTAATATGAAGGTTAAAATCATCTGTGATAATTATGCCATCAGCCATCTCTCCCCTAGACCGCCTAAGCCAACGGTATTCGTCATTTGAAAGTCTCTTATTCTTTTTTATACGTTTTTCAATATCATAAAGTAAGAAGTATTCTTCAACAGATATTTTTCCGTCAGTTATTTTTGACATTTCCTCAGAAGTATAAAGTCTACGACCGGCCTTTAAGCAATATGGGAATACTGTCTCAATTTGAAATTTTAGATGATCGTTCCAATGAGGGCTTTGTCGCATTTTATCGATAGCGGCCCAGTTCATTTTGTCTTCTGGTTTAACTCCACCGTCTTTATCGTGTTTTTTAGCGTAATCACTCATTTTACGAAATACTTCAATAGTGTATTCCTCAGCTACCCGACGATCATCGTTACCCATGTTATATACTACCGGTTTACCAAGTTCACTAGCTTTGTCTAACATTTGCCTAGCATAGCGAAATTGGTGATCCATACTATCAAGACCAGAAACTAAAGTCGCGCGTCGTGATTTCTGAAGTAATTTAAAGTCACCTTGGATAAGGCCAGATAGTACAACTAGGTCTGGGCGCATATCTTCGGGTAAACTATTAATCCTATCGATGGTCTTTTCGTAAAATTCAACATCAGAGTCTTGGTTGCCTATTAAGAGTTCCGACATATATAAAACATTGGCTGAAGGTCGGTCTATTTTTATCTCAACTGTCTCTATTTGGGTCTTTGTATCATGATTTTTGTACAACTCTCGTAGATCATCTGGATAATCAATGGGTGGTTGAGATAATAGATCATATGCAATTTTGGCATTAATATCAGATTTGGGTGTGGGCTCGTTTTCGACGCCATTATTTCCTGAAACTTGTTTTGTTCTTTCCACGCCAATTCTCCTTGTTCAATTGAATTATGGTGAATTAATTGTGCAATTACAGCCATATCTATTTGACTCATAGGGTAGTGAGTCAGAATAGGTTGACTGAAAAAGCCTATTAGGCTTGACCCCACATCTATAAACAGATATTATCGATGAGAAACTGGAGAGGAGAAATAACCAATATGTTTATTAATGTTGACCTTCACTATATTGAAAAAGACATTATACTGAGTTTGGCTGGTGGCGCGACCCTTAGATTCTCACAATTACAGCCCAAAGAAATTCCTAATAATGTGTTTTCTTATCATTTGAAAAAACTGGTGGAATTAGGTTATGTCGAACATTCAAAAGATGGCTATTATGCAACTCGTAAAGGCTTAAAGTCTGTACTTTATTCTGGTAGTAAGATTAAACAAAAAGCCGCACCTCCGTTAATCTCTATCGTTTATGTGACCAACGACGATGGCAAGGTGCTGTTGTTAAAGCGTCGGAACAAACCATTTGCTGGATGGTTTGGTCTACCATCTGGATTGATTCATCAAGGTGAAAGCCTAGATGCTGCCGCAAAAAGAGAACTATTTGAAAAAACAGGTATAGTCTCCGACAAAAACCTGGAATTTGTTGGTGTCTTAGATTTTAGGTATTTGAATAAAGAATCGAATGACTTATTCATTCACGCGGTTGCTTTCGTCTACAAATATAAATGTATTTGCCAAAATGAAAATGACGTAATACTCGATAAGGAATCGAAGTATGGTGAATTGGATTGGTCTGGTCTCACTAGGGAAAAAATACTGCCAGAAGTTCGAACTATCACTGAAATGGTTAATAAAAATTCTCCATCCATTAAATCAGTTAATTTCGAAGAGCCAGTCTAATCCTACTGGCTCTTTTTCGTTCGCTTGCCTATACGATTACGAATAGGTCTTGTTCGATACAATGCTTGGCTGAGCATATGGGGCTGAAACGAAAATGAGGCACGGAATGGTTAATGATTAAAATATTTTTTACAGCACTCATTGTTAAATCTAAATAATTTATTGGCAAAGATTATTTTAAATAGTATAGTAAGTTTAATATAAATCCAGAGAGAGGGTTTAGTAAATCTATGGAAATACCTTCTATGAACTCGGAGTTAAAAAGATATTTAGTTCCCCCAGTTAGATTTGCTTTATCACACCTCAATAAACCCTTTGATTTGGCTGCCGTTGCACAAACAGCAATTGCAACTGGCCATGTGGAAATTGATTTAATCGGTGCGACCTTAGATCTAGATCATCCAAAGGTCAGTAGCAAGGTAGACTCGTGGAATATCAAACATGATAACTTAGATAAAATTAACATTAGGCGTTTTAGCACAATTGAAGAATTAAAAAAGAATAGTCCGAATTTAAGAGTAATTGGTACAGTGGTGAGAGGTGGTGATAATGCTTTCAATTTTGAATGGAAGCCAAACGACATTATTATAATTGGTGGGGCAAATGGTCTATCTAGACATGACCTCAAATACGTTGATGAATTAGTTACTATTCCTACTACGCCAGAGACAAATTTTTTGACAGTAAGTACGGTTATACCTGTTTTGACATATCATATTTTAAGTCAAAGAAAATTATGGGACAAAGTATAAAAGACTTCGATATAAACAAGAAAAGTTAAAAAGACACGACTCGTTATCTTCATGGATTGATATAAATCTTATCAAAAACCCTGATCAACTTAAAACGTTCATGAATGGCGTATAGGTCTAGTGCCTAAAACCTGTAATTGAGAGATTTTAGGCAAATTATCTTTTTATGTATTCAAGCACGGAATCCCAGCTATCAAGAGTAATGATATTATTATCAATTTCAGAGTCATGATGGTTTGATCCGCCTGTAAATAAAATTCGATTTGCAACAATATTCTTCATATTGTCAAGCACATCTATCCGATCATCTATAAAATACGTCAGCTCAAGTTGTCTCGCAATGTCAGATTTATCTAATCTTTCTTGACAAAAATATACGTTTGAACGGTTGAAGTTAATATCTGTGAAAAATTTCTGATCATCCAGCCATCGAATTATTACATTTTCAGCATATTCGGGGCATCTTGAGATAATAAAAATATTATCACTTCCAAACAATTTGACTAAACTTTTAATAGTTCTGGCCGCATTTTTAAGCGGAGTAGCGGCAAGATATTCATCAATGGTTCGAGATTTAGCGGTTTTACTACGTATCACGCCTTCGATGTCAATTCCTATTCGTGATGTATTATCCATATGTTATATGATATCAGATTACATTTCCTATTAAGTCAAGATTTTATTTTAGCTAGTATCGCTACATGTTTGGCTTTGATCCAAATCTCTTGTGGCTAACCTTGGGGATACAGGGGATGACTCGGATTTTTGGGCATATGGGTTTGGTACGATTAATAGTTTAAAATGAGACAAATAGGACAATTTTTATTAGATATTATTTGCTATGCCTATACTTTAACTTTTCAGTTTCAGATGGTCGTTGAATAAGCTTTAGTAAAGCATCTTTTATAGATACATCATTGAAATACATGCCAGTAGATTTTTTAAGCTCTCTTCTCATGATCTTTAAGACATCTTCGCAATAAATAATTTTTGATATGTTGTGCGGGTCAAGTGCCGTTAATTTCTGCCATAGCAATTCGTGCTCATTCTTAAGGATTCGGCCTTTAGTAAAAACAACTAATTTTTCCGCAACTTTTCTTAAATCACCGTTTGTTAATGTAGTTAGATCAAAGTCTAAGACCGACTTAGTCTTAATAGGCTTTTCAAATAGTACTCTATAAATCTGTATTTGTCGTCCATTTGTTAATAATATCCAATCTATACCTTCATTTGCCGCATACGACAAACTTTGACGAAGATGTTTGTCACTTATATCTAATTGGATTGACTTAACTTCGACTATGAATTGTTTTTTACGAGCAGTTTGAATTACATAGTCTGCATACTCACCGCGTATGCTATATTCAGTTTTTATTTCATCCAGTTCTTTGTAGCCAAGAACTTGAGTGAGAAATGAGTTGATCATTATCCTAGTGCCAGATTCATCTAAGTCTAGAAACGATTTCTTTAGATATTTGCTTTTATATGCCTTGAGTTCTTTAAATGTCTGGTCTATCTGATACTCGGTTGCCATAAATTAATCTCCATTAGTCATTAATATGAGTATGCTACAACGAGATTGATAATTCAAATCAATAGGGTAGTTCTAAAAATATATAACAACCAAAAGATAGGCGATAACAAAGAAAATAATCACAATACTCAGAACAGATAGCCAGGAATCTTTTTGCCAGTATAGCCCAAATCTTTCTAACATCTCACCACTATAAGAAATATCCCCGCCACGAACATTATCGATACCATACTTTTTTATGTACTGCCGAACTATTTTATTCTCATGCTTTTCAGCGTCGGCAAAACTAATATAGCCCAGATCTTCAGTCGATAGTATACGAATTGGCTTGTATTTTTTGGTCCATTTAGCACCAAGAAATCCGCTTAGATGCTGTTGCATCCGTTTTTCTGGAGTTTTACTAGTTATACCAACATAGCATTTATTGTCTTCGAGCTCTAGTATATAAAGCCAGAAATGTTTTTTAGAGTTATTGTCTTGCATAATATAACTTTACCCGTTTTTTATAGTTATAGCTAATTAAAAAATAAGGATAAGGCCTGCCCGTCCTGTCCGACAGACAGGCGGTGATAAACGCTTTGATGTTAGCGCTATCTTAGTGCCAACATCGGCTATATTTTGTCAAATCAATAAATTGTGACAAAATCGAACCCTCGATATGTTTTGTCTTCGACAAAACATCGTGAGCTAGAACCTCAAATCTCAAACATCCTCCATAGCTACTAATTAAAAAAGGTAGCGACGGAGGATGGCTGGGATGGAGGGACTCGAACCCCCGAATGCCAGGACCAAAACCTGGTGCCTTACCACTTGGCCACATCCCAATAACAGTACAAATTGTACACTAGTTGGGATGTCAGCTCAAGTAAAGATTATTCTGATTTCTTTTCTTTTGTAGTTTCTGCTTTGAAATATGGTTTTATTTCGAATAAGAAATAAGATCCAATCGCAGCACCAATAACGACAGACAATATACCACCTACAAGATTACTTAGATTAAATAATACGCCGACTACTTGAATTACAATACTAACTAGCAAAGCTAGGAACATCAAGTCCCAGCCTTTTTTATGTTTAATTTTTAGATGATTAATTGCTAACCCCATAATCACAGCACTAGCAATTATCCCAACATACATAATCAGCATATACGCCGACATATTAAGACCAAAAACATCCGAATGAGGATTATTTATTCCGTATACTCTATATATATTATCAACATAATTATCAGCAAACATAACTCTATAAAAAGCACTAACAGCAGATAGTATCGATAAAATTACTCCGGCCAAAGCTAGCCACCAAACATTATCAGCCAACCATTTGCGACTTTTTTCTGGTAAGTGAGGCGCTGGCTTTAACCAACCCTCAACTGTTTTTTCAAGTTTATTCACGAGTTTCATAAAACCCCCTCCTATTTAATAACTACATAATAAACCCTAGATAGGCAATTTACAATCACACCTACTTATCGGCTGCTTTCATGACTGGCCACAAACCCCAACTAGACCAAGTGGCCATTGTGCACATAGCTAAACAAAAGAATATAGCCCACCAACCAATATTTAAGTGGACTAAAGTTCCTAAAAGCCCAAAATTAGATGTTGAATCACCACTAATAATCAACCAAATAGAGATTTTCAGCCAAGAAGCAGCAACTATCCAACTAAAAACCATACTAACTATTCGCATTAAGGGGCTAAGGCTCATCCTAAGCAGAAAAGGCAGAGCAAAAACTTCACTAACAACTATAAAACTAGCCATAAAATTAGCCATGACCTCCCCGCCAGGTAAGTTATAACTAACAAATAATTTCAAAAAATCATCAAAGGTAAAAAGTTGACAAAACACTATTAATACTAACAATCCAGCATAAAAATATGCCATCTTTTCGGAGTCCTTAGTTTTTGGTTTTAATGCTTGTGTAGGAGATGCAAATTTAATCATATTAATTAGTATACGATTAAGTAAAAATAAGCACAAACGTTGTCATTTTTATAATTATGCTTGCGCATTTAAAAAAAGTTTTATAAAGTACTAATAAGCGAAAGTTACAAAAATAAAAACAACCACCAAAAATGTTGTGACCAATCGCTTTACGACATCCACCACAACAAAAAAGCCCCACTTTCTTAAGTGGGGCGCCTTATTTATTTAGAAGTATTAGTTATGCGGGTGACGCGAGTTAGGGTTGCGCCCAATCTAAGAATGTAAATTCGAAGATTAGGGGTAAAACGAGCGGCAGGACCCGCTATAACTTATTTATTTTTTGCGAGTTGTCTTTGCGCCATTTAGCAATTTTAGCGTGATTACCACTTAAAAGCACCTCAGGAACTGACATATCCATAAATTTTTCTGGACGAGTGTACTGAGGATATTCTAAAGTCTCACCATCGCTAAAGCTCTCGTCAATTGCACTATTTTCTCCACCTAAGACGCCAGGTATTAAACGAACTATACTATCTATCATAACCATAGCGGGCAATTCGCCGCCCGTAAGCACATAGTCCCCAATACTGATCTGTTCATCAACTAAGCTTAATATGCGCTCATCATAGCCTTCATATCGTCCACAAACAACAATTAGATTACTAACGTCGTCTGCCCACGATTTAGCTTTAGATTGAACCCAACGTTCGCCTCTTGGCGTCATTAATATAACTTTTGAATTAGTATTATTTTTTTTGGCGTGTTTAACGGCTTTATATAATGGCTCAACCATTAATAGCATACCGTCACCACCGCCGTAGGGTGTGTCATCGACTTGTTTTCTTGGTCCAAGTCCAAAATCTCGCAAGTTAATCAATTCAAATTCAACTAGTTTTTTGTCTTGAGCCTTAAAGAGCATGGAATTATTTAATACGCCCTCAAACATTTCAGGAAAAAGTGTAATAATCTGTATTTTTTTCATCATCTACAAGTTTACTAGGGATTGACTTTTTTGTCTAAAACAAAATAACCGCCCAAAGGACGGTTATTTTGACACATAAACCTCACAGACAGGCAAATACTTGCCAAAATGCTTAGCCTTGTTCTCGCAGTTCAAGTTTTTGAACTAATCTGATTATATATCCAAATCGTCTAATTCCGCAAGCTCTTGACGAGTCTTTTTTGAATAATCATTATCGTTTTCCACAACGTCATCTGTTGATTTATTCACAGACTCAACTTCTGTCTTAACTACTTCAGGTTTTTGCTCTTCTTGAGAAGTTGAATAATTTTCACGATCTTCATCATTGTTAACTATTTTTAAGTTATATCGAGCGTCATTTTTCGTTCCGAGCGCACGAAGCAATGTACGTAAGCTTTGTGCAGTTACACCACGTTTGCCAATAACTCGACCAAGATCCTCTGGATTAACTGTTAGTGATAAAAGTACGCCTTTTTCATCGATCATTCTATCGACTACGACATCATCGGGATGTCCAACGAGAGATTTTACTATATACTCTACGAATTGCTGGTCTATTGTTGCCATACTGCCCCCTTCACCTTCGTCATATGACGGATCGGTCATAAGTTAATTACGTAATAATTATATCACGTTTATTTATTCACCTGTTGGAGTTGCTGATTCAGCCTCGGCTTCAACCACTTGGGCTGGTACCTCTTCTTGAACAGCTTCTTCGACGGGTGCTTCAGTAGCTTCAACCACAGTTTCTACAACTTTTTCGACAGGTCGATTCTTGCGTAATTTTTCAGCGTGACGAATATTTTTTAATTTATCATTTGAAGGTTCTTTAACCCATTTAGGCAATTTAACGCCGACTTCTTTAAGAAGTTTAGTAACCCGTGGAGTTGGCTGAGCGCCATTATCTAGATACTTTTGAGCTAGTTCTGATTGAATATTAACTTTTTTGCTATGTGGATCGTATGAGCCAACATAAGCAATAACACGACCGCTTAATGGATGATGATGTGATTCTTGGACGGCCACACGGTACATTGCATGACCAGTTCGACCAATACGTTGCAAACGAATTGCGAGCATAAATTACTATTTCCTTGTCTTCGCTAAAAACGAAATTAATTATATTTTATTCACGAACAATACTACACTGTTCTTACAGATTAGTCAATCTTGAGCGTTGATTTTTTCATAGGCTTTAAGAGCAGCTTTGGCAGCTTCTTGTTGAGCAACTTGCTTGCTATGCCCTACACCAGTTCCCATTAATTTATCGCCAACATAAACGCCTAGTGTAAAAATTTTGTCATGGTCTGGACCAGTTTCTTCCATAACGCGGTAATGTGGTGTTAGGTTATCAGTCCGTTGTGATACTTCTTGAAGATGAGATTTAGGATCGCGCCAACTGCCAGATTCTAAAATCGATTCAAACTTAGAAATAATGGTTTTATAAATAAAATCGGCTGCCGCATTATAACCGCGCTCTAAATAAATTGCCCCAACAACTGCTTCGAAGGCATTAGCTAAAATTTGTTGTCTAGCCCTGTCACTACCTTTCTTTTCGCCACGGCTCATTCTAAGCAACGGCTCATAACCCAAATTAACACCAGCTTCGCCTATACTTTCCGTTCGAACTAATGCCGATCGCCAACTAGTCAAAACGCCTTCTGGCTCAGTAAAATTGTGATATAAAAAGTCAGTTACTACTAATTCCAAGACTGCATCACCTAAAAACTCTAATCTTTCATTATGTTCGCTAACACTTTTTTTATGTTCATTAACATAACTTCGATGAGTTAAGGATGTAATTAATAGTTGAATATCATTAAATTCAAAACCTAATTTTTCCTTTGCAAATTTTTGATACGGAGCCGTTTGCATACCACTCATAGTTTCTCCTGTCTAATTCGCTTCATCGCTAGAAGCATTAATTTACCAATGTCTTCGTATTCAATCGCATCTAAAGCATCATTGAATTTAAACCACTTAATACCCTTCATCCAATCTTCCTTTTTAATTTTTTCAGATTGATTTAAAGCTCTAACGAGATAAATTTGAGTCGTCATTAAAACTAATTTATCAACTCTACGATAACGAAAATGTATCTTGCCTAGCCAACCCAAGATTTCAATGTCCTTAAGGCCAGCCTCCTCGGCAATTTCCCGTCTAGCTGTTTGCTCAGCAGTTTCACCTTCTTCAATATGACCTTTGGGAATAGTCCAACGATCTTTGCCATCTTGAATTAACAATATTTCAACACCACCATCTTTACTATGACGAAAAATAATACCGCCTGATGTCGGCTCTCTAACTATTTCTTGAATTTGATTTTTTTTGCTACTAAAATATTTTTTTACTTTATCAAACTTTGGAACTGCCATTATCTGAATCCTCCACAAGTGTTCTATAAGCGGTGCCTAAAACACCATTTATAAACTTACTTGAGTTATCAGAACCAAATGCTTTGGCAAGTTCAACCGCTTCATTTATCGCAACTTTGGGTGGAATAACCTTAGACTGATGTAATAATTCATAAAGACCAATCCTTAATATATTACAATCCACTCTAGCGATTTGATCGATTGGCCAGTCAGGCGCAATCGGTTGTAGCTTCGCATCCAAATCGGCTCGTTTTTTGATGACATTTTTGACCAAATCTTCAACGAACTTTTTATCTTCTATGGTCGTTTCGTATCTTTGCAAATTACGCGCCAATATCTCTTTTACATCTACAGACAAGTCTTTAGATTGATCACGAAATTCATATTCGTAAAGTGTTTGCAAAGCAACGATGCGACCCAGATGACGGTTAGATGCCATAGCATTTAATTCTTTCTTAAATTTTAAACTTTAAAGGTATGGCAAGATTAGGAAAGCGCCTTGCCGGACTCACGCTTAGTTGTACGAACTTTTACTGGCGAGGTTTTGTTAACTCGACGAGCAAGCTCTAATCGCAGATGGCTACGACGAGTACCAGTTTTTCGAGGACTGGATTGTTTTTTGGGTTGTCCCATAAAGAACTCCTTTTGTAGGTTATAATAATAAAACTTGATTACATTATAACCGATAGCAGGTTTCATCTCAAGTATGTTTATATTATTATGCTTGACAAATAAAAGCATTAGTGTTATAGTGAAATTACTATGAATCAAAAACAAATAGATAAATTTAATCAAATAGTAAGATCCACACCAGAAGAAGAGCGTAATAAACCTAAATATCAAACTTTGAAAAAAATTGGTGCGACTGTACTAGTGCTTGCCGCAACAGCTTATGGCATTAGCGAATTCAAAGACTTAGCTAATGGTCCAGAGTTTTCTCAAACTACAACTGAATATAAAGTGGAACAAGGCGATGGCTTATGGGATGCTAGTAGACAGATTGAGAATGTCGAGACTATTAGCAAAAATGACGCTATTAACTATATCGAATCTATGCCTGAAAATGCCGAAGCTTTATCCGATGGGTTACAGCCTCATGAAACCATAGTAATACCCGAAAGTGTCGATAAACCTTAATTATCAATAACGATATTGACTAACCGACCAGGTACATAAATAACCTTGGTCGGTTTCTTATCACCTACGAACAGCTTGACATTATCATTATCTAAAGCTTTTTGTTTTATTAAATCTTCTGTTGTATCAGACGGAACCTCTAACTTAGCTCGCAATTTTCCATTCACTTGGACGACGATTGTTATGTTGTCTGACTTTAGATATTTGTTGTCCCACTCTGGCCAATGATCAACATTAACCGAGTCTTCGTGTCCGAGATCATGCCACAATTCTTCGGCCGTATGAGGAGCAAATGGTGCCACAAGCATAACTAAACTTTCTAAGACAAACTGCCAAACTTGCTTGTTCTTGAATCCATCCTTAGCTTTAATCTCATAAAGATTGTTACACGCTTTCATCATAGCAGCGATTGCTGTATTATATTTTTGCTCTTCAAGATCATGAGTTACTTTTTGGATTGTCGGATGAATTATCGAAAGAGGTTTGTCATAATCACTCACCTCTTGAGAACTTGAGTCTAAATACTCTTGCACTAGATTCCAAATACGATTTAAGAATCTATATGTGCCTGGAACGCCCTGCGGATCCCAACGCACCCACAATTCAAGCGGAGCAGCAAACATGAGATAAGTTCTAAGAGCATCAGCTCCATAACCACTATTTATGATTTCTAACGGATCGACTCCGTTACCCTTACTTTTTGAAAACATCGTTCCATCGCTGGCAGTAACCTTACCATTAAATAGGAACCTTTTGAAAGGTTCAGGATTGTCGATTAAGCCAATCTTATGCAAAAAACGAGTCACAAATCGTGCATATATCATATGTGCAGTGGCATGGTCTCCACCGTTATAAAAATCTATCGGCATCCATTTATTAGCTATTTTGCTATCAAAAATTGCTTTATCGTTTTTCGGATCTAGATAACGCAAGAAATACCAACTACTGCAAATATAAGTGTCCATCGTGTCCGTTTCGCGTTCAGCCGGACCACCACAAACTGGACATTTTACACTAAGCCAATCTTTAGCGCGCGCCAAAGCACTTCTACCATCGCCACTCGGCGCAAAATCTTCTAGCTCTGGTAAAATAACTGGTAGATCCTCTTCTGGTACCAAAACAGGACCGTGTTTAGGGCAATTAATAATTGGAATTGGAGCGCCCCAATATCTTTGACGACTAACACTCCAATCGCGAATTTTGAAAGTAACTTTTTCATGACCAATTTGCCTTTGTTCAAGCCAAGCTAATATTTCTTCACGAACATCGCTAGATTGCATACCATTAAAGTTGCTAGAATTTATCATCTTACCTTCGCCAGTATAGACTTCATCACCTTCGGCTTCTTTTGGTTTTTCTATGACTTCAATAATCGGTAGGTTAAATTTTTTAGCGAATTGATTATCTCGTTCATCGTGCGCTGGAACCGCCATAATTGCACCGGTGCCATAACCGTAAAGTACGTAGTCCGCTATCCAAATTGGAATATCTTCACCAGTTGCAGGATTGGTGGCATAACTGCCGGTAAATACACCGGTTTTATCTTTATTTTCGCTTAATCTTTCGAGTTCAGATTTTTTAGCCGCCTGTTTTATATACTCCTCGACCAACTGTTTATTTTCGCCTGTCGTAATTCCATCTATTATTGGATGTTCTGGAGATAAAACCATAAAAGTCGCACCAAACAACGTATCTGGTCGAGTTGTGAACACTTTAATATTGGAACCATTTTTTATTTCCGAATCCTTAGTCTCAGATTTTACTACTGCAAAATCTATCTCGGCACCCTTTGATTTACCAATCCAATTTTTTTGAGCAGTTTTAACTACTTCTGACCAGTCAAGCGCATCAGTTGCTTCAAGCATTTCATCAACATAATCTGTAATCTTAAAGAACCACTGTTTAACTTCGCGTTTAGTAACCTCGGGATCATCGACACTATCGTGACGCCAACATTTACCGTCTATTACTTGCTCATTAGCTAGAACTGTTTGACATTTATCACACCACCACTGCATGCGATTATCTTGGTACACGAGACCATTTTTATACATCTGCACGAAAAGCCACTGTGACCACTTATAATATTCTGGCAAATGACTGGATATTTCTTTAGACCAATCGTTACTCCAACCCATCGCTTTATACTGTTTGTGATAGCTTGGAATAATCTGTGCCATAGACGCTTGAGGTGTTACGCCGGTTTTAATGGCATAATTCTCGGCTGGCAATCCAAAAGCATCCCAACCAACTGGATGATAGCTTTCATAACCCTGTTGACGCTTAAATCGAGCCATGACATCACTGATGGTATAGTTCATGGCGTGTCCAATATGAATACCTGAGCCACTCGGATAGTTAAACATGCTCATAGCAATATATTTACGTTTGTCGCTGTTTAGATCGGCTTTATAAATATTTTGCTCATCCCAAATTTTACGCCATTTTGGCTCAATTTCTGACGGATTGTAGCGTTTCATAGGATGTAGTATAGCAAAAACACACTACTATTAACAGCTAAAGATCTTCGTAATAATAGGACTTTATCTAAAAGATATATTTAGCTAAGAAATACCCAGCTACAGCTAGGACAATTATCACAATGCCAGCAATTAAAATTGGAACTAATAATTTATTCTTTGAAGGCACTGCTGGATTTGGTGGTAAGGTAGGCTCACTTCCAACAGATTGAACTGGTAATGATTCTGGCGCCATAAAAGGAGTTTGAGCTGTCTCGGTTTGGTCGGTTCGGTCACTAACTACAGGATTGGCTGCAAAACCATCAGAAGGCTGACTGTTAGATTCCATATTATTAGCAACTTCGGTATTGTTAAGCGAATCACTAGAATCTAAAACAGGCGTTTCACTGACAGACTCGTTAAATTGCTGAGTATCAACAGTAGGAGTTTCACCAACAACAGCTTCGGTTGGTACTTCCGTGTTTAACGCTTGAACTGGATCCTCATTATTAAAATTATTTACTTGTTCATTCGCCTCAACGTCTACTGGCTGGTTGGGGTTATTGTTGATAGGTTCTTCTGGCATACAAATCCTTTTTTATGCAATACTGACCTAAGATTAACATAAGCTTATTAAATCGCACAAGTGATATTTAATCTGTTTAAAATTTTGAGAAAAACTTGTTTTTTATTTTCATCCATTTTTCAGATTGACGAACCAATTGCGATTCGTCTTTAGAGTTATGGAGAATGACTTTCACAGCCTCTTCTAGATATATATCACCTTGGGATCCCTTGAATAATATGGCCATACCAGGTTCTATTATGCTATTAACAAATCCGCCAGCCTCAATTGCTGACATAAAACTTCTTACCTGACAACCCCTAGTTTTAGCAGCCGGAGCTAAATAATTATTTGCGTCCTTGCCAACTGTTACAACCCATACCAACTGATTTGGATCACACATTTTTCCAAGTTCTTCATGTTCAACTTGCGAAGTAACGCCTAGTTCATTCATACTGCCTAAAACGGCGACTTTCGAAGCTGCGTCTAATTTATAAAGTTCTCTAATAGCTGATTGAGCGGCCAGCGGGCTTGAGTTGTAAGTATCATCAATGATGACAGAGTCTTTTATCCCTTTTAGTAAATTCATTCTTCCAGGCACTGCTCTGACATTTTTAATTCCAGAAATAATTTCATCTTTTGTCATTCCAAACTTAGCACCTATCGCCGAAGCTACAACTATCGGTCTTAAAGTATGCTCACCGATTAGTTTTATATTTACCTTAAATGATTCGTTTAATTCCAATAACGACATCGTGCCGCTGTAACCATCTTGTGCAGAATAATCTTCAACTAAAAAATTATACTCAGCACTAACAGTGGTACCATAAGTTTGAATATCGGGGCTAGTGATATATTCTGCATATTTTCCGTCTATATCTTCCCTATTAATAAATGTAAGTTTGGAATAATCTGAAACCGACAACTCTTCTTTCGCAACGGTATCGATAGTTTTAAAATATTCCATATGTTCCGCGGAAATTGCCGTGACGACAGCTATGTCAGGTTTTAAATAAGTCCCAAAATGAGGTACCTGGCCGATTCTATCAGAGCCTAATTCCTGAATAATAAAATCTACGTCAGACGGAGATTTTATGCGTTTCTTAGCAGCTCGAAAAACTGCCAACCACTCAAAAATATTTCTAATATTTTTAGGATATTCTACCCCTAAAATAGCCAGTGGCGCGCTTAAAAAAGTGTTGTGATTACCCTCATGAACTCTAACTTTAAACTTTTCACTTAATATAGTTGCAATAGCTAACTTTGCGCTAGTTTTTCCAACACTACCAGTTACGACTATTAATTTAACCTCTGGATGATTAGTAAAATAAAGTTTGACGAGAGATTCTAATTTTTTTTGTATAAAAGATTTAAACATAAAGATTATTATAAACCTATATCCAAATTGATTCTACGCTATCAAGAATTTCTTCAGGTCTTGCAATAATTGAATGAGGAGCCGCCAGATTAAGAGTACTGTGGTCGTGAATTCCCCACAAAACTGCTAAGGATTTTATATTTAATTCGTTAGCCTCTTTGATGTCTCCTAGGGAGTCAGTAATTAATAAAAGATTCTCAGAATTTGTATTATATTTTTTTATCACAAATTTGAATTTTTCTACTTTACTTTGACTAGTTTCTTCACCCAAAAGATCTTGAAAATAATGAATTAGATTATGTTTCTTTAAATATAGTTCTATCGATTTTTGACTATTTGAAGAAATGACTACTAGAGTATATTTTTCGTTCATTTTATTCAAAATATTATTAATGCCGGCGATTGGTAAAATTTTTAAAACTTCCTTATTATATCTTTTTCTGTAATAGCGATAATTGTCATCGTTAAATAAAAATTTAATATCATTTCGCTTTCTCACAATTTCATGAAAGTTGCCATTACTCCACGTTCGCCAGTCTTCATAATCTAAATCAGGCATTAACTCTTTATTGATATCATAAGAAAGCTTGATACTATCAACTATCACGCCGTCAAAATCAAAAGCAACAATTTTCCTAAAAGACATAGTTAATTAATTATATCAGTAAACATGGGGTTTAAATTTAAAATACGACTTTATTGAAAATTTTGTATTTATGGACCGTTTACGAGTGAATTTAAGGAACTTACTTGCGAATCAGATAGAGCGCTATTATAGATAGTCGCACGAGCTATAGGACCATTGTAATGATTACTAGACAT
>JBASLU010000047.1:0-19495 GCA_049656505.1 Saccharimonadales bacterium (SeqCode) | reverse complement strand
ATTTACCACTTCAACTGAAAGCGTTACTTATACCGTAGCCGTTCAAGAACAATGC
Source organism: Saccharimonadales bacterium (SeqCode) (assembly GCA_049656505.1). GTDB lineage: Bacteria > Patescibacteriota > Saccharimonadia > Saccharimonadales > Saccharimonadaceae > UBA1547. The sequence continues at coordinate 19,440 of JBASLU010000047.1, read as the reverse complement.
TATAACTCTAATACTACTAGTAATTGGAGCACAGCTACTAGTAGCAGTTATACAAGGCCTTCTTCAGGTGGCCCCATAACTTATAATGGTGGCAGGGGTTCTTGGACAGCGCCTGCTGGTGTCACTTCAGTTACTGCCTATGTTTGGGGCGCTGGCGGTAGTGGCTCTTCCGGTTGTTTTAACCAAGGTGGTGGTGGTGGTGGCGCTTTTGCTACTAAGGTAATTTCTGTTACTCCCGGTAGCTCATACAACTATTCGGTTGGTTCAGCTGCTTCAGAGGGGGCGGGTTATGACAGTTGGTTTGTCAACTCATCGACAGTTTTAGCAAAAGGTGGAGGATACGCTAGTAGTACAACTGGCGCAATTGGTGGTCAAGCTTCAGCGAGCATTCCAACTACTGGCGCTTATTCTGGTGGTAATGGTAGCAATGGTGATACTTCATCAGCGTGGGGCGGTGGCGGTGGTGGTGGCGCTGGTTCTGGCGGTAACGGTAGTAATGGGATCTATGGCTCACCAGGAACTGGCGGAGCTGGTGGCGTAGGCACATACCCGGGTGGCGGTGGCGGTACGGGGAGCGGTGGTTCAGCTGGCGCTGCGCCGGGTGGCGGTGGCGGTGGTACGGATAGTTATGATTGTGGGTTAGGAACTCTTGGTGGTAACGGAAAAATAATATTAGTTTGGTAAAATTATCCTGAAATTGCACTTAGATTTTTAAATTAACACTTTTTTTGATAAACTTATCATTAATGCTAATCGTGGGGTTAATAAAATTAGTTGATGAATATTATTGTCGTTAAGTCTAAGAATCGTCTTTTAGCACTTTTTACTTTAGCTGTTTTTTTAATTGTATCTTTTACGTTTTTTAATCAGGCTTCAGCTAGTGATGATGGAAATTTTTCTGATAAACATTTAATCACTATTTATGACCGAGGGGTTGAAAAAGTCGTTCTGACTAATACGAAAACTATTGGTGATGCAATTAAAGAAGCCGGTATTAGTTTAGATGATAATGATAGAGTTGAACCTAATAAAAACGAAGAAATTATAGCGTCCGAATATCAAGTAAATATTTATCGAGCTCGTCCAGTAATTATTATCGACGGCGTCTCAAGGAAAAAGATAATTACTGCCTATCAGACACCAGAACAAATTGTCGAGAGTGTAGGTATTAATTTATACCCGGAAGATCTAGCGGTTATTAGTCAGGCGAACGATATTAGTGAAGGTTTCGGTGAAAAATTAACTATCACTAGAGCCAAAAAAGTTCAATTAACCCTGTATGGGGTGACATCTAATATTAGGACTCAAGCTAATACTGTTGGTGAAATGCTTCAAGAAAAAGATATAAAACTAACCGAAGCTGATAAAATGAGCCATCAATTAGATGATATTATTTCGGAAAATATCTCAATAAAAATATGGCGCGAAGGTCAACAAACTATAACTGTAAAAGAGCCGGTTGATTTTAAAATTGAAAAGATCGAAGATGCCAATCGAGATACTGACTATAGTTTTATTAAAATCGCCGGGGAAAAAGGTCAACGAGTTGTTACGTATAAAATTGCAGTTATAAACGGAAAAGAAATTAGTCGAAAAGAGATTGCTAGTTTAGTGACTAAACAGCCAAAAAGACAAATAGAAGTGGTCGGTGTCAGAGGAAAATATAATACCCCAAGTGAAAATGAATCAATAACCTGGTCATTTTTAAGATCAAAAGGTTTTAGTAAAATCCAGACCGCTGGTATTATGGGCAATCTGATGCAAGAGCATAAATTTAATACGTCTGATACTCCAAATGGCCTAGGGCTGGCTCAATGGACGGGTGGTAGGCGCGACAATTTAATTAAACAATACCCAAATAGTTATGAAACGATTTATTCGCAACTTGATTATTTAATGAGTGAACTAAATGGTGGCTATGCAGGCGTGAGAGACAATATTAAATCTACCAATTCTTTAAGTGAAATTGTTGGAATATTTCAGGATCAATTTGAGCGTTGCAATCCTCATTACTGCATGTTAAATCAACGCATAACTTTTGCTCAAAATATACTAGCAAGCCACGAATAACTGCTATGAAAAATATTACGCAACTCGGTCAGCACTGGTTGAAAGACAGGGCAATTATTTCTAAGATTGTTGATTGTGCCGATTTGACAAAACAAGATACAGTTTTAGAAATAGGTCCTGGATTAGGCACTATGACTAGCGAATTACTAAAACGAGCCAATAAAGTAATAGCGGTTGAATTTGATGAAAATCTAGCCAATAATTTACCAGCTCAATTTCCGGGGAAAAATTTGGAAATTTTTAATCAAGATATATTAAATTTTAATTTCAGCAACCTACCAAAAAATTACAAAGTCGTTGCTAATATCCCTTACTACATTACTAATAAAATTATCAACACTTTACTGAATACAGACAACAAACCGTCATTAATAGTTTTATTAGTTCAAAAAGAAGTTGCTGAAAGATTGGCCTCTAAACCCGGTAAAATGAGTGTGCTATCAATTAGCGCGCAGGTCTATGCCGATGTAAAATTAGGTGGCGTTGTGCCAGCTTCGATGTTTACACCACCACCCAAAGTTGATAGTCAAATTGTCATTTTAAAAATTAAGGAAGATAATTTTTTTGAGGAAGTTAGTCAAAAAGATTTTTTTAGAATTGTTAAGGCCGGCTTCTCTGCAAAACGAAAAAAACTTCGCAGTAGTCTGGCCGGTGGTTTAAATTTATCAAAAAATGAAATAGAAACTGTCCTTCGTTCTATCGATATTAATCCCGACCGTCGAGCAGAAGATTTAAGCCTAGAAGATTGGAAAAATCTCACCTCGATTTTAATAAAATAGCAGTAGTTTATTTTCTCTGTTACAATTAGATAAAAGATGGAAAAGAAATTATACATAACCACCGCCATACCTTATGCAAACAGCAATCCGCATATCGGTAATGCTATTGATTACTTATTAGCTGATATTTGGTCTAGATATCAAAAACAAAACGGTCGAGAAGTTCGTTTTCAAGTTGGTACGGACGAGCATGGTAATAAAATTGCTGCAAAAGCTGCCGAGGCTGGAATAGATCCAAAAACCTTTGTCGATCAAATCTATGTTAATTTTGAAAACCTAATTAAAAAAGTCGGTGCTGACTATACAGATTTTATTAGAACCACTGACCCACATCACATAGCTGCTGTTCAATCTATATGGAAATCATTATCGCCATATATTTATAAAGATAAATATGAAGGTTGGTATTGTGTTGGTTGTGAAAATTTTGTCTCTGATAAAGAAGCAACTGAAAATAATGGTGTCTGTCCTGATCATCAACAATCCTATCAGCGCCTGAGTGAAGAAAACTACTTCTTTAAAGCTAGTGATTTTACCGAACCGTTGCGCCAAGCAATATCCGAGAATCAAATGCAAATAATTCCAGATTTTAGGGCTAAAGAATTTCTAGAATTAATCAAAGATGGCCTGCAGGATGTCAGCATATCCAGGCCGAAAAAAAATCTAAGTTGGGGAGTGGCAGTTCCCGACGATCCAACCCAAGTAATGTACGTTTGGTTGGATGCTTTAGCTAATTATATAACTGTTTTAGGTTATCCTGACAATCCAAGTTGGCAAGAATATTGGCCAGCCGATGTTCAGGTTTTGGGTAAAGACATTCTTCGTTTTCATGCAGGATTATGGCCAGCTATGTTAATGGCATTGAAGTTACCGCTGCCTAAAAAACTTCTCGTTCACGGACATATAAATGTTAATGGCGCAAAAATGAGTAAAACACTTGGCAATGTAGTTGACCCGATTGAAATTTTAGATAGTTACGGTGTTGACGCCTTTCGTTATTATTTTTCTCGACATATTCAGACCACTGATGACGGTGATTTTACTTGGGAAAAATTTGAAAATGCTTATAATACTGAATTAGCTAATGATTTAGGTAATCTTGTTCAAAGGGTAGCTGGTATGGTTAAACGTTATCAAGCGGGCGTAATTGGTGAGCTGCCAAAGCGTGAGCACGATGTCGGTGCTTATCATGAATATATGGATAATTTACAGTTTGATAAAGCCATAGATGAGATTTGGCTAATGGTGCGCAGTCTAAATCAATATATTGATCACGTTAAACCTTGGGAAATAGCTAAAAAAGTTGGTAAGGATTCCGAAGCTGAATCACATTTGAGCGAAGTTTTGGCTTATTCGGCTGGAGCAATTTTACAAATAGCCGATCTATTAGTTTCATTCTTGCCGAGTGGAGCATCAAAAATACATTCAATATTTGAATCTGGCGCAATAGTTGATGTTGGTTTATTATTCCCTAAAATATATATTCATACAGAAGCTCCCAAACCGCAAGTTGATAAGAAATAAAATTTATGCTCATTGATACCCATTGTCATATCCACGAACTAGATTACCCAATGCCCATAAAGGATGCCATCAGTCAAGCTCAAAAAGTGGGTGTTGAAAAAATGATTTGTGTTGGGACAAATTTAAATAGTTCTAAATTGGCTCTTAAAGCTTCTAATGAAAATGAGCCAGTGTTTTCAATTTTAGGAGTTCATCCACACCATGCTTCAGATGGTTCTAAAGATTTTATCAACTTTTTTAATAATATTAGCGAATCTGATAGAAAAAAAGTAGTGGCAATCGGGGAGATTGGGCTAGATTATCATTATAATTACAGCCCTCGTGATAAACAAATAGAAATTTTTGAATATCAAATAGATTTTGCTTTAAAAAATAATCTTCCAATTAGTTTTCACATCAGAGATGCATTCGATGATTTTTGGGCTGTGCTTGATAATTTTAAGTCCGAAAAAATAAGAGGTGTCTTACATTGCTTTACCGGTAATATTAAGACAGCTGATATGGCAATAAGTAGGGATTTATATATGGGAGTAACCGGTATAGTTACGTTTACTAAAGATAAATCACAACAAGACATGTTTAAATACTTACCACTAGATTTAATGTTGCTGGAAACAGACGCACCATATTTGACCCCTGACCCATTACGTGGTAAAATAAAGATTAATGAGCCAGCGTATATAAAAGAAATCGCTGAATACATTAGTTTAATTAGAGATGTGAGTTTCGAAGAGGTGGGTTCGATAACGACTAGAAACGCCCAATCTCTTTTCAATATTGAAAGTTATTAATTTAAGAGGTTAACTGTGATGAATCAAGTCCAGGAGAGATTTGAAGTTTCAGAAATTTATGACGATATAGAAAGAGCCTACAGGGAAGCTCCTTTCGAACAATCTGAATTAAGCGCCGAAATTAACCCTATATCTCAAAAACTCTACAACATTGGTCGAGAGATTGAACGTGCTAGAGCCGACAGATTAGATCGACAATTTTTTGTTAATGAAGATCATAAATCTAAGACAGTTAATTTAGTTAGAACTGTTTCAAAAAACATTTTGGGTAGAGAAATTATTAAACCAAGACAAGTTCCACTAACTGAAGTTACGTTGAAAAATTGGGAAAATAATATTGGCTGTCAAATTTTTCAAGCTGATCCGAATTATGTAATCGAAGCCTTTTTTAATGATGATCCCAACAACTGGTATTTTAAAAGAACATTTCAAAGCTATACTGGCCAAACCATAGAAGATACGCTACATTTTGAAGTTATGGATAGGGGTGTTTTGAAGATAAGTAGCCAGCCTGAAATTGCTAATCAATTTGTTATTGGCGAAGAGCTTGAAAACTTTTTAGCTGCGAGCGAAATATATCGTAATAAGGTTATGTCAGAAATCTATCAAACTCCAACACAAAACTAAGCAAAAATACTACTTAAAGGTTATAATTATTAATGATGCAAAAGGAAATCATTTATCTTGATCATGCTGCTGCAACACCGATTGATGAAAAAGTTTTATCGGCGATGCAACCTTATTATGTTGAAAAATTTTATAATCCATCAAGTCCTTATACTCAAGCGATTGAAGTTCGCAAAGATTATGAAGAGGCGAAGCAAGTTATAGCTAGTCTTATTGGTGCTAAATCTAACAATATAATAATTACTGCCGGAGCAACCGAATCGATTAACTTGGCTTTTAACGGAATAACAGGTTCGGTTATAACGACCGCAATTGAACACCAAGCCGTATTAGCTTGCGCCAAAAATTTAAATCATTCATTCACGCCAATAGATAAACACGGCTTAGTTTTAGTAGACAAACTTAAAAACCTAATTAAAGACGACACACAACTAGTTAGTATAGGTTTAGCTAACAATGAAATCGGTACTATTCAACCAATCAGAGAAATTGCTGAAATTATCAAAAAAGAACGTCAAACGAGATTGATCAAAGGCAACGATAACCCTATTTATCTTCACAGCGACGCCTCTCAAGGGTTTAATCTTTTAGATGTAAACGTTTCTCGATTAGGCGTTGACATGTTAACTTTGAATGCTGGAAAAGTTTACGGTCCAAAGCAAGTCGGTCTTTTATGGTCTAACAGCCAAGTAAAAATTGTTCCGCAAATTATTGGCGGCGGACAAGAAGGCGGTTTTCGTAGTGGTACAGAAAATGTTGCAGGAGTGATAGGTTTTGCTAAAGCGCTTGAAATTGCTTCAAAACATCGACAATTTGAAACTAAAAGATTATTAGATTTAAAAAATTATTTGAAAGACTTATTATTAAGTGAATTTCCCGATGCGATTATATCTGGTCATCCTAAACACCAACTAGCTAATTTTTTGCATATTTCTTTTCCAGAACTAGATGGAGAAAGATTAATTTTTTTGTTAGAGGATAAGGGGGTTTTAGTCTCAACTGGTAGCGCTTGTGCAGCCAATAAGGGTACTGGTTCTCACGTTCTTGAGGCTATAGGATTAACTTCTAAAGTTTCAAATGGTAGTTTGAGATTAACTTTAGGACGATTATCAAACGCAAAAAATATCAAATTAGCGGGTAGTATAATAGTCAAAACTGTTAAAAATGAATATAAGAGGATTAATTTGTGATAAAATCAACCATTAGTTCAATCATTGCAATTATTTTACTAGCTGTTTTATCTAGCTTTTATTTACAGCCAAATGATTTTATAGGGTGTGACAAAAAACCAGGTGGATTGCCTCATTGTAATACGGCAGATGCAATCGTCGCTGTCAGTGGTGGAGACACTAAAGCGAGAGCCCTTAAGGCTATAGATTTATACAAAAATGGTTGGGCCGACAAAATCATTTTTTCTGGCGCAGCTAAAGATAAGTCAGGTCCAAGTAATGCTGCCGCTATGAAAGCGATAGCCCTAGAACAAGGCGTTGAAGAAGGTCATATTTTGCTTGATGAATTTTCTGAAACTACTCAGCAAAATGCTAAAAATACTGAATCTATCATCAAAAAAAATAACATCAGAACTGTTATTTTAGTTACTTCAGGTTATCATCAAAGGCGCGCTAATTTAGAATTCAGTAAGTATAATGAGAAAGTAGTTGTATTTAACTATCCATTGAATAAGGACAAAGATTGGTCTTCGCATTGGTGGCTAACCCCTAACGGTTGGTGGTTGACTTTGAGTGAATTAGTAAAAATTGTTATGTTTTATGTTTCGAGTTTATGGTTATAAATAAAAATATAAAAGTTTATGTTGGCATGAGCGGTGGAGTTGATTCGTCTGTTTCAGCTGCCTTATTACAAAAAGCGGGCTATCACGTTGTCGGTGTTTATATGAAGAATTGGACTCAAGATATGCCAGGAGCTCGTTGTCCGTGGGCGGAAGATTTGGCCGATGCTAAAAGAGTGGCCGTAAAATTGGGTATAGATTTTAAAGTTTTCGATTTTGAAAAAGATTACAAACAAAAAGTCGTTGATTATATGATTAGCGAATATCAAGCAGGCAGAACTCCTAATCCTGATATTATGTGTAATCAAGAGATTAAGTTTAAATTGTTTTTAGAGTCGGCTTTAGAAGATGGGGCAGATATGATTGCGACCGGTCATTATGCTAGGTTGGCAAATGGAATATGGAATATGGAATATGGCGTACCAGAAAAAAATAAACAGCTAAATTCCAATAGCCAAATTCCAATAGCCAAACTTATGCGGGCCGTAGATAATTTAAAAGATCAGACTTATTTTTTATACAGAGTTTCCGGGGAGGCTTTAGCAAAAACCCTTTTTCCAATAGGCGAATATACTAAGAGTCAGGTAAGAAAAATGGCTTCAGAATTTGGTTTAGTAACTGCTAATAAAAAAGATTCTCAGGGAATATGTTTTGTTGGTCAAGTTGGTATAGAGGAATTTTTGAGTCAATATGTTAAATCAAAACCTGGAAATATCATAGACAGACAAACTGGAAAAATACTTGGAATTCATGACGGTGCAATTTTTTACACGATTGGCCAAAGGCATGGCTTAGACGTTGGCGGTGGATTACCTTATTATGTTGTTGGTAAAGACATGTCAAAAAACGAAGTTTATATAACTACCGATCTGAATGATGAATCATTGTGGAAAAAAGAAGTTACTTTAACTAATATCCACTGGATAAACAATGCGCCAAAAGAGGGGGATTACTCGATTAGGGTTCGCCATCGAGCGCCTCTTGTTAATGCTAGTTTAACTTTTTCGGGCGATAATGTTGATTTAAAACTTGATCAGCCGCAAAGAGCTGTAGCCAGCGGTCAATCAGTTGTTATATATAATCACGAAGTATGTCTTGGCGGTGGTATTGTAAGCTAGAAGTTAAGTATAAAAAATGTTAAAATCAACAGATATGAATGCAGAACAAATAAGAAATGAATATCTGAAATTTTTTGAATCAAAAAAACACAAAATTATTGCGCGCGCTAAACTTGTTCCTGAAAATGACCCAACGACACTTTTTACAGGTAGCGGTATGCAACCGCTGTTACCGTATTTACTTGGTGAACCTCACCCCGAAGGTGTTAGACTGGTGAATTGCCAAACTTGTTTTCGAACTCAAGATATCGAAGATATTGGCGACAATCGTCATACAACTTTTTTCGAAATGTTAGGCAATTGGAGTTTGGGGGATTATTTTAAAGAACAACAAATTCGTTGGTTTTTTGAGTTTTTGACAGAAATTGTTGGGCTTGATGCAAATAAAATATATGTTTCGGCCTTTATTGGTGATGAAAGATATAAAATTCCTCGTGATGATGAAACGGCTCAAATTTGGCAGAAAGTATTCGAAGAGAAGGGAATTGAGGCGAAAATTATTGAAATTGGTAGTCAAGAAAATGGCGATAAACGTGGTATTAAACTTGGTGAGCGAATATTCTTTTATGATGATAATGAAAACTGGTGGAGTCGTGGTGGTGGCCTAGATAAAACTCCAATTGGTGATCCATGTGGCCCAGATAGTGAAGTTTTTTATGATTTTGGCGAGCAAAATCATAACGACAGTTTTGGCTTGGCTCATCCAGCTAGTGATAGTGGGCGTTTTCTTGAGATTGGTAATCAGGTCTTTATGCAATATAAGCGCAAAGAAGACGGCAGTTTTGAGCCACTTGAAAAGAAAAATGTTGATTTTGGTGGTGGTTTAGAGCGTATCGCTGCTGCAAAACTAGATAATCCTGACGTTTTTAAGATTAGTTTACTTTGGCCAATTGTTGAAAAACTTCAAGCTATTAGCGGTAAGAATTATGATAGTCATACAGAGAGTATGAGAGTTATTGCTGATCATTTAAGAGCTGCCACTTTTCTAGCTGTTGACGGAGTAGTTCCTAGCAATAAAGAACAAGGTTATGTGATGCGACGGCTTCTGCGTCGAGCTATTCGATTTGCCTTTGATTTGGGCATAGAACAGAATTTTTTGCAGGAAATCATTCCTGTAATTACTGATTTATTCCACACAGACTACCCTGAAGTTGCCAAGCAGCGCGACAAGATTATCGCAATATTAGTAAAAGAAGAGAAAATATTTCGTCAAACTTTAAATAAAGGTCTGCGTGAGATGTCTAAATTCGTCGACAATGGCTTAACGGGAAACGAACTGTTTACGCTTTACGATACATACGGTTTTCCAGTTGAGCTTTCGACAGAAGAGGCCTTCAAAAAAGACATTCCCCTATCTAATAATTGGCGTAAGGAATTTGACGAAAAAATGGCCGAACAGCGTATGCGCAGTCAAACTGCAGCCAAGGGTGTTTTTAAAGGTGGCCTAAGTGGCGACAGCGAAATGAATAAAAAATATCACACAGCTGCTCATTTAATGGGACAGGCTTTAAGAATTGTACTTGGTGAAAATACTGCTCAAAGAGGCGCAAATATTACTGAAGAAAGATTGCGTTTTGACTTCACGTATCCGGAAAAAGTCAATGCAGATAAGTTAAAACAAATCGAAGATATTGTAAATGAACAAATCGTTAAAGATTTACCTGTTACTTATAAAGAATATTCGCTTAAAGAAGCTAGACAACTTGGTGCTCATGGGGAGTTCAATGATAAATATAGTGAAACGGTTAGAGTCTATCGAATAGGATCTGACGAATCACCTTTCAGCTTAGAGATTTGCGGTGGTCCCCATGTTAAAAAAACAGGTGAATTGGCCGCTGGCGATAAAAGATTTAAGATTACAAAAGAAGAATCAAGTTCTGCTGGAGTCAGGCGTATAAAAGCAGTTTTAGAATAGATTGGTTGTAGCAGTGGCGGAAACTATCAATAATAAAGAAAAACTATGTGACGATGAAATTTATCGCTTACGGGTTGGCAATAAACAAAAAACCTACAGAGACTTATTGGGAATCGGTCCAAATATTGAGCCAGGTTTTTTCTTGCCGATAGATTATTATCAGTCGCAACTAGGTAAATTAACCGATGATTTATCAAATGACGATTATAAAGCTGAGTTTAAGCTTTTAAAGTATCACAATCGTCCAAATGAATATGTTGATGGCTTTCAGATAGATACCGAAAATCGTCATTTTATTATTATGCGCGACTCCTTTTTTGAGGATAAAGAAGATTTAAATATAAGTTTAGTTAATGCCGAAACAATCGTTCTATCAATCTTAGATGAGTCCGAGTGGCCTCATTATAATGATAATAAATTTTCTAGAGTTCACGAATACGTTGCTGGATTATCAAAGGTCGGCAATATTGATGATTTAACTGTCCTGGCATTAGCGCTAGATCTTGGCGATAAGCCAAAAGAATTTCTAGGCAGTCCTATATATAAATCTGGTCATAATGCCTATTGGAATTTATTGGTAAAGAAAACCATAGAATCTTGCGGAGTTGACGATGTCCAAGAATTAAAAGTTATACTATCGACGATAGGATTAACCACTATTAATACTAGTCCGAGAATTAGTGAAATTGACAATCCCGATATAAATATTCGCACAGAAATAGATTCCTTAAAAGAGGCAATTCAAAAGTATCAAGGTTCTAGGGATAGATAGATAGTATAACCTTAAACATAATTGTTATATAATAAATCGTATGGTATTTAAGAAGATCAATAATCCTGTTAAAAAACGTAAAAAAACAGATGATTACATAGTTGCTCTTGATATAGGCACGGAATACGTGAAAGCACTGATTGCAAGATTAGAAGGCGATGATTTAAGAATAGTTGGCGTTGGTCGTTCACGACAAGAATTGGGCGATATGTACGCTGGTGCTATAGCAGATATTTCTGGAGTTGTTAGAAACTGCGAGGAAGCTCTCATAGAGGCCGAAGCTCAAGCCGGTTTACAAGCTAAAAGAGTAATAATAGGCATCGCAGGCGAGTTGGTTAAGGGCGTTACGAACACTATTCGTTATCGACGTCCTCAGCCAGATAAGCCACTGGATAATGGTGAGATGGAATTTATTATCGAAAAAGTTCAAGAGCGTGCTCATGACAAGGCTCAAAAACAGATAGCTCTAGAGACTGGCAATGATGATGTTGAAGTAAAATTAGTTAACAGTGCGTTAGTTAGTATTCATATTGATGGTTATAAGGTTAGTAATCCAATCGGTTTTCAAGGACATGACGTCGCGATTCAAATCTATACAGCCTTTGCTCCAATGGTTCATATTGGGGCGCTAGAACGAGTAGCCGATGAGCTATCATTAGAATTATTAGCTGTTGCAGCCGAACCTTTTGCTGTTAGTAGAAGTGTTCTAGGTAATGATGCTAACAGTAATCTAACAGCTATACTAGTTGACATCGGTGGTGGTTCAACTGACATTGCAGTTGTTGACGATGGTGGAGTCGAGGGCACTAAGATGTTTGGTATTGGGGGTCGAAGTTTTACAAAAACCATAGCCAGCGATTTAGAAATATCTTATGATGAAGCAGAAAAATTGAAGGTGAATATTGAGAGTGACAAAATTAAACCAGCGGTTGTTGAAGAAGTTAATAAAGCTATCGATAAAACTTTAGAAGTTTGGTTGGCCGGAGTAGAGTTAGCCTTGGGAGAATTTAATGCAATTGATCATTTACCAACTCGAATTTTGCTGTGCGGCGGTGGCGCCAGTTTAAAAAGACTAGTTGACGCCTTACAGAAACAAAACTGGCAGGCGGAACTTCCTTTCACGCGTAAACCAACAATCCATCATATTAAACCGTCAGAAGTTGTGGGTATTAGTGATGAAACAGGTCAAGTTTCCGATCATACCTTAATTACTGCCATGGGTCTTTTAAGGATTGGTTATGATACAATTGTTGGCGGTAATGATAGCGATACTATTAAAGATAGGTTAGATAAAATTCTTAGAATATAAAATTTATGCAAAAAGATATAATTTACATCGATACCGAAGACGACATTACTGCTATTATTGGCAAGATTAAAGATGCCAAAGAAAAAATCATTGCACTTGTTCCGCCTAGGCGAGTTGGTGTAATGCAGAGTGCTGTTAATCTTCACCTATTAGCCAGGGCTGCTCGCAATGGCAAAAAACATCTTGTCATTATTACTAATAATAAAGCTTTAATCACTTTAGCATCGATTGCTAAAATTCCAACCGCTAAAAATTTACAAAGTAAGCCAGAATTAGCTGAAATTAATGCCCTAGAAGTCGATGATGGCGAGGATATTATTGACGGATCTCAATTACCGGTAGGTGATTTAGCTAAAATGGCTGAAAAAGATGACATACCGGAAGAAAAAATTGTTGAGGTTATTCATAATATAAACGTTGATGATTCTAATGAAATATCTAATACCGAAAAAGATGACGTTAAATCTACAAAACCGCCAGTTAAAGTTCCTAATTTTGTTCAGTTTAGAAAAAAATTATTTTTAGGTATTTTCGCAGGCTTAGCTTTTGTTATATTTTTAATCTGGGCGATTTTCTTTGCGCCTGCTGCTAGAGTTATTATTACAGCTAAAACTGAGCCTGCTCCAGTTAGCCTGGCGTTAAAACTAGTCGGTTCTGACGCAACTGATTTAACAAAGAGTACTATTCAAAGTATTACAAAAACTACTGAGAAAGATTTAACAGTTGATTTTATCGCCACTGGTAAAGAAATGGTCGGTAAAAAAGCTACCGGCACTATGACCTTGTCCACTACAGCTTCAACAGAGCCTATACCTGTGCCTGCCGGTTCAATATTTTCTAGCGGTGATTATAGTTTTATGACGACTACAGCGATTGAGGTTCCTGGGTATACCCAGGAACTTGGAGGACCCCAAGTAACATATCCGGTTAATGTTAGTGTTATAGCCGAAGCTGTTGGTGCGGAATATAATTTACCTGAAAGAACATATTCTTCTAGTGTTTTAGGGATTGATGCTTACGGTAGTAACATGTCGGGTGGAGAAAGTCATGAGGCTATAGTTGTAACAGCAGATGACATTAAGAAAGCAAAAGAACAGCTGTTAGATTCAACTAACGACGACGTCTTAGAACAACTAACTGCTCAATTTGCAAACGGCGAAATTGTTATAGAAGAAAGTTTCGAGGCTGATTATGGCGAAATCAAATCAGCTCCAGCCTTAGGCAAGGAAGCTACTTCTGGAAAAGCAGTTTTGACGGCAAAAACTAAGTTTTCTCTTACGGCAGTCGCCAAATCTGAATTAGAAACTTACTTAAAAGACGCCGTAGAAAAACAAATAACAGATTCTACTAATCAACGTATTTATAATAACGGCATAGATGATGTAGTAATGTCTGGTTATGATAAATCCGATTCTGAGATGACAATTAACGTTACTACAAACGGTAAAATTGGCCCTAATATTGATCAAATTGAACTTAAAGAACAAATTAAAGGCAAACATTATGGTGATGTACAATCACTTCTTGAAGGAACTAATGGGGTAGTTAGCGTTGACGTTAAATTCTCTTACTTCTGGGTTCGCACCATACCTAACGATATTAAGAAAATTACTATTGAATTTGTTTTAGAAGATGACTAAAGTTTTAAATTTAGTCGGTCTTGACGTTGGTGAAAAGCGTATTGGTGTTGCAATTAGCTCTAATAATGTACGTATTGCATCACCACTAGAAACTATTGAAGTTGACGGTAATGAGATTAAGAGCATTGAAGATTTAGTCAAAAAAGAAGATATTTCTATCATAGTAATTGGTTATCCTAGAAATCAATCTGGGGAGGCAACGAAGCAGACTCAATATATTAAAGATTTTGCAAAAAAGCTTAATTATTTAAGTGTTTCAATTGTATTTCAAGATGAATCTATGACAAGTGTCCTGGCTGAAGAGAGGTTAAAGAATCAAAATAAACCTTACGAAAAGAAAGACATCGATGCCATGGCGGCAACCATTATTTTGCAAGATTATATAGAGGCAAATTATGGATAATAAAAAAACTATCAAAATACCAATTCAGCCCATAAATTCTAATGAGGGTGGGCTAAAAGTGTTAAAAAATAACCTGTCGGAACATAAATGGCTGATTGTTTTTGCCATTATTCTGTCGCTTATTTTATCGCTTAGTTTTGGTGTTTTTGTGTGGTATAAATTACAATTACGACCAGTCGGTCAAGATATTAGTCAATTAATCAAAGTTACAATTGATGAAGGTAGTTCACCAAATCAAATTGCTAATTATTTAGAAAATGAAAAGATTATCAAAAGTTCCACAGCGTTTCTGTTATATGTTCGATTAATCGATAAGAGTAATTATTTACAAGCTGGTAGTTATCGCTTGTCGCCTGCCGAAACTGTGCCTCAGATAGTTGCGCATCTTGTTGATGGTTCCGTTGATACTTTTAGCATTACTTTTTATCCAGGCTCAGTCTTAGTTGATAATACTAATAAAACTAAAAAATACGACGTTACCACTATATTAAAAAACGCCGGTTATTCAATTGAAGAAATTAACCGAGCGCTCAACAAAAAATACGACAGCCCACTATTTGAAGATAAGCCTGCTGGCACCAGTTTGGAGGGATATATATATGGCGAAACTTATAATTTTAATGTCGGCGCCTCTGTTGAAGATATTTTAAAGAGAACTTTTGACGAGTTTTATTATCAGATAGAAAAAAATAATCTTATAGAAGACTTTAAAAAACATGGCTTAAATCTATATGAGGGTATAACATTAGCCTCAATAGTCCAGCGTGAGGTCTATGATTATTCTGACCAGCGCCAAGTCGCACAGGTCTTTTATCTTCGCTTGAAACGAGGTATGTCTTTGGGCTCTGATGTAACGTATCAATATATTGCCGATAAAACTGGCGTTCCACGCGACCCTGATCTTGATTCACCATATAACACTAGACGATACACTGGTTTACCGCCGGGACCAATCTCTTCACCTGGTCTAAACGCCCTAAGGGCTGTTGCTAACCCTACTGACGGTGACTATTTATACTTTTTAAGTGGTGATGATGAGTTGACACATTTTGCAAAAACTCAAGCCGAGCATGAGGCTAATATAGCCAACTACTGCAAAGTTAAATGTGCTACACCATAAATTGACACATAAATCAAATATTGCTATACTCTTTATCAGCACATTGATAAACTTGTCTTCCGCAACAGATACACATCTGTTTATCGGGTGGGCAAACAGGTTTATAGATGGGCCTACCAACAAATGTCGTACGGGCATGGCAACACAAACTGATATTAATTAATAATAAATGGTCGATGCTTGCCTCCTTCTAATTTACCAGACGGTGAAAGAAGAAAGACAAAGTAGGGTAGTCGCTACTACAGCAATGTAGCTAGCGGGAGAATTAAGATTCGTAACCAGATCTCAACGGGTAATTCCCAAGGGTCAATTAACTTAAATACACAGATTCAACCAATCAAAATGCGTCATAAGACGAAGATTCGGTTTAACCCTTCTGTTATTGCTGTTTATTTTAGTGTTTTTATTTTTGTTATAGCTATGATTTTTGTTGGTTATCGTGAGCCTAAAGTAACTGACTCTGTTGCTAATGCCGTAGAAAAAAGCCCAATCACTGAAGGTGAAGAATCTTTAGTGGATGATGTTGTTGCTACTACTGTCGCAGCTAGTGTCGCTCAATCTGCTAATTTGCCGATAGCAAACTCTGTTAGTAACTTGGCTATCACAACAAAGGTTATCAGCGAATTTGCACAGAACGATGCTTCCGAGGTAGTTAAGCCACAAATTGTTGATTCAGAAAATCCTAATCGTTCAGTTACTAACTATAAAGTTAAATCTGGCGATACGATTGACTCTTTGGCTAAAAAGTTTGGTATTTCAGTTCAAACCATTAAATATGCCAATAATCTTACGGGTAATGGTTTAATAGTTGACTCGACTTTGAAGATTTTACCAGTTGATGGAGTTTTATATACCGTTGAATCTGGCGATACTGTCGATTCTTTGGCTGAAAGGTACGGTGTTAATAAAACTAGATTGATACTGTTTAACGATTTAGACGTCAGTGGGTTAAAATTAGGTGATCAAATTATTCTGCCAGAAGCCACTCTGCCAACCGAAGAAAGACCTGGGTATGTTGCAGCGAACTACTACATATTTACTGGTGCTGGATTCGGTGGTAGAACTTGGCATATCGGTGTTGGCACGGGCCCTTGTCCAACTTATGCCTTTGGCAATTGTACTTGCTATGCTTATAGTCGTCGGGTCCAACTTGGTTTACCTGTCGGCGAACAATGGGGAAATGCTGGTTCTTGGTGGCCAAAAGCATCCGCTGATGGATTATATGTCAGTCATACGCCAAGTGTCGGCGCAATAATGGTGGATCCAGGGCACGTAGCAATTGTCGAAAAAGTTCTTCCAAACGGAGATTTAAGTATCAGCGAGATGAATGCCTATGTAGCTGGTGGTGGATTTAATATAGTTTCAGGTCGTATTATTCCTGCTGGTAATGTCGGTCAATATTGGTACGTTAAATAAATCTAAGGGTAATCAATAGAATCGCTCCTATAAATTTAGGGGCGATTTTGCTATAATCTATAGTATATGTTTGTTGATACCGCCAAAGTATTAGTCAGCGCAGGTAAAGGCGGTGATGGTGCCGTTAGTTTTAGGCATGAAATTTATGTTGATAAAGGTGGTCCAGATGGTGGCGATGGCGGTCGTGGTGGCGATGTTATTTTTGTAGCAACTGATGATTTGAACACTCTTGTTGATTATAGATATAAACCAGAACTAAAAGCTAAACCAGGCGCAAATGGCGCAAAACGTAATAAACATGGTGCTAGTGGTGAGTCGCTTAGGGTTAAGGTTCCTGTTGGTACTATTATTAGACGAGATGGTGAAATTATTGCCGATTTTACTAAAGATGGTCAAGAAGTGATTATCGCTAAAGGTGGCGATGGCGGTTTTGGTAATGAACACTTTAAATCTTCCGTCAGACAAACTCCAAAAGTCGCTGAAAAAGGTGAGCCAGGAGAATCTTTCGAGGCTGAGCTAGAACTTAAAATTCTAGCTGACGTTGGTTTGATTGGTTTTCCAAACGCAGGAAAATCTACCTTTTTATCAGTCGTTAGTAATGCTAAACCCGAAATTGCCGATTATGCTTTCACCACGCTAACCCCTAACCTAGGGGTGGCCGATATCGATGACACGAGTTTACTCATCGCTGATATCCCAGGTCTAATTGAAGGCGCTAGTGAAGGCAAGGGCTTAGGCGATGCCTTTTTGCGTCACGTTGAAAGAACAGCCGTCTTACTGCACCTTATTGATGCTTATAGCGATGACCCAGCTAAAGATTATTTAACAATTCGTAATGAATTAGAAAAATATAATCTAGATTTAACAAAAAGACCAGAAATTGTTGCCCTAACAAAAGTCGAAGGTCTTGATAAAGATATTATAAAAATGCAAATTGACTCAATTAAATCAGTTGTCAAAAATAAAAAAGTTTTTGCAATTTCTTCAATGGCGCATCAAAATCTTCAAGAAGTTTTAAGGGCTTTAAGGCAAGAAGTTGATAAGTATCGCAAAAATCAAGAAAAGACAGAAGCGGTTATCGATGAACAAATTGAAACAATCTCTTTACCGCAATCCAGACAATCCGATAGCTGGAGAGTAGAAAGAATTGAATCAGAAGACAGTGTTGCCTACCGAGTTTATGGAGAAAAAATTGAAAAATTTGCTTTGAAAACTGATTTCTCGAATCGAGAAAGTGTTAACAGATTGCGTGACATTCTATCTAAAATGGGTATTGCCTACGAACTGCGCCGAAAAGGTGTCGTTGGCGAAAGTATGATTTTAATCGGCGACAGTGAATTTAGTTTTCAAGAACAGTAATTATTTGAACTTTAACCAGCTTAAGCTTATACTTAAGTTGTAATTTTAATAAAAAAGGTTATTTATTAATGAAAATTAAGTTATCCGCTTTTACAATAGTTGAACTTTTGGTTGTTGTGATAGTCATAGGCATCTTAGCATCCGTCGTAGTTGTTTCTTATGGCGGGCTAACGAAAAAAGCCTACGATAATAGTTTGCAGTCAAATATCGATAAGATGGCTGATGCGCAAGAAATATATAGTGCTAAAAATCTTTCTGTTGCGGGTAAAGCGTATTTTTATTCGGGAACGGGTGACGGCTATGACGCAGATTTAGATTTTAGACCTAGCGAAGGCACTGTCATAGACGTAGTAGTTAACGGTGATGGATATTGTATCCGCTCTTTCAACCCAAAAAGTTCAAATAGTAGTATTTTTGAATCACTTCAAAAAGAATCTAGCGAAGGAATTTGCGATTTATTACAGCCATCAGCAACAGCACGAGCTGAATCAAATGGAAAAGTTTATATAAGTTCTGGCTCGTATAGCACTTGTGCAATTTCGTTTAGTGACCAAGCCTACTGCTGGGGTGCGGGAGCAAATGGTCGTCTTGGTAATAACTCAACCGCAAACAGTTCAGTACCAGTCGCCGTCTACACCGCCGGCGTTTTGAGCGGCAAGACCATAAAACAAATCGAACCAGGGTATTATCATGCTTGTGCCATTGCTTCGGACGATCAAGCCTATTGTTGGGGTAATAATTCCTCTGGTGCACTTGGCAACAACTCAACCACAAACAGTTTAGTGCCAGTCGCCGTCTACACCGCCGG
>JBASLU010000046.1:0-2236 GCA_049656505.1 Saccharimonadales bacterium (SeqCode) | reverse complement strand
ATGTAATAAAAGACATCCCGGGCGCGTCCGGCTCAGCCGATTCACGGTATTCTACCATCTTTTCAATATTTTTGAAAAAACTTCTCTGTGACGCGTATAAATCACTTTCGGGGCCAACTAACAATATTGCTTCTCCCTTTGCCGGTACAAATACCGCAGCTGTTTCAAACACGGGCCAATACTCACTCAAATACCTGACGAATGCCATATCTGATTCTGTGGCATGTACTAAACAGGCGTCTAAACCTTCTTTTTTGATGTTTGCCTGAAACCTCCTGATTCTTTCTTCAAATTCACTTGTTGGGATTGTTGTTGTGTTCATAATACAGTTTTTACATGAATAATTTTTTATATAGTTTATCAAATGTTTTCTTTTCTGACTTTAGGCAACTGGTACAATAAGGTGTCTTTCAAAACCAAAAGTTTTTCTTTTAATGAGTACGGGGTATAGACATAATCTTGCTCAAACTGAAAACCCATACGGGAATCTCTTGTTGCGGCCAATAAGGAGAGTTCTGTTCGTTCGATCTCGTCTTTTACAATACTTTCCATTCTATCAAAGATTTCCTGAATAGCTTCTTTTTCTTTTTCTTTTACTAACTTCATCCGGAGATCTTCAAATTCAAGGATAGCGTAATCGCTTTGCATCATTCGTTGTAGCTGTTCAGCCACAATTACTTCTCTGACCGCTTCTCTGCGTTTAGCCTCAGGACTGTTAACAGCGGCAGACCTGTATAAAGTCAGCCCCTTCTCCATCTCCTCAATGGCTTTTTTTAGATAATTAAGAAAAAGAGGCAGAATCTTTGTTTCATTTGTAGCGACAATACCTGTTGCATTTCTGGCATATTGTTCTGCCTTATTTACCTGATTCGAAAAATCGGGGAAGAATACCATACGGGAAACGGTAAACGGCCAGTAAGGATTGATATTTGGATCATTTTTTGCCGGATCTAACCATGAATAGGTAAAAGTTGCTGTTCTTACAGGGGGTACCTGGAAAAATATAGGGTTTCCAATAGCATTGTTAGTACCCATATTAGGCCCGGTGTCGGGAACAAGACGGATAGCCCGGCTAAAATGTTCCCATGCTTTTAATACCTGTTCCTGCTGATTTTTTCCAAAAATTACCGTAGCCGTTTGATTCAAAAGTGTCTCAAAAGAAGGATAATCTGTCCAACAAGTCCATGCACGAAGTTTACTTAAAAAGTTGGGTTTGTAACCACTGCTCCAACTCTCCAACGTTCCGTTCACGCCTAATTTTTCCAATGCCTTATAACGGTCATACCATTGATAAGGACAGGGCAGATAAGGAATTGTTCCGTACTGCCAACTGGCAAAGGTATCTACTTTAGAGAAGACCCTCATGTTACGATTTTTGGCTTCCTCTATTTGTGCTTCCGTCACTTCGGCCGGGCCAATTTGATTTATGGAATAATCGGTTAAATATCCCTGCATGCCGTCTATTTCAAAACTTTTTCCATTTTCCCAGGTGAGCATGGGAGTGGTGTTCTCAGGGAGTTGTTGAATGAAATAGCGCTTTATTTCCGTATTTTGGGGACGAAAATCGATATTGTATTCCCAGGGAAGTATTTCTATGGTCGGGTTCATTTTATGACACTCTTCTTCGACTATTCCCACAGCATACGACCAGTTTTTAGCCCAATCCTGAAGGTACTCCTTACTTGCACCGTGGCCTCCTCCCCATTTTTTGTACCAGAATCCCTCCGTTAAGAGGATGTATCCGTTGATTTCAGGAAATTCCCGGACAATATCGCGTACCAGTCTACGCAATTCCGCTTCGCTTTCTTCGGTTCCCAGGTATTGAAAAATGATCGGCGTGTAAACTTTCAAGCCGTATTTGGAGGCCCGTTTAATCAGATCTCTTATTTTTGCAGGATCTTGTTTACGCACTCCGTACATCAGGCGTGCGTAAAAATCGGTAGAATTTTCGGCTGCTGTGCGATCTCCATTCGGGTTGGTATATACACCGGCAAAAATACCGTCAAATCCGTCATGAACAAGATGGGACAAAAGTGCATCAGGCCATTCCATCCATCCCATCCACGATAGAACCATGCGCGTATGGTATAGACTGTGGCGAACTGTTTTTAAGTTGTTGGGTAAAAAAGGAGCTTCACGAAGATTCATTCTTGCTTCCAGGTTATAAAGGCCGAACATTGTTCCTTGTTCGTCATAACCGCACACAACAATACGACGAGGAGTTACCTGTATTTCG
>JBASLU010000045.1:0-4233 GCA_049656505.1 Saccharimonadales bacterium (SeqCode) | reverse complement strand
GGTATTATCATGCTTGTGCCATTGCTTCGGACGATCAAGCCTATTGTTGGGGTAATAATTCCTCTGGTGCACTTGGCAACAACTCAACCACAAACAGTTTAGTGCCAGTCGCCGTCTACACCGCCGGTGTCTTGAGCGGTAAGACTATGACATCTATCACCGTCGGAGCTGTTTTTTCTTGTGCTACAGCGTCAGATGGTCAAGCCTACTGTTGGGGCGCAGGTACTACAAGTCAGCTTGGTAACGGATCTACTGCGAATAGCTCAGTGCCCGTGTTAGTTAGTCCTAATCCATAATCAAAAAACTAATTGATAAAATATCTCATAACAAGATGTTAAGTATACTTTTCTTTTATAATATACAATTTGAACTTTAAACAGCTTAAGTTTATACTAGTACCATAATAAGTAAGGTTAAATTATGAAAAAAATCTTTAAAGCTTTTACGGTTCTAGAATTAATAATTGTCATACTCATCATCGGCATATTAAGCGCAGTTGTCTATATTGGCTATGGTGGAATTCAAGCCCAAGCTCGTGATGCTAGTGTTTTGTCGGACTTAGATACACTTGATGGTCTCATGACTGATTATGCTTTGAGAAATAATGTTGTTGGTAAAGCTGTTTATCTAGAGGGCGGAGTTACTGATACAGACTTAGACTTTACGCCAAGTGAGGGTAATATTATAGATGCGGTAATTGATAGTTCAGACTACTGCCTCCGTGGCTATAATCCTAATGGTACAAAAACTGACATCACTGTTGCTTTTGAAAAGGAATCTTCTGAAGGCGCCTGCGATAGGATACCTCCGTCAGCGTTAGCTGTAGGGTCTTCCGGAATTACAGTAACGGGTGGTACAGAGACGATAGATGGTAGTTACACAATAAGAACTTTTACTTCTAGTGGAACGCTATCTGTAACTAATGGCACCTTAACTGGGGTAAATGTTCTTATTGTCGGTGGTGGTGCTAACGGTCAACCCGGTAGTGGCGATTATGCCGGTAGTGGCGGTAAGGGCGGACAGGTAGTATCACTTTCTAATCAAACGTTAGCTGGTGACTACGTTATTACTGTAGGCGCGTCTAATCAAGCTAGTATATTTAACACCACAACTGCAACCAGTGGCTCTGGGGCTAGTGGTGGTGTCGGTGCTACTCCTGATAACGGTCTATTAAATGGTGATAACGGATCTATTGGCACCAGTTCGGTTATAACTGGCGTCACAAAATATTACGGTGGTGGCGGTGGTGGTGGTGGAACTTGGGAACAGGGTTCTGGCGGCTTAGGTGGTAATTACGGTGGTGGTGGTGGCGGTGCAAATATATTCCCTGCCGTAGGAGACGATTATGGTCAAGATGGTGATAACGGAACGGCCAATACCGGTGGTGGTGGTGGTGGTGGTGGTGGTGGAACTGACGGTGGAGCTGGTGGCAATGGTGGTTCTGGAGTGGTGATAATTAGATATCTCACACCATAATTCATATCCGAAATTTAAGCTATAATATATCTAATGTCTAAAACTTTATTTTTCTATGATCTTGAGACTAGTGGACTTAATCCCCGTGAAGATAGGATTATGCAATTTGCTGGTATTCGTACTGACTTAAAATTTAATCAAATCGCTGAGCCGGTTAATTTGTTAGTTAGAATTAATGACGACACCTTACCTAGTCCAGATGCCATCCTGACTACAGGTATAACTCCGCAAAAAACCATTGAAGAGGGACTAAGTGAAGCTGAATTTGCGAAATTTTTAAACCAAAAAGTATTTTTACCCGATACAATTGTGATTGGTTTTAACAACATACGTTTTGATGATGCGTTTATTCGTCATCTATTATGGCGCAATTTTTATGATCCATATGAATGGAGTTGGAAGGATGGCCGCTCTCGTTGGGACGTTTTGGATTTGGTTAGAATGACTAGAGCGCTTCGCCCAGAAGGTATTAACTGGCCATTTACTAAAGATGGTATTGCGACAAATACTTTAGAATCAATTAGTCAGGCTAACAATTTAACTCACAAAAAAGCTCACGACGCCTTAAGCGATGTTGAGGCATTAATTGCGATAGCTAAACTCATTCACGGAAAACAACCACAATTATACGAATATTTATTTAATATGCGCGATAAAAAATCAATTAAAAACCTAGTTAACTTAGAGGACAAAAAGCCATTTGTTTATTCGAGCGGTAGATATGCTTCAGAGTTTAATAAAACAACTATAGCATTTCCGCTAACAACGACTAAAAACGGTAATATTATTGTTTATGATTTAAGATACAATCCTGAGCCATTTATAAATTTAAATACTAACGAATTATCAAAGATTATTTATGCAAATTACGAGGAGCGTCAAAAAGACGGCTACATACCAGTTCCAGTTAAAGAATTACACTATAATCGCTCACCTGCGGTTGCGCCAATTGGGGTTTTATCTCAATCAGACGGCTGGAACAAAATTGCCTTAAAAGAAGAGGTAATTTCGAAGAATATAAAAACTCTCATAAGCAATCCAAGTTTTGCTGAGAATATTCGTAGCATTTATGAAAATAGAGAAGAATATCCTAAATTTTTAGATGTCGAAGCGCAATTATACGACAGTTTTGTGCCAGATGAAGACAAAATTAGGGTTGAGGCCGTCAGAAATGCTGACGCTAATCAACTAGCTGATATGAACCCAGAGTTTACGGATGACAGATTACCTGAACTTCTCTTACACTACAAGGCTAGAAATTACCCTAAGAGTCTTTCTGTCGATGAAACTATAGCCTGGGAAAAGTGGCGCAGTAATAGAATTGTGGCAGGTATAGATTCTTATATGGATAGAATTAACCACTTATCAATCTCGGAAAAAGATGAAAACAGACTATATATTCTTAAAGAGCTGCAGCTCTGGGCCGAGAGTATAGTTCCTGCTTTGGATTAATTAACACTAGAAAAAAAGCCAATTTTAGTGTATAATCCATGGAACTATGTCAGAGGTGATTAAAGTCGTTGGCGCACGCGAGCACAACCTTAAAAATATTGATGTTGAAATTCCGCGCAATAAATTCGTTGTCATAACCGGGCCATCTGGCTCCGGTAAATCTTCTTTAGCTTTTGATACCATTTATGCCGAAGGTCAGCGCCGTTACGTTGAAAGTTTGTCGAGTTATGCTAGGCAATTTTTGGGTTTAATGGAAAAACCAGATGTCGATCAAATTACAGGCCTCAGCCCTGCGATTAGTATTGATCAAAAATCGACTAGCCATAATCCTCGTAGTACCGTTGCAACTGTAACTGAAATTTACGATTATCTTCGTTTATTATTTGCCCGTATCGGTGTGCCTCATTGTCCTGTTTGTGGTGAGACGGTTAGTAAGCGAACCGCCGAAGATATAGTGAATGAAATCATGAATTTTCCTAAAGGTTTAAAATTGATGATTTTAGCTCCTATTGTAAAATCCAAAAAAGGCGAATTCGCGCATATTCCTGAAAAGTATACTCGTTTAGGTTTTATGCGGGCTAGGGTTGATGGAATTACCTATACTTTAGAAGAATTTCCGCAATTAGATAAAAATATCAAACATGATATCGAAATAGTTGTTGATAGGGTGGCAATTTCGATGGAATCCAGTAATAGAATTTCTCAATCAATTGAACAGGCTTTAACCATGACTGACGGTTTAGTTGAAATACTTGATGTTGACAATGATAAAAATTTCGTCTTTAGTCAAAGACGTGCTTGTATTAACCATCCTAATGAAGAAATACCCGAATTAGAACCCAGACTTTTTAGTTTTAATGCTCCACAAGGTGCCTGTCCGGTTTGTACCGGTTTAGGTAACAGATTAGAAATTGACCCCAGTTTAGTTTTTAATGCTAATCTTACGATATCTGAAGGCGCAATCAGGCCATTTAATCGTGTGAACAGCGAAGCTTGGTATATGAAAAAGCTTGCGGCTCTAGCAGAAGCGCATAATTTTAGTTTGCGAGTTCCAGTACGACAATTAAGTGCTGATATTATAAATAAAATACTTTATGGTACGGAAGATCAAAAATATAATGTCGAGCTTTCCAACGGAAAATTTTATGAAACTACTTATGAAGGTGTAATTCCGAATCTTGAACGTCGCCACAAAGAAACTGACAGTGATTTTATCCGAAAAGACATCGAAAGATTTATGCGAGAGCATGAGTGTTATGTCTGCAAAGGCGCTAGATTAAAACCGGTCGTATTAGCTGTTACTAT
>JBASLU010000044.1:0-13238 GCA_049656505.1 Saccharimonadales bacterium (SeqCode) | reverse complement strand
GTCTTGATACTCATCAATTAAAATGTGCTTAAAATGTTTTTGCCAAACGCTTCTCACTTCTTTGTTTTCACGCAGTAATTTTACGGTTTCTATTAATAAATCGTCAAAATCGAGGGCTGATGAGGCTTTTTTTAATTCTTCATATTTAGTATAAATCTTAGCTATTTTTTTCTGTTGTGGTGAAGTCGCCGTAGATTGGAACTCAATACTATCTATCATGCTATTTTTTGAACTAGAAATTATACTCGACACTACTTTTGGTTTTACTTCTTTATCATTAAATGATAGTTGTTTGATGGCTCGTTTTATTAAGCTCAATCTATCGTCCTCATCATATATAACAAAATTGCGAGATATCCCTATTTTATAACCGTCTATACGTAAAAGCCGGACACAAATGCTGTGAAAAGTGCCCATCCACGGCATGAAGTTACGAATTTCACCTTTCGCTTTTAATAAAACAGTAACCCTTGACTGCATCTCCTTAGCTGCTTTATTCGTAAAAGTAACTGCCAAAATTTCATCTGGTTTAATAGATTTTTGGGAAATTAGATAAGCTATACGATGCGTTAAGGTTTTAGTTTTGCCACTGCCGGCACCAGCCAAAATTAAAAGTGGGCCAGAAGCAACCTGTACCGCACTCTTTTGTGCTGGGTTTAAACCATCAAGTAAATCCATTGTATCTATTATAGACTAGGGCTCTAAAACAAAGAAATATACAGCCGCTCCAACGCCAGCACCAACTAAAATTAAAAGTATAATCCAAATAATCCATAGCCAGCCAGTATTTTTCTTCGCAGGCATTAATGTCTGTTTATAAGTTTCGTTATTTTCATAAATTTGGCTAGTTTCAGTCTTGGGACTAGTTTTTTCAGTATATTGTTGAGGAATAGTCACAACGGGAGCTATGTTTTTATTGATATTGTCTGATTTTTCCTGTTCATTTTGCGGAGTTTCAGTTTGGATAGCTTCAGTAGCTGAAGCTTGTTCAGTCTCTTCAGGCACAGTTGATTTAGCTACGCTGTTTGCTTCAATCGACAATAAATCATTATCTAATTCAGCTGGCATAGGCGCATCATCAACAATAGGCAAAGCTTCATCTGGTTTTTTTACATCAACATTCGAATTATCACCGTTAGATTCACCCGAGAAAGCTCCTAATGGCCTTTTTTCAACCCGAGCGTCGGCAATAAAAGGTGAGTCATTTGTTAAGCCTAAAGTTTTATTTATATCTTCGCTAATTTTATTAATATCATCATCCTCGTCATTACTTGGTACAACTTCGGTCTTTGTTTCTTGATTATCAGAAGCCGGTTCTTCTTTTATGGGTTCTGATTTAGCAATTTCATTATTCTGAGTATTGAGAATAGGGTTAACTACTGAACCATTTATTCGTGTGGATTGATTAGAATTTTTCATCATATTAGAAGACGGATGTATGACATCCATAAAAGGTCCAGGTGTGCGCTTAGTCGCCAAAGACGGAATTGGACGATCATTATTAGACATTACTTGATTTGAACCATTTTCATGATTCTGCATTTGGTTACTGCTTGTTTTATTCAAAGAATTCACAGCCTTATCTAGTTCATCAAAATCAAAATCGCTCACTAAAATCCCCCCTATTTTTTCTTTGATTTAGACTCTTTATGCGCCTTTTTAACTATTTCTGAAAACATATTGGCATTAATACTAGCTCCACCAACTAATAAACCGTTAATTTCTGGCAACATAAGATAGTCTGAAGCGCTATTATCCGTTACGCTACCACCATATAAGATTTTAATATCGCTGGCCGCAGTTGGACCATAAAGATGCTCTATTTGTCTCCTAATAGTTTTGATTGCCGAAGCAACATCACTAGGTATAGCATTTTGACCAGTACCAATAGCCCAAACTGGTTCATAAGCTATGACGACCTTATCAAGCTCATCACTAGTAATATTAGCTAATCCTGAAACTAATTGGTCGCGTATTACATCGTTAGTTTCATTACTTGATCTTTCCCAAGCTGTTTCGCCTATACAAAGGACAGGTATAATATTATTTCTAATTGCAGCTGCTACTTTGTTGCGAATGTCTTTATCTGTTTCATTAAAAATATATCGCCTTTCAGAATGACCTATAATTGCATATTGAACAATTCCCCTAAGCTGAGAAGCTGAAATTTCTCCCGTATATGCGCCATTATCTCGCCAATAGAAATTTTGAGCTGCCAACTTAAATTGCTTAAGATCAATTTGAAGGCTTAAAGTCTGCAGCGACAAAGTAGAAGGCGCCAACACGACCTCTACGTCGCGGTGTCTTTTTATCATAGATGATAATTTGTGCAAATATAAACTAGAATCTTGAACATTAAAATTCATTTTCCAGTTGCCAATAATTAATTTTTTATCAATAGTCATCTGTTATTTATAGCTTATGCTTTCCCTTTCAGTTTACTCTAAAAATTATTTAGCGTCTAGCTTTCCTTATTAATTGTTCTGACTTGGATAGTATCGGTCGCCCCAATAACACCAGATTGACGGCCACTAACAATCACTACCGAAACTGGTAACTCGCCGAAATATCCAATTTCACCTAGTTCTTTTGCAACCTCAAAACCAATTTCTTCACCCTCTGGCCTAAGATAGACTCGATTAGCATAACTCAAAGCTAGCTGTTGCGCTGAACGGAGACGACTAGTCACGCTAATAATCGGTAGATTTGGACGATAAGCAGCAACATTAAATGCCGTTGCGCCCGACTTCGTCTCAGTTATAATTGCTGCAACTTTAAGAGTGTTCGCCAAACTTACAGCTGCACCACTAATAGCATTTTGTTTTCTTTTATTATTGAGCATAGTCTTGGGTATAATTTCGACAGGTTCATTTTCTTGGGTATAGATAATCGCTTTTTTCATAGCAATCACCGTTTCTAGGGGATGGTGGCCATTGGCTGTTTCATCGGAAAGCATTAAAGCATCCGCCCCTTGAACTACGGCATTTGAGACATCGTTAACTTCAGCTCTAGTCGGCTGAGATTCAAAAACCATACTAGCCATCATCTGAGTGGCAACGATACTTAAACGACCATATTTTCTGCATAATTTAATTACTTTCCTCTGTATAACTGGTACTACTTCTGCTCCGGCCTCCACCGCCAAATCGCCTCTTGCAATCATAATACCGTCACTTGCTTTAATTATGGATTCTAGATTTTCATCACTAATTGCCGATTTTGTTTCAATTTTCGCTATAATTTTGGCTGTTGAATTTAAAGAGTTGAGAATTTGTCGTAGTTTATTGATATCATCAGCGGTTTGAACAAAACTCAAAGCTACGTAGTCTATGTCGTTTTCAACGCCAAATTCAATATCTTTTATATCTTTGGGCATTAAAATATCACCTGCAAAATCGGTATCGGGCAAATTAATACCCTTACGACTTGATAAAATACCAGCATTTTCAACTCTTACTTTAATGGCCGTTTCACCGACAACCTTAACGACTGTTGTTTGAATTTTCCCATCAAAAATATAGAGTTTTTCACCAACCTTAACTTTTTCAGCTAAATTATATTGAACAGGGATAACAAATCCATCATATGCATCATTTTTCGCATTTGAATCTAATAAAATCTCATCACCCGAATTTACTGCAATGTCATGACTTAAATTTCCTAATCTTATCTTTGGACCTTGTAGGTCTTGCAAAATTGCGACTGGTTTACCATTTTTAATACTGGCTTGCCTAATCCATTTAATTTGCGATTTACGTTCATCATCAGTGCCATGACTAAAATTCAACCTGAAGCCATTCACGCCAACTATTTGTAACTTTTCAATCATCTCAGGCGAATTGGTTTTCGGCCCAATAGTTGCTAGAATTTTTGTTCTCTTAAAGACAATGCCCATTTAAGGACTATTTTAGCATAAGTTTTATTTTTAAGGGGAATACTAAGGTATATTGCGCCGTTGTAATCTAAAGATTACTGGGCAATAGCGAACCGCCTTATAGGGTTCAGCTCCATGCGGAGCTTACCAATCAAAAAACCGGAGATAAACTCCGATTCTTTGATTGGTGATCCCGAGGGGAATCGAACCCCTGTTGCCAGGATGAAAACCTGGTGTCCTAACCGTTAGACGACGGGACCTTAATCGCGTCAATAAGTTAGCGTTAGATGATTGTATCAAAAAAAAATTATTTTGACTATATTCTAATCTGTTTATGTTTATTTAAAATAATTATTTATTTATGTCAAACAGACTTGTATTTTACCTATTTTTATTGTATAAACATTGACATTTTAGCTATTTTGTGATAAATTATCATCATCAGTTACTTATGAGGTGGAGAAGTAACGGAGGATCATTAACAAATCAGATTATTACAGTGCATGTCCGAAAGACACGTACTTTTGATAGTTCTCTTTTAGGGAGTGGCACTCTGTGCTGGAATATGGCATTTCCATCATGGTGTGCTGCTCCCAATCCCCCAGGGGTGCAGTAAATTGTGGCTAACCAGTCACACATAACTGACCACCCCGTATGGGGAGAAATGGAGAATTGTCATGGAAGAATCACGGGCACGGGTTTTGGAAACCGTTCCCTGCACCCGCAGGGAACGGAAAGAGGTAGAGGAACTAGAAAAGTTCCGTCGCCTCGGTATGAAAATCGGGCGATGGTTCGGCCGACGCCCCGTTGGTGAAGAGCAGGACGACGAGCCACACCACAACGGCTACACTATCTGTGGAGGTGCCTCGTCGAAAGACGAAGCCGAATCCACAAACAAGCCTCGCACTAGGTTTGTCTACGGCCAGCAGGCCAAGGACGAGCCGGAAGAAGTCGAGGACGTCTACGCCAAGAGCCGCAATATGGTTCTCGGCTATCTCGCGATACTGGTCATTTTCGTGGTGGCAGTCGCCTTGATTGGCGCCTCACTACGAGGCGGCCAGGTCGTCAAGAACGAACCGACCACTAGCACGGCGTCTTCTGGGGGATCACCGGCGGTAATGACTGCTGGTGAAGAAGACGAGTTCGTCATCGACATGCCTCGGCGAGACGGTAACCGTCTCAACGCCGACGGCGTGAAAGTCGAGGACGACGCTGAGGCTTTTCGGGCTCAGATAGCCGAACAAGCCATGCACGACCCACTTACTTTGTGGGTGTACTACAACTTCTCGCCTCTTGGACTGATTGACCCCATCGAAAACCCCGCCGAACTTTGTAAGGATGGCAGAATAGAAGATGGCAATATCTACTCTGAGGAAGGAGAGAAGCGATACAACGATTGGCTGGTGCTTTGGAATGTCGCTGACATCGCAAGCGTCAGCGAAATCAAGTTCCAGAGTGCAAATACTGGTGTTGTCGGCACACAGGTGACACAGTCGCCTGGCGTTGCAGGCGTCGACAAGGCGGGATATGACATCGCCTACGAAGACGCTCAGGGTAACACAGTCGGCGAACACAGCGCTCTAGAGCGTTGTACGCAGCCAACTGGCGGTAGGCCTGGTATTCCTACAGGACCTACTGATAACGACCTGCAGCCTAAGTCATCCAATCCGGATGACTACAAGCAACCAGGTGATGGTGACGAGCGCGACTCTGGTACAGGGTCGCGCCCAAAGTCAACAGTGACAACCCCGGCCGAGACAACTCCGCCGGACGTCGTTACGTCACTTCCGGGTGGTGGCGGTGTCGTCGACACTCCCACTAACCCACCCGGCTCTGAGAGCGGCGTGACCGCTCCTGGAGTAACCGAACCGGTAGAAGAGTCGGTTCCCGAACCCGAAGAGGGGGTGAATCCAACAGACGGCTCAGCCAACACCGGAGACCCTGGTCTCCCAGTTGGCTTCTAGAGCCATCGGTACGTTGCCTTCCGGGGAGCCTACTCCTACTTGAGCGCTTTTCTAGCACTCGTAGTCGAGTAGGCTCCCTGTGGGCCTTAAACTTTTGCTTGAATCAAGCAAAAAGCCCGGACATGCACTAATAAATTGTAATAATCTGATTTGTCGTCCCTTAACAATTAGGCACCAGTTTAGACAAATTGATAATTAGATACATTTAATTTGATTTTCCTGCGAGGATTATCAAGAAGGAGATTTATATGAAAAAATTATGGGCAGTTTTTGCGACTATCGCTTTGGCGATTATCGTACCAGCTGCATTACTAGCTTGGGGACCAGATCGTCCAACTTATACGATCGAAAACCCAGCTGATCACGTTACATTTAACTCAATAACAAATAACCCAGCAATTGGTGACGAACGCAACTTTATGCAAGTTCGTGAAGCTAATGCCAACAACAATACATATGCCGATCAGATTAACTTAACTGTTGGTCATGAATACGTCGTGTTTATGTATTATCACAACAATGCCAGCTCTAGCTTAAACGCTAGTGGCAAAGGTGTTGCAAATGGCGCATATGTTCGAGCCGAAATCCCAGCTGTTGTGGCTAATGGTGGCAGTGCGACTCAAGCTGTTGGTTATGTTGGCGCAACTAACGCTAATCCAACTCAAGTTTGGGATGATATAGCATTTACCAATAGTACCAGTGGCGACATTGTACTAAGATACGTTCCTGGTTCTGCTACAATTCATAGCCACGGCAACGTAAACGGCGCAACTTTGTCAGACAACATTATCACAACTGGGACTGCGATTGGTTACGATTCCTTAAACGGAGTTTTACCAGGTTGCGAAGAATACGCTGGTTATGTAACTTTTAGGATACAAGCCGACCAACCAAACTTCACTGTTTCAAAGCAAGTTCGCTTGAACGGAACTAAAGATTGGAAAAAAACTGAGTCAGTTGACCCAGGCGATAG
Organism: Saccharimonadales bacterium (SeqCode); assembly: GCA_049656505.1. Classification (GTDB taxonomy): domain Bacteria; phylum Patescibacteriota; class Saccharimonadia; order Saccharimonadales; family Saccharimonadaceae; genus UBA1547. The sequence continues at coordinate 6,427 of JBASLU010000044.1, read as the reverse complement.
CGTTGATTTCTTAGTAACCTACCAAAATAATGGTACAACTAGACAAAATGACGTCGTCGTTAGCGATACATTACCAAACGGTATGACCTACATAGCTGATAGCACTTATATTGTTAACTCAACCAATCCTGATGGATTAAGAGTCAGCAATAATATTGTGACAAAAGGTGGCATAAACATCGGTGACTATAATGCCGGTGCTACTGCTTATGTTAAATTCAGCGCTAAAGTCGCAGTAAACGACAGTTTACCAAGATGTGGGGCTAATAATCTAAATAATGTCGCTACCGTTAGAACAAACAACGGTTCTAAGACTGATAACGCTATCGTTACGGTCGATAGAATCTGTGAAGATAATAAGAACGACGATACGCCCGAAGAATTACCTCAAACTGGTGTCTCAGAAGACATCGCTAGCCTATTTGGATTAGGCGCATTAGTAACAAGCTTGAACTATTACAGATTAAGCCGAAAAGCTAATAAGCGATAAGAGTCTGACCGCTCCATCATTATTCTGAAGCGATTCAGACCTAAAACACCCCTGTTTAGTCAGGGGTGTTTTATTTTTCTTTCAACGTACAGTTGGGTTATAATAAAAATATGTCTAAAAAATCTAAAAAACGTAACAAAAAATATACTGGTGTAGGTTCAACTTCTCAAGCGCCAGTAGTTACTCACATTGTCGCCTCTAATCGATCTAAGTTTAGTCAGTGGTGGTTTGATAATAAAAAACTCATAAAAACCGTAGCGACAGTGCTAATAGTGATCGTAACCTTGGTCTTGATAATTATTGAAATTATAAATATTGCAAGTGGTAGAGGTGTTTAAGAGTTCTTGGCGATTGGTAATTTAAATCCAAAAATACTTCCCTTGTCTTCGACTGATTCAAAAATTAATTCACCTTCATGAGCGTCAACTACTTTTTTAGCTAAATATAGTCCAACACCTGTACCGTCTGGCCTTTTTTTACGAGCATTAGTCGCTCTATAAAATTTTCCAAATAAATTGTCTCTCTCTGATTTAGGAACACCTATACCAGTGTCTTTGACTGTAAAGACTGCGTTATTAGCTTCGACTGATAGTTTAATGTTGATAGCACTATTGTCGCGAGAATAATAAATCGCATTGTCGGCAAAATTCATAATAACTTGGCGAATTTTGCCCTCATCAATATTCAAAATTGGATAATTTTTTGGTTTTTTATAGATTAATTTGATATTACGAGCCTGAGAGTTAGGTTTTAAGCTTTCTATTTCTTGCTCAACAACTGTTGATAAATCCGTTGGAGCTCGGTCGATAACGAACTTGCCAGTTTGGATTCTCGAGACATTAAGAAAATCGTTAATTAAACGAACCATTCTTTCGCTACTTAAGAAAGCTTCATTTAATAATTGATGTTGAACTTTGGTAATTTTGCCGGTGTCACCCTCTAGAACCATGCTCAGATAACCCTTAACGCTCGTTAGCGGAGTCCTAAGCTGATGACTGGCAATGCTAACGAACTCATCTTTTACTTTGTCGAGCTGCCTTAAGGTTGCGTTTGTAGCACGAAGTTCTCTCGTAGCATTATTAATTCTTTGTTGTAAAGTACGATTAATTTCACGAATCTCCTCAACCGCCAAGGCATTTTTAATAGCTACAATTAATTCACTTGAGATTGTACTCAAAACTTTTGTATCACGACTCGTATAACCAGATGTTTTATGCTCGCCTAGACAAAAATAACCAATTACACTACCATCTTCAATTAATGGTAAAATTATTTCTATTCTGTGAGATAACATCATCCGCTTAATTATGTCACCTTCTTCAAGTAAAGATTCAACTATTACATCATTTTCCCCATCGTACTCTTGCTCTATTAAAATAGCATCATGTTTAGGTATATGATTATGATTATCAGTTCCCGCCGTTAAATAATGACCGTCTGCATTTGTATAAATGAAAAAGAAAGCCTGCTCTGCCTTTAATGTCTCTTCTATGGTATATGAAACTTTAGTTAGTAACCCTCTTATTTCAGTTGTCTGCGTTAAAGTATTATTTAACCGAGCGAAAAAATCATCAGTATTATAGTTGTCTTTATAGAAAATACCATTGGTGACACGATCAAAAAATCTTTTAACTGGCTGGAATATAAAGGCTAGGATTAATGCTAGCACAATATTTATAGGACTGATGCTAACGGATGAGTCGACACGTCCTTTGAAAAAAACTAGCGAAACCAAGTAAGCTACATAGTAATAAATTGCTGAAAGAGTTGCTAAAGACAGAACGTACGCCATAGCTCTAACGGCGGCTAGGCGAATATCAAAGAGTTGATACTTCACGACACTGTAATATAAAGCTATGACGATAATCGCCAGTGGAGTTAAGCCAAACTGAGTGAAAGAGAAGTCTCCAGTCAAAACAGGTAAAATAAAGGCAAATATAGTAACTAGGGGTACACTGATTAATAATCCGTAACCGACTGTTACTATCTGTCTTTTTTTAATACCTTTATTTTTTAATAGTCCATGAATTAGCCCATATGCTGTAAGACTTATCGTCGTAAAAATGCCTAAGGCATATAAATACAGCAATGGCCCAAAAGTGATTGCGTACACGTTACCCTGTATTTTTATATCAGATAAAATCAATGACGTAAAAGACATAGCAAATGTAATCCATAGTGGTATTAATAGCCAATCGACAATTTTTTCTAGGTGTTTTACATCAGCTAACCCGATTACGAATTGCATCAATAAAATCATAGAGCCTAAGCTAGAGGCAAGAACGATATGGTTAGCTATGAGCGCTATTTGATAATCTACGCTGATATTATTACTTATGTGATTTGATAAAATCCAAACTGCTACAAGCACACTACAAGTAGCAAATAACCTATTTATTTTTATTTTATAACCCTTGCGTAATAGACCTGCTAAACCTAATGATAATAAACCAAGCGCAATTATTACATCAACAAATAGGTACAAATAACCCATATAAATAAATTATACATTCTTCTTATGTATAAATATAGAATTACTTATTTCATATTTCGTCGTTTTCGCGACTTCTCATCATAGCTTGCAGAGGGTGATAAATTCATTACCGAAGAACTAATCGCCGCAACCATACCTAAGTAATAACTTAGCCTTGGTGTTCTAATAGTACCGCTCTCGCCATTATAACTATCCATATATCTAAAATTCGGCGCCCAAACAGGTTTGCGACGCTTATTATTAGAGTCGGAAACTAGATGTAAAAAAGCCTCTGTTGAACCAATGGCTGACGCTACGTCTACTCCTGGACTAATTGAAGGTAAATCAGCGCCTTTTTTCACGGCCTTAAGCGTTTCTAGATCACCATATCTTGGAACATAGGGCAAACAGCGACTAAAATCAACTTCCATGTCTGCAACTTCGTCAAGCGGTGCGTCTTTTGGTATTCCCATAATATCTTCGAATGTTTTCCCTCTGTAATAATATGGCTTAAAAGACGTCGCTATCGCCGCAAATCCTATATTCATTACTAAAAGATCTGGTATAGCTTTGCGCCTGGCTTCACGAGCAAGCATTGTGCCCAATTCAAGTTTTGTCAGCTCAGTTTCATCAATAACTAAATTAGCGTTCCTCGTAAAATCGGTTAAATTGTCTTCACTGATACCTTCAGTATAGATATCAACGGTTGTCTCAGGCCTCATATCTGCGACCATATCTCTAAAAACCTCAGCCTTATTACGGCCTAAATGACTAGATGTAGCACCCATGACGCGGTTAGAATTTTCTTCTTCAAAAATTTCTGGGTCAGCGATACTAAAACTGCCTACGCCCATCATTGCTAATTTGTAACCTAGCTGAAAACCATCACCGCCAACGCCAGCGATGGCAACCTTGGATTTATTTAAAATATCTTGTTCTTTTTCATTCCAAAAGCCATAGTTTCGATCATATTCTCTTTTGTTGATGCTGCTCATAAATACAGTGCCTCTCCGAATCTATTCCAATAAACTATAGATTCATCGACTAATGGCGTAAATCTTTCAACTGCTTCTTTGCCCAATCGACTCTTTACACCACTTCCAACAATTTCTATAGCATAATTTTCTGTATTATATTCTTTTATATATTTTAGATCTGAAGAACGTCTGATAGCTGATCTTAACATTAATTTTAAACCCCTCTCAAAATATGGATCGACAACCGCATACATTGAACCTAGTTTTTCACTATCAACATGACCGACTCCAGCAGCCATTAGGCTTTTTTGTAAATCAATATTTAAATATGGATCCTGGTGACGTGCGATAAAACGAGATATTTCAACACTCCCAGTGGGTAATTCTGGACAAAATGCCTCAGGGAAAAACTTTTCAACAGGCAATGGGCTCCCATCTTTTACGACTAATCTGCCACAGGCAACTGCGGCAACTAGTTGAGGGCCTCGATTTTCAACAACAAAAACCTGTTTAGAACGACGGTCATCGACATCAATCTCGGTGCCGTCTTCATTTTTAGTAGAATCATCTAAATAGCCCTCTTGATCAATATAAACTTTGCTTCTCAATCGAAAAATTGCTTGTTCTACACTACCATCTTCATAAGACAACATTCTCGAAGAGCTAAAAATTCCCAAAGCAAAACGAGCACTATCGGCACCATTAAAAAGATCGCTCTCTACAATTATGCCAGGCTCACTACTTTCATTACTTTCATTTAAAAATTTTGAAGACACGACAATAACACTCTACTCAATATGTTTAAGGCTTATATTACACTAATTATCTCATAAAAGTATTTATATGTCAATATTAGTTATGCTAATTAACCATGATACAATACGATTAGGATAAATTTATATGACAAAGATAGCTATTATAGAAGACGATTTAGTTATCAGCCAGATGTATCGGATGAAATTCGAAAGTGCTGGTCTTGAAGTTAAAATGGCCGGCAATGGTGCTAGGGGTGTCGAATTGGTTGAAGATTTTAAGCCAGACATTATCTTGTTGGATTTACAAATGCCAGAAATGGATGGTACTGCCGCACTTGAAATTATTAGAAAAAAACCTTGGGGTAAAAACATTCCTGTCATTATTTTGACAAATTTAGGTGAAGAAGAAGCCCCTAAAAAACTAAAAGACCTAGGAATTCACAGTTATATAGTCAAAGCCAACCTGACACCTAATCAAGTACTTGAGCGTGTTAAAAAAGCTTTGGATATAAAATAGTCTAGATATCCTGTTGGCCTTTTTTATCTGCAACTTTTCTAGCCGATGTGATTACATTGTCAAATAGTGCTGCGACCGTGAGTGGTCCGACGCCACCTTTTTTAGGTGTAATTGTTAAATCATCCCGATTTCTTAAATCATCGTCCACGTCGCCGACTATTTCACCATTTTCTGAAGCTGTTCCAGCATCAACAATTACTGCGTGCGATGAAATCATGTCACTTTTAATTAATCCAGGTACGCCAGCGGCGCTAACTATAACATCAGCTTTAAGAAGTTTATTCTTTAAATCAGTCGTTTTATCATTATAAGTTTCGATATCAAAACCATTATTACGCCATAGTTTAGCAAGTGGTACTCCGACTAACCTGCCCTCGCCTACAATCGCTATTTTTTTGTAATTTAAATCAATATTATATCCCGTCAGCAACCAATCAATCGCCATTGCCGTTGCTGGTGTAAATAGACTATTTTGGGCTAATCCATCAACATCTTTTTCTGGGTTTATCATATTAAGCACTTCGTCCGTCATTGAAACATCAGATATTGGTAATTGGACAATAATTCCATGAATATCAGAATCTTTATTAAAATTATTGATATTATTTTTAACATCTAAAGTCGTAGTTTTGCAAATCTCTACATCTATTAAAATATCTTCGCCGTATTGTTTTTTAAGTTTCAAATAAACTTCATTGACGGGATTATCGTTTGTTGAAATAATCACCAATTTTGGAAAAACCCGCCAAGATTGACGTAAAGCACGAACTTGCTTAGCTTGACGCTCTTTTATATATCCAACTAATTCGCTACCATTTAAAATCTTCATATAATCTATCTTAACAGATAGATAGCCACCCACCAATCACCTAGTCATTAATTTTGCAAGGTTTAACCTTGCAAAATAACCTTGCACATAAATGTTTTACAAACCCTTATCGTTTCTATACAATAAGCATAAGTATGAACGAAAATTTTGATAAATTTAGGCGGGCTGCTAATTACCTGTCTGCCGCACAAATCTTCTTGCAAGATAACTTTTTATTAGAAAGGCCTTTAACTCACGAAGACATAAAACCTCGCTTACTTGGCCACTGGGGATCTTGCCCTGGTGTAAATATGGCCTATGTCCACTTAAATAATATGGTCAAAAAATATGGTCAAGAAACGATGTTTGTTCTTGGCCCAGGACACGCTTTTCCGGCTCTTCAGGCT
>JBASLU010000043.1:0-7661 GCA_049656505.1 Saccharimonadales bacterium (SeqCode) | reverse complement strand
ATGTAGAGGCTGGTTCATCTTTTAATATAACTTCTTACATTAATAATACGGGTGAAGTTGCTAGCAGTAATGTTACTTATAACCTAGAAAAGAAGGTTGGAAATGGCGCGTATGCGACGTATAGTCCTTATTCAGGAACGAGAACTTTTCCACGTGGTATTACTACTTATATAACAAATAACCTATCTTTCTCTGACACTGATTATGATGCTGGTACCCAGATATGTTTCAGGCTATCGGTAACGCCAAGATCTAACACTAATCCTGCTACATTATTATCAACTGAGGACTGTATAATAATTGGCAAAAAACCAAAAGTCCAAATTTGGGGAGGCGATTTGTGGGTTCGAGGTAATGTAAAAACCAGTACCTCTGTTAAAAGCGGAAAAATTTACGGTAGTTGGGACGAATATGGATTGTTCGCTGGAGGTAATATAACAGGTATGGCTTCAGGATCCGCCTTTAATGGAGGCTTAGCCTCTACCTTAAGCAATACTTGTAACTATAGTACTTTGACCTTTTCTAATACTCAATCAAGCTCAGCGACAACATGTAAAAATGGTGATAATCTGGGCCAATATGACACGGTTAGTAGATTTATTCCCGATGTAGCAGCTAGTTTTCCTACCAGCTCAGCCATAGGAAGTGTTAGTGGAACTGTTACGTTAGGCGGTTTAAGCTCGGGTATATATAAATCAGGATTAAACGACATTACTATCAATGGTGCGACCCTACCTTCAAAGAAATGGATAGTGCTGAATGTTCCTAGCAAAAATGTAACAATAAATGGGAATATTACTTACACGCCTAATACACTACATAAGTTAAACGATATTCCTCAACTAGTGATTATCGCAAAAAGTATAACCATTAATTCAAATGTTACAAATGTAGATGCTTGGTTGATCGCATATAACAAAACGACCAAAGATGGATTCATAAAGACATGTAACAGTGTTGGCGATACAATTGATAAATGCAATCAAAAATTAACAATCAACGGTCCAGTTATGACTGATAAACTTTATCTTTATAGAACAGCTGGTTCAGGTGCTGGTGCTGATAGCGGAGTTCCTGCCGAGGTGATTAATTTAAGAGCTGATGCTTATCTTTGGGCTTATAATCGTATTTCTGGTCGTGGCAAAATTCAAACTGTATATACCAAAGAGCTACCGCCAAGATTTTAGTCATTATCTCTTGCTTTTAATGCTCATGCTTCTGTATAATTAGATGCAACATGGCATTATTAAAGGGCTTGGGCAATTTCTTTGCGTTAGACATTGGTACTACCGCTGTTAGAGTAGTGCAGCTTTCGCCGTCTGGAAATGATAACTGGGTCTTACAACACTACGGCTATGCATCAACTGAAGAGAAAGTTACGGCCAGTAATTCTCCTGAAGCTATACGTCGACTTGGTGAAGTAATTATGACTGCCGTCGGACAAATTGGAATCAAAGAAAAAGACGTCGTTATCGGGTTACCTTCAAGTAAAACATTTACTACTGTCATAGACGTTCCAGTTATGAACGAAGTGGAATTAAAAAGCACTATTAAATATCAAATCGATCAATATGTTCCAATGGCTGCTAATGAAGTTAAGGCTGATTGGGCTTTACTTGGTCAATCGCTTCATGATCCAAAGCAACAAGAAGTTTTAATTGCCAGTACAGCTAATACTTATGCCGAAGAAAGACTAGAATTTATAGAAGGCCTTGGCTTTAATGTAATTGCAGCAGAACCAGATCCAATTGCCATGATTAGGTCGCTTCTTCCTTCAAATACGGCTGATGCTAGACTAATTATCGATGTTGGTGAAAAATCTACTGATTTGGCTATAACTTATAACGATACACCTCGTTTAGTTAGAACTGTTCCAACAGGATTAAGTTCACTAATTAAAGCCGCCACGCAAAACTTGAATGTTCAAGAAGACCAGGCTAGACAGTTTATTTTGAAATTTGGCCTAGCGCCAGACAGGTTAGAAGGTCAAGTCTATAGGGCGATTGAGGGAACTTTGGATAATTTCGCAACCGAACTTATTAAATCTATAAAGTTTTTCCAGACTCGATATCCAAATACTCCAGTAAATGGCATATTATTATCGGGATTCTCGGCGGTTGTACCGCAGTTCGGTGATTATATAGCTGCCAAAACAGGTATTGCTGCAACTATAGCCAATCCTTGGCAGAAAGTAAGTGTTTCACAGTCTGATCAGCAACAATTAGGCGCTATCGCTTCAGAATTCGCTACTGTAATTGGTTTAGCACAAAGAAGGAATTTGAAATGATTGAAATTAATCTAATTCCTGATGTTAAGCTAGAGCTGATTAAATCTCAACGAGCCCGAGCTAAGGTTGTAACTTTTTCAATTATAATCGGTATTATTTCAATAGCAGCTGTAGCGTTTCTAGCTTTTTATGTATATGGAGTTCAAAATATTAGAAGCGCTCTCTATGACAAAACTATAGATGAAGAATTTAGTAAACTAGCAAGTGTTGAAGACTTAGATAAAGCTCTTACTATACAAAATCAACTAAGCAAAATATCCCAGTTACATGATAATAAAAATATGTACTCAAGATTTTTTAACGTTTTGATAGCTATCATACCGCCATCGCCAAATGACATAAAGATATCTAGTTTGGAGGTAGATTCTGGAACTAAAACCATATCAATAGATGGTCAGGCAAGTAATGGCTATGCCGCCTTAGAAATTTTCAAAAAAACTATTGCTGGTGCAAATATAAAATATGAAGATAGTGAGGGTAATAAACAAGAAGCTCCATTGGCATCTGAAATCAGTACCAAAGACGTCAGCTACGGCGAGGACTCTGATGGCGGTAAAGTGTTAAGGTTTACAATAAGTTTCGTTTACGACGACAGTCTATTTTCTCCAAAATCTAAAAATATGTCAGTATTTATTGGAACAAAGGGAAATGTTACAGATTCATATGTCGGTATCCCTAAGAGTATATTTACAGATCCAGCCGTAGATCTAAATGAGGAGGAGAAATAATATGCAACCCAAAGCTGTAGCTCTTCGTAAAAGATCTCAAATTGCGAAAGAAAATCGTCGCATGTTTGTGTGGGTGGCTGGTGCCTCAGTCTTATTTGGTTTTGCAATTGTCGTTAGCGCATTTTTAGTTAAAACTATATTATTCAATGAAAAAGTTCTTCAAGAAAAATCTCAAACTCAATCGACACTAAAGTATAATAACGGACAAGTTGATGCACTAAAGTCCGAAATAAGGGCGCTAGACGCTAACCAAGCTTTAATAGATTCTAAAGCCAAATACACTGATGAAACACTTCAAGTTATTCTCGACGCGTTACCATCCGAGGCAAACTCATTAGCCCTTGGAGCATCTTTGCAGAAAAAATTACTTTCTGGTATTAACGGTTTAACATTAGAATCATTACAAGTTAATCCTGTTATGGGCATAGAATCAATTGAAGGTGATGTTGCAATCATTGATGAGGCTCAGTATTCATCAGAAGAAGTGTCTTCTAGTGAGATCTTGTTCAGTTTTTCAGTTAGTGGAAACGAAAAGGCTCTCACCGAGGCTCTTGTTAATTTAGAAAAATCAATTCGAACGATAGATGTTATTTCATTTAAAATTGAAAATCAAGGCAACGTACGTTTGTTAACTGCTCAAGCCAGGGCATTTTACGAACCGGCGGTTAGAGTTGAATTAAAGGATAAGGTTATAAAGCAATGAAAAAATCTGATGTAGCAATGATAGTTCTAATCGCATCAATCAGTGTAGTTATTGCATTTTTTATAGCACAATCTATATTTGGTAGTATTGATGAATCAACGGCCACAGTTAAAACAATAGATAAAATTGAATCAAGTGTTACCGAACCTGGCTCTAATATTTTCAATAAAAGTGCTATCAATCCCACGGTTGAAGTGCAAATCAGGTCTGATGATTCGCCTGAGAATCAGTAGGAGTTTGCATGGCACTTCTTACAGGGGATATGCAAACCAAACTAATCAACTTACTAATTAGCGAGGGTCTAGTAAGCCAATCTGTCATAGATAATGTAAAATCGACAGCTATAAAATCTAATAAACCACTAATTAATTTATTAATCGAGGGTGGCATAGTGGATGACGAATTATTGACTCATGCTATCGCTCAAATTTCTGGTGTTCCTTATGTCAACATTACTAGTAGTATGATTGATCAAAATATTTTAGACCTTTTGCCTAAAGATGTCGCCGAAAGATTGATGGCGGTACCACTCGCTGAGGTTCAAAATCGTTTAGCTGTTGCTATGATTGATGCAAATAATGTTCAGGCAGTAGATTATTTAGCTAGTTTAATAGAACGACCGCTTAAAGTATTTATGGCTTCTGAAGCTGGCGTTCGCCATGTTTTAGACCAATACGAAACCGATCTTTCCAGCGTTGATGCGGCGGCAGAAGCGAGTCAAGTTGAAGCAAACCAAGAAATTAATAAAGAAGTAAAAACGATTGTTCAAGATTCACCTATTAGTAAAGCTTTGAGCACTATTTTAGAATATGCCCTAAAATCACGAGCTAGCGATGTGCATATAGAACCTCTCGAAGGATCTTTGAAGATTCGTTGTCGAGTCGATGGCATGCTTAGAGAAATCATGCAGTTACCAAAAAGTATTGAACCAGCTCTGGTAAGTCGAATAAAAATTTTATCCAATTTAAAAATAGACGAACACAGAATGCCCCAGGACGGTCAATTTACAGTGAATGTCTCTGGCAAGGAAGTTGATTTGCGTATTGCTATTAGTCCAGTTATTTGGGGAGAACAAGTTGTGATACGTATTTTAGATAAATCGGGTAATTCTTTTAATATTGAGGAAATGGGTTACACTGGACGCGCGCTTCGAACTATAAGAAAAGGGATTAGACGTCCTAACGGTATGGTACTGACTTCTGGACCAACTGGTAGTGGTAAGACGACCAGTCTTTACGCTTTGATTAAAGAAATTAAAGATAATGCCGTGAATATTGTTACTTTAGAAGATCCAGTCGAATATAAAATGGAGGGCGTTAATCAAATACAAGTTAATACCGATGTTGGATTAACTTTTGCTAGTGGTCTTCGCTCAATTCTGCGTCAAGATCCCGATGTAGTTATGGTTGGTGAGATACGAGATAGTGAAACAGCAAATCTTGCTGTTCAAGCTGCCCTAACTGGACATTTAGTTTTTAGCACGCTTCACACCAATAGCGCAGCCGGGGTTTTACCTAGGCTACTAGATATGGGCGTAGAACCATTCTTAATAGCTAGCACTGTCAATACTATTATTGGGCAGAGACTCGTCAGAAAGGTTGCTAAAAAGCGAGAAGCTTATCAATCTAACCCCATAGAAACTCAGAATATTTTAACCACTATCGGACATTTGTTACCAAAAACACCTTCTGACATAGTGAGAGTTGGGGAAGACTTGGGGTATAAAGACTTGCCACTAGCGGGCCAAAGCGCTTATACTTTAGTAAGAGGAATTGATACTCCTCAGGATCCAGCACCAAGAGGGTACAGCGGTCGAGCTGGGCTATATGAAGTGATGGATGTAACTGAAGAAATTCAGCAACTAATTATTTCTCATGCAACCAGTTCAGAGATACAAAGAAAGGCGCAAGAGCAAGGTATGGTTACAATGCGACAAGACGGTTACCTAAAGGTCCTACAGGGTATAACAACAATAGAGGAAGTTAATAGAGTGACTTCGGATATGGCATAAAAGAAGGGTGGAAATATATGGCTGTTCAAGAAATTAAAATAGAAGTTTTGCTAGAAGAGGTTGTGCGCAAAAGAGCTTCCGACCTTCATCTTCAAGTTGGTCTTCCGCCAATGTTAAGGATTGACGGTTCTTTAACGCCAATTATGGGTTTTAATCCTTTGGACGAGCAAACAGTTGAAACCCTAATTTTTGCAATTCTTGATCAAGATCAGCGGCAGATATTGTTAAAAGATAAGGAATTTGATTTTAGCTTTGCTTTCGGTACTTTGGGTAGGTTTCGTGTCAATGCTTTTCATGAGCGCGGAAATCTCGCCGCTGCATTAAGATTAATTCCTAATGAAATAAAAAGTGTTACAGAGCTAGGGCTACCGAACGTTGTAATGACCTTCGCAGATTATCCAAGAGGACTCGTTTTAATTACTGGTCCAACTGGAAGCGGTAAATCCACTACTTTAGCTGCACTAGTGGATAAAATTAATAGTGAACGTCCACAACATATAGTTACTATTGAAGATCCAATAGAATTTACTCATAAATCTAAAAAGTCAGCCGTAGTACAGCGAGAAGTGCACTATGATACCTATAGTTTTAGCGCCGCCTTAAGATCTAGTTTGCGCCAAGATCCTGACGTCGTACTTATTGGTGAAATGCGTGATTTAGAAACGATTAGCGCAGCTATTACTATTGCCGAAACTGGTCATTTAGTTTTTGCGACTTTACATACCAATAGCGCATCTCAATCGATTGATCGTATGATTGACGTCTTTCCACCCCATCAACAGCCACAGATTAGGGCTCAGCTTTCTAATATTCTAATGGCAATATGCTCTCAGCGTTTAATTCCAGCAATCGGTGGCGGTCGTGTAGTCGCTTCAGAAATTTTAATAACAAATCCAGCTGTTAGAAATATTATTCGTGAAGGCAAGGCGCATCAATTAGATGCCGTCATTCAAACTGGTGCTGATCAGGGAATGCAAACTATGGATAGAACTTTGGTTAACATGGTTCAAAGTGGCGTTATTACTTATGACAATGCTTATGAAGTAGCGGTTGATTTAGTGGAGTTTGAAAGATTAATGCGGGGCTAGTTGATGAAGAAATTTAATTACGAAGCTCGTGACCAAAATAGTAACAAGGTTGTTAAATCAACAGTTCAAGCTGATTCCGAAAATGCTGCCGCTAAATTACTAATAGGCCAGGGCTTCATACCGCTTAATATAAAGGAGCAATCTGAAGAGGGTGGTATCATTGCTAAATTAAAAGGCAGAATTACAGTAAAAGATAAGATTGTGTTTACACGTCAACTTGCAACCTTAATTGGCGCCGGCTTGCCCTTAGCTCAAAGCTTACACACGGCTTCTGAGCAGACTGAAAATAAAAAATTACAATCTATCGTTCAAGATATAACAGCGTCTGTTGAAGGCGGTAAAACTTTATCTGAATCGTTCGCTAAATACCCTGAGGTATTTGATGCCGTATTTTTAGCTTTAGTAAGTGCCGGTGAAAATTCTGGAACGTTGGACGAGTCTCTACAAAGAATTGCCAATCAACAAGAAAAGGATGCGGCCGTGATGAGCAAAATTAAAGGCGCTCTTACTTATCCAATTATAGTTTTGTTAGTTATCTTTGCCGTCATGGCTTTTATGCTTTTTACGGTAGTACCTCAAGTTGAAAAATTATATATTGATTTAAAGAAAGAGCTTCCGTTTATTAGTCAAGTTATGGTAGTTGGCGCTAATTTCTTGGCTCAATTTTGGTGGTTAGTGATAATGATTGTTGGTGCCGGTATTTATTTCTTTACACAATACTTAAAAACAGAAGCCGGTATAAGATTTAAAGACACAATGAAGCTCAACGTACCAATTTTTGGCAAAATGTTTCGTAAATTATATATGGCCCGCTTCGTAAGGACTGGTCAGACCTTACTCGCGA
>JBASLU010000042.1:0-2352 GCA_049656505.1 Saccharimonadales bacterium (SeqCode) | reverse complement strand
GCGGTCCCGATCTTCGAAGTTTCCAAAGTCGTGAGATTCTCATCCAGCAGCTGTACTGCATTGGCTGGTCTTTCTTCATGCGTGGCTTGATCGGGCGAAGCGTAAAGCTTGATATGGGCAGCGAATGTGTTTGCCTTACGCAATGTATAAATGAGACTGACAGTATTGAACTTGACACCATCTCTCCTGGCTTCTTCGGGTATATCCACTACAGTATCGAAATAGGCTCCCATTGTGTTTGGCAGCTCTATCGTCTCCGTGTGGAAATGGCAAGTAGAATTCACCACTATTTTGCAACTAGGAATCCCCACCTTGTAAAGGGTTATTCCTCCTTTTTTGCTGAGATGCGATATGACTCCCCTGACAGGGAAAATATCTTAGCGTGATGCATGAGACGATCCAGAAGGGCGGCGGTCATGACTTCGTCGCCCATGAGTTCTGACCAGGAGTTCAAGTTTTTGTTGCTCGTCACGACGATAGAGGCACGTTCATAGAGATCCGAGACGAAGGTGAAAAAGAGATTGGCTTCCTTGCGCTCGATAGGGGTGTAGCCAATCTCATCGATGATCATGAGGTTGGCCTTCGCGAGCCGACTTAGCCTGAACTGTGCGCTACGTGCGGCGTCGGAGCGCACGAGGAGCTTCACTAGTGAAGTCATGCGCTCGTAACACACCGAATAGCCTTTGCGTACGGCCACATGGCCAAGGGCTATTGCGAGATGGGTTTTCCCGAGTCCAGGGGGTCCGAAGAGCAGAAGGTTCTCGTGACGGTCGATCCAAGAGCACTCGGCGAGCTCAGAGAGGTCTCGTTTTTCAATTCCCGCCACCCGGCCGAGGTTGAAATCCTCGAGGCGCTTTACGACGGGGAAATGGGCCATGGCGAGGCCGCGTTTGAGGCGTCTATCGCCGCGATCCTGTAGTTCGACGTCCACGAGGGTCTCGAGGAAGGCGAGGCACGTCATACCCTCGCTTTCAGCCTGTTTAAGAAGTTCAGGAAGCCGTGACGACGCGCCACGAAGCCGCAGGGACTCCAGTTTACGAGCGGATTCCGCGAGGGCGCTCATTCTTTGTGCTCCTGCGCATCGACGAGCGCGTCGAGGAATCGCTGGTATTCGCCGATCGAGCGTGTAGCAACTATCGGAAGATCTCTAGTGTGGTGAAGACCGCGGTACGGTGAAGGTGCCACTTCGGGCACTGGCGTCGTGCTATTGACCGCGTCGATGAGATCCTGGGCGCTTGCAAGGCCTCTTTCCAGGCAGAACTTCAATGCCAGCACGAGTTTCTCCCTGTCGATGTTGCGCTTGAGAAGCTTCCGAAGTCGGCCAGCGTGCTCCCGGAAGTAGCGTCGATACTCGGTATAGATGCCATCGACGAAGATCCCCCACTCGGGAATATCGTCTACCGCGGCGACAAGATCCGCGCGGAGCGTTTCCTGGGATCCTTCGCGATCGCGATAGTGAGCCTTGTCCAGCACCGTCCCGCCGGGCGTCGCCGCTTCGCGATGTGCCGCGATCTGGATACCCGTCTTCGTATCGAATACCAGGACGAGTCCGTCCTTCCGCTCTATCTCGACCTCGTTGAGCCGGTACACGCTCGGAACCGAGTACCTGGTCGCGGCGATCGATATGAGGCTTTTCTGATCCACTTTACGGCTCTCCCGACAGCCCGATGCGATGTCCGTTCGAAAAATAGATGCCCGTAGCGCCCGAAGTGCTGGTTTCTCGTGCGCTTCGAAGTCCGCGAGCGGCATGAGGCGCGTGGCTTGGCTCAGTTTTGCGTTCACTCGCAAGAGCCATTTGCGCATGCCGGCCTGGAGTTCGTCGAAGGTCGCGAAGTTGCGGCTCGAAAAATAGCTCGTTTTGACGTATTTGACGGCATTCTCGACCTTCCCTTTCGATTCAGGATCGGCCGCACGGCAGACATGGAGCCGCAGTCCCTGTTCTGTGACGAACTCAGCGAAGGCTTTTGTCGTTGTGAGGTCACCCAGGTTTTCCGCCACAATCATCGTCCGATCCTGATCTAAGACGAGCTCTTCGGGGATACCACCGAAAAACTCGAAGGCGTCCAGAAGATGGCCGATCACGTCATCGCTGGTAAAGGGCCTGGATTGGGCCGCTACGTAGCGGTAACGGCTTCGTGAGAGCACGACGACAACGAACCAAGCCTTGCCGATGTTTGTCGTCTCTACGCCAAAATCGATCTGCGCCTGCTTGCCGTAGGCCAGAGGCTCCACCGGGCGATATTCCCGACACAGGCCCTCCTTAATCGCACCAGATGCCTTCAGATACGTCAGGTAGTTCCGCAAAGTACGGTCCGAGCCCGGAAGCTCCCCGTATTTCTCGCTTAAATAGTC
>JBASLU010000041.1:0-22691 GCA_049656505.1 Saccharimonadales bacterium (SeqCode) | reverse complement strand
GACTCAAACGACTCTTACTGTGCGATATACAGTTGCCATTCGGCAGGCACCACATCCACCGCTATCTTTTTGCGCCGAGAAGGCACAAATTCGATGGCTATTGGCATGTGATTTTACTCCTTGTACTATGTACAGCCTCACGCGCTTCGACCTTTATAAATATTAGTTTTGGCGCAAGACACATAGATGATAGTATCAAATAATAAAAAACAAATCAAGAATAACGTTTGTAAAACGCTTATATGAAATATTGTAAATCGATTTATTAAAAAGCACAAGCCTTTATTAAATAAAAAAATAGCATGTTAAAATATAATTCCATGGATATATTTAAAAATGTGGCAAAAAGGATATTGGCTTTTTTGTCTGAACAATATTTACTGGTAATATTATCATTCACAACTGGAATAAAACTATTCTTTATTAGTACTTATATAATTAAGTTGACATGGTCTGGCTATTATATAAACGGGATAATTATCAGTTTATTGAGCGCAATTCTAGTTTTTTCGCCACTATATTTTACAAAAAGATGTAAAAAAACATTGGCAATAATTATAGCGTCATTTATATCAATAATTCTGATGATTGACATAGTTTACTATTCCTACTTCTCTTCTCTACCAACTATCGGCTTATTAAGTGCAGCTGGACAAACTAGTGACATAACCTCAGCAATATTACCGCTGATAAAGTGGTGGTTGCCATTATATTTTATAGATATAGTTTTTGTTTTAGCTTTCAAAAAACCGATTGAGTTATTCTTTAATAAAATTAAGGAACGATTTAGTAGTCCCAGTACTAATAATATTTTTTCATCTTTTGTTGCTAGTATATTAATAGTTTCAACGCTAATAATGTCGTTGCCAATGGGATTTAATAAATTAAATGAAGTTATTAATAGAGGTTATGACACAGTTTCCACTGCTCAGTACTATGGTGTATTAATGGCCCACGCTATTGATATAGTAAGGTTTATCAAACAAGAAACGATTAATATATCGGAAGAAGAGAAACAAGAAATAGTCGACTGGGTTAAACTAAATAAAAAACCTCAAGTTTATAGTTCTTTAAACTCATCTGCAAAAAATAAAAATGTAATTTTGATTCAGGTAGAGTCTTTAGGCGCTTTTGTTTTAAGTCAGACAGTAAATAACAAAGAAGTAACACCAAACTTAAACCGGCTAGCTGGGTCAGCTAATTTTTTCCCCAATTCTCGTTTTGTAATGGGTGCAGGCCACACCTCAGATACTGACTTTGTTTCGAATACATCTTATTTCCCATTAAATGACGCAGCCGTGTTTATTAGATACGGTCGATCGAATTTTACCAGTTTATCCAAAACTCTAGTAAAAAATAACTACAGCACCTACGCTTATCACGGTTTTAATCGAAATTTTTGGAATAGAAATGTTGCCTTAAACTCTTTAGGTTATCAGAAATATTTTGCAGCTGATAATTATTCAGACGGAGAAAAAATTAATATGGGCTTAAATGATGGCGATTTTTTAATGGAAACTGCTGAATATATAAAAGAACAACCTAGACCTAGTTTAAGTTACGTAATCACCCTTACGTCTCATACACCTTTTAATATAACTAATAGAACGAAAACTTTGGGCTTAAAATCAGATGATTATCCAAATCAAGTTGCGGGTTATCTTGAAAACATAAATTATACCGACAGAATGCTAGGAAAGTTTTTTGATAATTTAAAACAAAATAATCTATATGATGATTCGTTAATAGTACTTTATGGCGATCATGTACCTGTTTTGGACAGTTTTTCGGCTGGAACTATAAGATACAACCCAGAGTCAAAACAAGGTCAAGAGGTCCCTGTAATAATTAAGCTGCCAGATCAAAAGGAAGCAAAAGTTTATAAAAATTACGGGACTCATCTAGATATAACTCCGACTATATTTGATTTATTAGGGATTAAAACCAATCAACTGATGTTTGGGCAAAGTCTTTTTGCAGACGAGAGAATAAATTGTAGCAATCAATTTGCTAATGTTTCAAAAAATAGTGATTGTAATGAGTTTATAGAAGACTCTAAATATTATTCCAGTTTGATTATTAAATATAATCAATTTAATAATCTGTAATGTTACGACGTCTTAAAATAAATTTGTGGAGCTCAACGCTTATCAAGACTAGTCCGACAGATATAACTGAACTAATCAGGATATCTTCTAATTTTACAGGCACGACATCGAATACTTTCGCAAGGGGACTAACCATCACTAATATTTGGAATATTATAGCGATAATAAAGCCTATTATCATACTAAAATTAGGTACCTTCAGCCTTTTTATAATAGATTCAGTCTCGCTACGAGAGTTCAAAGCATTTGCCCACTGAGAAACTACTAACGACAAGAAAGCTACAGTCTGGATGTAGGCAAGGCTTTCGCCCCTTTGCATAAGCCAATTAATCATAATTATCACCGATATTGCCATAGACAAGGCTACTAATATCATTCTGAAAATTATGTGCTTATTCAACAGCTGCGCTTTTGGTTTTCTGGGCGGTCTTTTCATGTGATTTCGTTCGGCAGGCTCTAACCCTAAAGGAAGTGCCATGGCGGTATCCGTAGCAAGATTAATCCATAAAATTTGCGTAGCAGTGACAGGAAGCGGCAGGCCCAACACTAATGCTGCTATCATTGTCAGGACCTCTCCAATAGAAGTCGACAAAAGATAGAATATCATTCGTTTGATATTGTCATATATGCGCCTACCTTCCGATATGGCAGTAATAATTGTAGCGAAATTATCGTCTAACATTACAATACCGCCGGCATCCTTTGCTATATCACTACCCGATCCCATAGCAAAACCAACATGAGCATTAGAAAGCGCAGGCACATCATTGACGCCGTCACCAGTCATAGCAGTAATTTCACTGCGCTTCAGAGCATTTAGTATTCTGAACTTATCTTCTGGTAAAATGCGGGCAAACACCGTTTTTTCTTTAATAACTATCGATAACTCTTCGTCATCTTTTGGTAGCTCAAAACCTTGAATTACCTGGCTTGGGCGCTCGGCGACACCAATTTGTTTACTGATGTTATAAGCAGTTTCATAGTGATCGCCGGTAATTAATCTGACAGAAATACCAGCAGCTTTAGCTGCCTCAATAGCGCTCTTTGCCTCCGGCCGTAATTCATCAGCAAAAGCAATATATCCAATAAATTCAAACTTTTTGTCATTAATAGACGAAAGATCCTTAGGAGGTGAACCATTTATTTTCAGCCTCGCAAAAGCAATCACTCTATGACCCTTGGACGTCATTTTATGCATCATTGATTCGCATTGATAAATTTCATCGGAGCTTAATGAAGATTTTTCTAATATTGATTCGGGAGAACCTTTTATATACAGATAACCGCCAACTTTATCGACATAAAAAGTACCGCTCATCCTGAGTTTAATGTCAAAAGGATAAAAATCGTCAGGCTTAACTGCCTGATTGGGTTTATATTTCTTGGCAATAGCTTTATTTAGTGGATCGCTCAGCGCAGCGCCATCATCGAGAGTCAAGTTGGCTATATCACCAACTTTCAAATCTCCCAAAGACCAATCATCAACGACCGTAAGAATATTTTTAGTTAGAGTACCAGTTTTGTCTGTTGCGATTGTCGTAATTAAACCAACATCTTCAATAGCATTAAAATTTCTCACTAAGGCTTGTTTTTTTGCCATTCTGCTTATGCCTAATATTATAATAACCGTAATAGCTACTGGAAGACCCTCTGGTACGGCTGAAACGCTCAACGACAGGACAAAACGCAATGCCTCACTTGGTTCGCTACCACGCAATATAGAAAGAACAAATACTAAAACAGACATAACGACAATATATTTAATTATTAAGGCTACAATCTTATCGACTTTTTCCTGAACTGGACTCTTTGTTTTTTTATCAGAAGCTAGATGTGCAATTTTACCGAATTCAGTCCTAACGCCAGTCTCAGTTACTATAGCCCTTGCGACGCCCGATAACACATAAGTTCCCTGAAAAACCATATTGTCTTGCTCGTATATCTGTTTATCAGTGCTTAAAATTGAAGAATGTTTTCTAATTGGAGTAGACTCGCCTGTTAAAGAAGCTTCGTCAATCTGTAAATCATCAACATTGATTAACCTAGCATCAGCCGCGATGCGATCTCCTTCAGATAAAATAATTACATCTCCCGGCACTAGTTCAATTGATGATATTTTAGTTTCAACACCGTCCCTTAGCACTGCTACTTCAGTAATATTATGACTTTTTAAACTACGTAAGATTCTGCTCGTAGCATATTGTTGAGCGTAATAAATCGTGGCATTAATTATTACGACCGCCAAGATAACCACCATATCGACTAACTCATGGCTCATCAAACTAACGATTGCGGCAATGATTAATACTAATACGAAAACATCTCGAAATGGTTCTAATATTATTTTCCAGATTGAATCGCCCTTAATCTCAAGCTGATTAAGGCCATGGGTTCTTAGACGATTAGCCGCCTGCTCGCTGCTTAGTCCAACTGCTGAAGATTCTAAAACATCATAAACGTCTTTAAGTGTTTGTTTATACCATGACATTATTAATAATTATAGACTAAAATGTATAGAAACTTAAATAAAGGATAAGAACCATATCCTAGCCTAGATATTGCTTATCAATTAGGCTTGCTACTTGTATAATGTAAACGTGGGTCAGATAATAGCAAAATGAATGATTAGTGATAATAATGTTAATTATATGAAATTTAATAAGGAGTAGCTAGCCAATGACAGAAAATATTCTTATAGAATTAGCCGTAATAATGGCTACAGGTATACTTATAGCTGGCATAATCTCTATCCTAAAGCAACCTCTGATTATTGGCTATATAATTGCAGGCATAGTATTGGGGCCTAACGTCTTTAATATTGTGCAAAGTAACGATGCTATATCTACCTTTGCCCAACTTGGTTTAGTTATTCTAATGTTCACAGTTGGACTAAATCTAAGCCCTAAAGTATTTCGAGAAGTTGGAAAAGTATCATTACTAACAGGTTTTGGACAAATTATTTTTACAGCGCTAGTTGGCTTTTTAATAAGTGGGTGGCTAGGCTATGACATTGTCGAATCTCTATACATAGCGATTGCTTTAACCTTTAGCAGCACGATCATTATTATGAAAGTACTGTCTGATAAAGATGATTTAGAGACCCTCTATGGAAAGATATCCGTTGGTTTCCTATTGGTTCAAGACGTGGTAGCTATGGTTATTCTAGCTGTAATATCGTCTTCATTCTTTAATAACGGCGGAACTAGCGAGATGTCCGCACTAGGATTTGTCTCAATTTTCATCATATCCGCACTATTAATACCAATATCGATATATATAATGCCTAAAATTGTTAAAAAAATAGCAAAATCTCAAGAATATTTATTACTTTTCTCCATCGGATGGTGTTTGTTACTGGCAATTCTGTTTTATAAATTAAAATTTTCAATGGAGATTGGAGCATTACTGGCGGGCATTAGTCTCTCAAATTCCATGTATAGATATGAGATGATTTCTAAGGTTAAGTCAATCCGCGACTTTTTCATTTTTCTATTTTTCGTAAGTCTTGGGTCTACAATGAATATTGCTAGTCTAGAGAACAGCCTTATTCCTATAATTATTTTCTCGTTATTTGTTATAATCGGTAAGCCTTTGATTGTAATGATTATCATGGGACGAATGGGATATACGAAAAAAACTCTCTTTTCGGCTGGCCTAACTGTTGCTCAGGTGAGTGAATTTTCGTTCATCTTAATCACTCTAGGAATGAAGGTCGGTGGATTAAATCCAGAAATCTTATCAATGGTCACAATGATTGGTCTGATAACAATTGCTACTTCAACATATGCAATGATGTACTCCGATCAGATGTATCCACGCCTTGAAAAATTACTATCTATATTTGAAAGAAAAAATATTAAGCATAAAGAACCAAAAAGTAAAACAGAAAACTTAGACATTATATTATTCGGATACGATAAAATTGGCTACAGTTTACTGAGAGTATTTAAAAAGATGAAATGGAAATATCTAATCATAGACTATAATCCAGAGGTTATTAAATACCTAGAAAACAATCGAGTGAAATGTATGTATGGTGATGCTGAGGATACTGATATGCTAAATGAACTACAGATGTATAAAAGTAAAATGGTAATTTCAACTATCCCTGACTATGGTCTTAATTCTCTAATTCTAAAACACATCCGCGAACATAACGATACGACCATCGTTTTAATGGTTTGCAATAGTATAGAAGATTCCTTAAAACTTTATAACGAAGGTGCTAGTTATGTAATTATTCCAAGATTCTTAGGTGGTGAACACGCCTCAGCACTCCTAGAAAAACATGGATTTGATATGAATAAATTTATAAAAGAAAAAGTAGCCCACTTAGAGCACTTGGGCGATCGTAAAAGTATTGTTCACTTTAATAAATAACTTTTAATCAATTAGTAGCCGTACCTCGATTTTGTTAAATTATATTTTTTAACTATCTCATCGCTCGTTAACATTCTGTCGTATATTTTTACGTACGATAACGATCCACTAATTGCGTGTGTTGGATATTCCCAATAAGAAGAATCGCCATATGGATATAGAGTCATTAAAGCTAGAGATAAATTAAAATTGTTTTTGTCTGGGATTATGTTGGTTGTATTATGATTGGTCGGACCGCTGACCAATGTCCCATCTACGTAGACCCATTTTTTGACACTATCGATTAAATAAACTAGGTGACGCCATTGGCCATTGGCAATAGAACTAAATGATAGGGTGTGATTTTGAGAACCAATTCTATTACTCCAACTGCTAGGTTTAGCTTCATAATTATATTCCCCCGATCCGTTCCAGGGTTTAGAAATAATCCATCCAGAAGTATCTGATGTCTTAACCCAAACCTCAAAACTAGCTGACTTTAAGCCCGCATTATTACCAGGTGTCCAAGCCCAACGATTGGACGGCGATGACAAACCTACATAGTCATTTAACCCATCAAAGACGAAAGATCCGCCGCCATCATTAGAATAGGTCGCCCCGTTATAAATAGTTCCATTACGTTCGAGCCCACTCAAGTCATACCAAATATTGCCTGATCCAGAATAAGATTCACTGTCACCTGCATCCAAGTACAAAACTAAGCCGTAATCACTACAATCACCAATTTGCGGATCTGAATCATTAGTCACTTTATAAATATTACTGTCGCGTTGCATCGTAAGACAAAAACCATATGGTGAAGGAGAATAATTCAAACTAGAATTACTAAACTTTAAACCGTTCCCAAAATTCGTAAGTTCAATTGAAGAAGGGTATTCTCCGTTGACCGCATAATCCATTTTTATTAAGTTGGCTGCATTATGTAAATCGGCTTTTATAGATGCTTCAACGGCGCGACTACTGAATCCAAAATAAGATACTAAAACAATTGATGATATGATTCCGATAACAACTATCACAATCAATAACTCAATTATCGTAAAGCCTTTTTTAAGCATAATCACGCTTATATTTTAGCATTGCTTTTGTCAGTTTATAGTTTAACCGAACATCAAGAGTTCAGGTTTAAATATAAGCAAAAGACCAATAATTATCATTAGCAGTCCGCCAATTAACTTAGACCATTTACCATATTTAGTAGATATACCTGTTAATTTCAGCGTAAACATAGCAATTGCAAAGATTATTATGTCGTCTATCATAAAGAAAAATATGTAAAGAAGAATATAGGCATAATATTGCCAAGTTGCAAGATTATTTAAAGATAACACTTGAGTGAATACTGCCGGCAGTCCTGCCGAACAGACCAATTCTACAAGATTGACCGCGAAAGCTAATATTATTATTCCGCCCAGGGCTAACCATAGACTATTTTGCTGAGCAATCTTTCTAAGTTTTGCGAAAACCAATTGTCGCTTCTCGGTTCCAGTAACCTCACAGCCGTCAATATCTTTGTGTTTTAAATAGCCTCGAATATTATATCCGCCACCAGCAAGAGCTAATAAGCCGATAGCTGCCCTAACCCAAACGATAAACCCTAGAAATAGTATTATTTGTAACCAAGCTGCCATGAATAAGAAATAAACAAAAGCTGAAGCAACTATAAAGGCCACACCTAGAGTCCACATTCTGCGACGATCTTTCAGCCCTAGCAATAAACTGATTAAGAATAGTAATGTCCACATAGCGCATGGGTTAAATCCATCAACCGCTCCCATAAATATAGAAAGAATCGGTAAAGAAAAATCCAAAGCATCTATTTCACCTATTATTGGCAGTTTAATAATCTTCTCATCTTTTTTGGTATTACTTAAATTATCGCTATCTAGTTTTTGATTAGTTTGAGAGTCTGCCAAAAGTGGCGCAACATAGTCCTCGCACTTATTTTCTAAACAATAATCGACCCTCTCTTCTATCTCGGTCTCCGTGATACCTTCGCCAAAACCAACTATTCCCTTGTCACCTATTACTAAAAAGGGTACTCCCGCGGCGTCAGCTTTAAGAGTATTTGAGACTTCTTGCATTAATTTGGCATTTTCGAAATTATAGTATATTTCAAAATCGTGTAGTTTAATTTCGGGTTTCTCTTTAATTAAATCAGCTAAAAATATCTTTTCTTTGGCACAGTGCGGGCAACCTTCACCCCAAAATAAATAAATATCAAGACTACCCGCAGTGGCGCCTACGTTGGTTGGTAGAATAATAAAAAAGCTAGCTAATATTAATAGTGATAGAAAAAATTTCTTAATTATATTCATGCTATTTATCTTTATTTTCGTTGATGATGTTTATCAGTTTTTCTTTATCAATCTCACCAGTTAGTCGTAAAAATTCATCACCGTTTTTATCTAAAAACACAAACACAGGTAGTTTATCGTCTATGTTATATTCTTTAACAGCTTCTTGATCTTGATCGAAGTCGTGCATCTCAGTCTCTAGCCATGGATTTTCAGCTTCAATTTCAGCCCATCGTGGCTTCATAACCAAACAACCAGAGCACCATACCGCACCAAACTTTAAGACTTTCACTCTAACCCCCTATTTGTTTACAATTTTTATAGCTTTACCATTAATAATGGCTTCGCTTATTTTATTATATGCTCTGGTTAAAATTCTTTGAAGAGTGCTTTGGCTTGTCCCCATAATTTTGGCACATTCAACTTGATCTAGCTTTTCAATATTCTTTAAGCGTAAGGCC
This sequence comes from Saccharimonadales bacterium (SeqCode), assembly GCA_049656505.1. Taxonomy (GTDB): domain Bacteria; phylum Patescibacteriota; class Saccharimonadia; order Saccharimonadales; family Saccharimonadaceae; genus UBA1547. The sequence continues at coordinate 13,445 of JBASLU010000041.1, read as the reverse complement.
TCAGTCTCTTCAAGTGACAGTTCCACTACGTCTAAAACACGGAGAGGTACACCTTGGGGTTTAAAATAGGTGACATTAGGGTTAAACATTATCCTACGATTTAATCTAGGTCTTGGCATAATTCTATCTAATGATTATACAGTTCACATAGTGAACTGTATAATCATATTTTCCTTTTATTCTTTGGGTTTTAATTCTAGGTCAGATATTTCTTTTTGAATACTATCCAAATCTTCTTTTAATTGAGATTCTAGAGACTTTAAATCTTCAACATTTGTTTTATTGTTGACCCAAAATCTCCTTAAACCTAGACCACAACCCCTACATCGTGGTAAATTTCTATATTGACCACAGATTGCGCAGTTTCCCATACCTCGACCCGTTGCAGGTCCTTGTCCCATTGGGCCGGTTCCATCTAAATTTGGCATAATATTGCCTCCTCTTAGTTAAATTATGTGCAGATAGTTGAACTATCTATTTTGAGTATATACCCAAAACTAAATGATGTCAAATAGTGCATAGCTTGTAAAGATAGTTATCTATTCTGATATACTCGATACTAATTTTTTAGCATGATTAATAGGAACGGCGAAACCTATATTTTGCGCCGTGCCATCGATTGCGGTGTTGATTCCTATTACCTCACCCTTCATATTAACCAAAGGGCCTCCCGAGTTGCCTGAATTAATCGCTGCGTCGGTTTGAATCAAATCTTCTAGTTCTTGTAGGTTGCCGTAAAGTCCTGAACCAGACGTAATAATAGGTCGTCCTAAACCAGAAATGATTCCAAGTGTTACAGAATTTGAATACCTCCCTAGAACATTACCAATAGCCAAAACACTCTCACCAACTTTCAATTTATCCGAATCACCAAGTTTCACCGCGAATAATTTTTCGTCAGATTTCACTTTTATAATTGCCAAATCTTTACTTGAATCCTTTTTTATAACTTTAGCTTCTATTTCTTTACCATTTGAGATAGTTACAGAAACTTCATCACTATTATCAACCACATGATTATTAGTTAGTATGTAGCCATCAGAACTAATTACTATGCCCGTTCCAGCTCCTTCAGATATGATTTTTTGGCCAAACCAAGTATAGCCAATTTTCCTCGTAGATATATTAACAACACCTTTAGATATTTCATCAACAATATTGGCGATATTATTATCGTTAGTAACACTATAGATATTAGTTGTTCTATTGAGCAAATTATTTTGACGTTTTAATAGTTCTATCGTTAAAAAAGAACTAGCTCCACTTATTAAAGCTATAGCTATTAATATTGCAAGGCTTTTAAATATATTATTCCTAGCGCGTTTGAATTTGTTTTTCTTAATATTAGTTTGCTGCTCTTTGTCCATAAGAATTATTATAATATAAATACAATTTATTTGGTTCTTGGCGAGGTAGGAAAAAATTTATATAGCCCTAGCGCTAAAGTAATTAACAAATTAACACTAACTATTTGGGATGATGTTAAACTTACTACCATTGCCAGTAGTACCCAACTAATTCCGACATAATATATAAACTTTAGTTTTAAGTACAAGTCTAATTGATATCGTTATATTTATGCTAATATCAAGGTATGGAATTAATGCAACAAAGTCAAAGTGAAATTATTAAGTCTGTTATGGGTGGTGCGCAACCTTTTATTGTTGGAAGCGTAATTCTAACGGGTGTTATAGTTATATTTTATATAATCAATTCTACGATGAAGTGGCGATCACAAAAAGCAATTTTAGATATACAAAAAACCCTAAAAGAAATGAATGAACGCCAAAAAGAAACTAGCTCAACTAACAATATAGATAAGACCGAAGAAAACTAACAAATCGTTAATGATTAATGAAGAGATTGAGCAATTATAGTTCTGATTTAATTAAAAAAGTGATTTTATGGATTAGCAAAATACTATATGGAAAAACAACCGTTAGAAAATAATAGTTCCGACGACTTAGATCTTGAGCAGATGTTGAGAGCCATTAAGAGGTTGGGCCTAGTGGACGAGCTTCATCCAGACTCCGAATTTCTAGATATAGAAAACGACTATGAAATTAATCTACCCCTAGAAGATGGCGAGACTTATATACAAAAAATCGCCTCTCAAGCAAATTGGGAATATGAATGGGTCTATGACGAAGAATCTAGTTTATGGCGACATAGAAAAAATCATAAAGTTAAGAAAATTATCAACAAACGAACCAAGCAAGTTATACAGCACGGTCTTGAAGTTCATCCCGATTTTAAAAATTCTTCCCGTGATAGTGAAGTTTATTATCACTTGCATCCTGTCTATAAACGGCTCAACTTGGAGCAATCAAAAAAAGAAATTGATTTAATGATTGTGCTCAATCAATTACCATCTCCAGAAGACGCAAAATTCTTTATCGAATCGGGCTATAACAAGGCCAGAATAATATCTGAAATGGGCGTTGTCGATGCTTTAATCGATAAAGATAGAATATATACACTAATTGACAATCCAACCGCAAAAAGAGATGAGTTTGGTGAGTTATTCGCCTTAAAATCAATAATTCCAAAGTATCCAAGCAAACAGGTTATGCTTGAAAAAATAGTCGAGTATGGCCAAGATATAGCCTTAGTAAAAATACTCGAGCAAATTACTAATGACTGTGATGGTTTAATCCGATATTCGTTTAGAAAAATACACAAAACCTAAATCTATAATTTGTAATAAAGTTATCTAACCCAATACCAAATTTTACCAGGATTTGGGTTTTGCGAACTTATCCATGGCGCTGGTAAATATGATGTTCCAATTATAGTTCCCCACCAGTTGCTGTTAGCCAAAGCGCTAGTAGTTAATATATCACAATAGATGGTAAGAATGTTATCAACAGGTTTAATCCAATGCACTCCGCTACAGTTGATTCATTATCATAAAATTTTAGTATTTTTATTTTTATATGCCATAGCCCGGCTTTAATAATTCAAAACTTTCAGTAACTTTTTCGTCACTTAATGCGCGATTATAAATTTTCACTAGTGCTATTTTACCATTTAAATTAAAATATCCCCCTGCGTATGTCTCTCTACCGACAGCAGTATTACTCCAGCCGCTATCCAACGGGATTGCGTCAGTGACTGTGTATTCTGCAATTTTAGTGCCATTTATATAGGTTATATATTTTGTACCGAGTCTAGTAAAAACTATATGATACCAAGTGTCCAAAGAAAAAACATATGGCGTATTAGAATAGGGTCGTCTTGTTTTTACTGCTGAATTTGTCTGACCAATCCCAAATGACCAATGTCTGTTATTCCAATCGCCAGATGATATTAAGGCACCATCATAATGTGAATGACTACCATTAACCTTAAAAACAATTTCAAATGTGAAATCTTTTAAATTTGTAAAGTTATTATTTTGAATATTAAGACCATCAGTATTTGTGGCCGTGAAGTCAAATGCATTTTCGGTAAAACCTAAGCTAGCATCATATGATGTAATGTTTGTGTTTAAACCAGCTAAATCAAAGACATCGTTGCCATAACCTGGATAAGAGCCTGTGTCACCTCCATCTAGATTCAATAACAGTCCGTAATCATCACAATCACCTGGTATAGGTTTATTATTTTCAGTAATTTTGTATACAATACCTTTATTTACAGCCTCGATACAAAAACCCGGTAAGTCAGTGCTATTGCTTACCACGTATTCATATGTAGTTTCTAAACTAGGATTAATCCCCTTACCACCATCAGTAGCAGCTAACGTAGCCGGGTAGGCGCCATTAAGAACATAGTCTATTTTTAGTTTTTTGGCTGCATTGTTTAAATCTGACTGCAATGAAGCCACAATCGCTCTCTCTTGAATTCCTGAAAAAGAAATGACTGTAATAGTTGCCAGAACACCAATTACTACAATCACGACCAAAAGTTCAACTATCGTAAAACCCATTTGTTTTTGCCACCGCGTATACATGAGTTAATTATAACAACTCAATCAATTAATTTGTTAAACGCATAGGTTTTTGTAATCCTACGGCTCGTTGGCTGTTATAATAGCTATAGATAAATATTGAGAATATTGATAAGGATATTTATGTTCAGACAAAAAGATAAATTAATTTTAAATTCAGATAGATTGCCAGAGTTTGAATATCTTAAGTCTAGTGAAATTTACATGGATAGTTCATGCCAGAGTTTGCGTCCCATTTCGGTCATCGAGGCTATGAATGAATATTACAAAAGTTATAACGCCTGCGGAGGAAGAGTTAAGTATCAATGGGGCCAGAAAGTTGATTCATTAATCGAACAGACTCGAAATTTAGTAATCGATTTTATAGGACTATCTAAAAAAGAATATGTTTGTTCTTTTACTCAGAATACAACTTATGGATTAAATTTAATATTATCTCAATTACCTATCGGTAGATATAAAAAAATCGTCACCAGTGATATTGAACACAATTCTGTATTTTTATCTACTATCGCTCAATCCAAAAGACTTGGTATTAGCAGAGTCGTATTATGCAGAGCAGACGATGGAAGTCTAATTTATGAAAAGTCTGATTTAAGTGACGCAATAGTCGTTTTGAATACCACTTCAAATGTCGATGGCAGGTTATTAAAAAACGTAAAACAAATAGTAAAAGATGCACACAAGTCGGGTGGTATTGTTATTTTAGACGCCGCTCAGACCATCGCTCACTACCGTGAGTTATTAAATAAATGTGACGCTGATGCTATTTGCTTCTCGGCACATAAAACTTATGCCGCCAGTTTAGGTGTTATCATTATAAAAAAGAATTTATTAAAAACACTCGACATTACTTTTGTTGGTGGTGGTATGGTTTCTAGTGTTCAAGAAAAGTCCTATCAACTATGGTCCGAAAATATGTCCGTTTGGCTTGAACCTGGATTATTACCATATGCTGAAATTATCAGCCTCAACGCAGCCATCCATTGGCTAAAAACGGTAAAACTTAATGGTATTGATAAAAACCAATATTTAAATAGACTTTCTAAAAAAATGTTCGATGGGTTATCTAATATAAAAGATCTAGTTATATTGAATAAAGAGCCTTCTACTGTAATCTCTTTTTATACTCCAAACATCGACTCACATCGCCTAGCTACATTTTTATCAGCACAAGGTATTATGGCTAGAAGCGGTTACTTCTGCTGCCATTATTATTTATTAGAGAAAAAGAAACTTCCACCAATGTTGAGATTGTCGATTGGTTTACATAATACTGAGTCGGATATCGAAAAGGTTATCCAGACTATAAAACGAATTACGGAAGCTTAAATATATGTTTTGTATCGCAGCCTTTATAGTTCTTGCGTTTATCAGTATTTTTTCTGCCCGTTACAGAAAACTGGCAGCCAAAGCTTGGGGCTGCACAGCTCGTCGAATAACCCTTAGGCCATGCGACAGTTCATTTAAAGAGGAGGCAAAAAATAGTCTATTAAGCCATGTTGCCAAAAGAACCCCTAAGTTAGTGAAAGCAGCGGATATAGGAATAGAAATAGCCTCTTTTGCATTGGTCATTCTAACTATCTGGAGTATTCTGGTTGTTGCCGAGAGCGGTTTGAATTTATTCGTTTGGGGAACTTGCACACCATCAAACGCATCTTCTTGTAGTTTAGGCTCTGAGTCTTGTTCAATTAGCTCAAGTAAAGAAGGTTTCTGGACCTTAACTATGAAGGGTAAACCCTGGGAATGGTTTGTCAATAAAGCTAACGATTTAAGTAATACCGTGGTTAATATACCGACGAGACTACAAAAATGGGAAGCAAATGATTATCTTCCAGAGAATGCAACTTACTATAACAAATACGACAAATCGAAACCAACTGCCTTAGAAATAATCGATCCAGGTTGTATCGTTTGCGCACAATTATTTAGAAACATTAAACAAGTCGGTTTCGAAAATAAATATAATCTTACTTATATCGTCTATCCTATTAAAAAACCGTCTTCAAATGAATACCAGTTTAAAAATTCATATACCGTTGCAAAATATTTGGAAGCAATTAAATTAAATTCATTGTCGAACATAAATACGCCAGCCGATTGGCAAATATTAGAACGTATATATACTTGGAAGGATAGCTCAGATGTAAGTTATCAAATTCGGCTCAATATTAATTTTGATGAAAACCAGACGGTGGAATTATTACAAAGTTGGCTTAAAGATATAGGTTATAGTCAAGAACAAATTAAAGCAATTGAAAAAGATGCGAATAGTAAAAAAGTTGTTGATATTATCAGCAAAAATAAAAATACTGTTGATAAAGAAATAAAAACTATAAAAATTCCAACTATTATATTTAACGACAAGCGGCACGACGGCCTAGTAGAAACTAAAGATCTAAAGTAAAATCTTTTTAGATGATTGCAATAAAATATGTTTTATGTTAGAATTATACTAAGTGATAGACATATAGTCTACTGGATGAATGCTCGTATTGATTAATTTTCTTGCCGTTCATCGCAAAAACGTCAAGAAAGGCAATCATGCAAAAACAATTTAGAAATGGCGGTAACCGCCGTAATTATTCTGCGGCCAAAAACCGCTACAACAACAAAAGACCCTCTAATATTAACCCTAGTCGATATGTTAATAAGGCTATAGAAAAAATAGCAGATATTCCTTATGTGCCAGAAAATAGTTTCCAAGACTTCGGTCTTAACAGACAAACACTGTCTAGTTTAGAATATATGGGGTTTAATACACCATCAGAAATTCAAGACAAGTGTATTCAACCAGCGATTAACGGTCGTGACATTATTGGGCTAGCCAATACTGGTACAGGTAAAACTGCGGCCTTTCTGTTGCCAATTATTGATAAATTATCAGCAAATAGAAACTTCGTAAGTGTATTAATCCTCGCACCAACTCGTGAATTAGCTCAACAGATTGATGATGAGTTTCGCAAATTTTCAGCTGGTCAAAAATTATACTCTACTCTCGTAGTAGGCGGAGCTAATATTGCAAAACAAATTCAACAAATAAAGCGTGGCCCGCATCTAGTTGTCGGCACACCTGGCCGTGTTAAAGATTTAATTAATAGACGCGTCTTACGCTTATCGAACGTCAACACTTTTGTTCTAGACGAGGCTGATAGGATGTGCGATATGGGATTTGAACGTGATATTCGTAGTATTGAAGCTGAAATTACAAAAGACAGGCAAACACTATGCTATAGCGCAACCATGACGGCTAATGTTAAAAATATCGTGGAAGAATTTATGAATAATCCAGTAACTATATCGGTAGTTAAAAATGCCACTAATGAGCATATTGAACAAGACATTATTCACGCGCAAGATAAAAGTCATAAAATGAGTATCTTAACCGAGCTTTTGTTAAAACCTGAATTTAATAAAGTTCTAATTTTTGGTGAAACTAAATTTGGCGTGCAAAGATTAGCAGATAGTCTCACCAATCAAGGCATCCCATCTGAAGCAATTCATGGTAATAAATCACAGTCGCAACGCGAGCGAGCTCTAAGAAATTTCAAAAACAATAGTGTTAGTGTATTAGTAGCAACTGATGTAGCAGCTCGTGGTTTGGATATTCCTGACGTTAGCCACGTTATTAATTTTGATCCGCCAAAAGTTTACGACGACTATATTCATCGCATCGGTAGGACAGGTCGAGCCGGTAAATCCGGCGTCGCATTAACTTTTGTTTAAGCTACTTGTCGCATCGCGCACAATATTAAATCTTTTGCAAGGTTTAACCTTTTTAAAATGACATCACCCCTGTTTTGCAAGGTTAAACCTCGCAAAGTTAAAAATATGTCATAATATGAAATTTTTTAAGTTGTGATTATAGCTTTAGATTAAGATGAGTATTTTACAAGTCTAAATCTACCCTCTTCGGTTTTATAAACTTTATAAAGATATTTTTCTACCATTTTCCATATCAGACCGTTGATAGTCTTTGAACGAGCTACAAATAATTACATGAGAATTACACAAAAGTCTCCGCTAGTTAAATTAATTGTGGTAGGACAAACCAACTAACCTATATGGTATCGATCAGTTTGTGTAGTGTTTACAAATTGGCTAACTATCCGCTATTTAGCAAATCGAACCAGCACATATCATCGTCTAATTTACGACTCACTCTATGTTAACTTACTTAATGAATCAATTAGTTTAAAACACGTCAATCTGAATGGATAATAGTTAAGTTAGAAATGTAATTTTAACCGTCTTAATAATTGTGCGTTAAGAGCAACCACAATTGTAGATGTCGACATAAAAACAGCACCGACAGCGGGCGATAACACAATACCGTAGCTATACAAAACACCAGCGGCTAACGGAATTGTAAAAATATTATAACCAGTTGCCCAGACAAGGTTTTGAACCATCTTATGATATGTCTCTTTAGACAGTTTTATAACTTTAACTACGTCGCGCGGATCGCTTTTTATTAGAATAATATCGGCCGACTTGATAGCAACATCCGTACCGGCACCAATGGCTATACCTATGTCGGCCTGCGTCAGTGCTGGCGCATCATTGATACCGTCACCAACCATAGCTACTTTTAGACCCTGGCTTTGCAATTGCTTAACTTTGTTAGCCTTATCCTCGGGTCTTACTTCAGCAAAAAATTGCTCCAAGTCGAGCTGCTTGGCAACATAGCTCGCAACGTCTTTACTGTCTCCTGTTATCATGGCTGTTTGTATGCCAAATGCTTTTAGCGCGTCTACTGTAGATTTTGCTTCATCCCGTATGATATCTGCTAATGCCAAAGCGCCAATAACTTGGTTGTTAAATATCAGATAGACTTCGGTTTTGCCGTCTTTGGCGGCCTGTTTAATAGCGTTTCCAATGCTAGCTGGTACAGCCAAATTATTTTCTTGGACATAACGATAACTAGCGGCGACATAAGTACGCCCACGCAACACTCCTTTAACACCTAATCCTGGCAAAGCAGAAAAGTTATCAACTTTATCCAATTTAATCCTTTTAGCTTGCGCGTATTTGACAATTCCACGACCAATAATATGCTCACTGTTTCGTTCAAGACTAGCGATTAGCTGCACGATGTCGTCCTTTTTATACTTACCAACCGTCCAAACATCAGTGACACCGTGCTCTCCTTTAGTTAATGTTCCTGTTTTATCAAATAGAACAATATTCAGCTTACGAGCAGATTCTAACGCTAATCGATTACGAATTAATAACCCATTGCGGGCAGAAAGCGTGGTCGAAATAGCAACAACCAACGGAATGGCCAAGCCAAGCGCATGCGGACATGCAATAATCAGAACCGTAACAGATCTTTCAAGCGCGAAACTAGAATCTTTTGCAAATACCCAAAACAAAAAAGTAATTGCAGATGTAATTATAGCGACAATCGTCAACACAAAAGCAGCTTTATCAGCCAGTATTTGCACGTTTGATTTTGATGATTGCGCCTCGGCCACTAACCGCATGATACCCGCCAGTGCTGTATCGTCACCTAGTTTGGTTATCTTTACAGTCAGCGCCCCATCTTGATTAATAGTCCCGGCGATTACTTCGTCACCAATAGTTTTACTCGTCGGTTTGCTCTCGCCAGTGATAGCCGCCTCATTCACAGATGATATACCATCAACAATGACGCCATCCACAGGAATACTTGTGCCTGGGCGAACTAATATTAAATCGCCAATTTTTAAGTCGCTAACCAACACTTGCCGCGGCTTGCCGTCCACTATTTTTTCCGCTTTATCCGGTAATAATTGTCGAATGGCATCCAAAGCACTTTCTGCCCTGCTCACAGACGCCATTTCAAGCCAGTGTCCTAATAACATGATAGTTACTAAAGTTGCTAATTCCCAGAAGAAACCATCACCCTCTATAAAGAATTGCGTTGCGACACTGTAAACATACGCTGTAATAATAGCCAAACTGATTAATGTCATCATGCCTGGTAGTTTAGTCTTCAGTTCCCTCCAGGCTCCCACAATAAACACCCACCCGCCATAAAAGAAGATGCCAGTACTGAATATAAACGGAATATATTGTGAACCTGCAAATGTTGGCGGCGAAAATCGTAACCAATCCTGAATCATTGATGAATAAACTATCACAGGTATAGTCAAGATTAGCGTTAGCCAAAATTTATCACGAAACATGGCAATCGAATGACCATCATGCTTGTCTTTGGCTATTTGTTTATTATGGCCTTGATGTAGTTCAGCATTAACGTGATTGTGCATGTCGTTCATATATTAACTATAACATTCCCAGTAAAAAAGAACTTCTTAATTAAAATACAAGCATCATTTCGACATATTTTTTACTTTTTAAGTAATCGCTCTAGTCAATCTTATCTGTAACTTCTCAAATCACGCTAATAGATTGGCTGCGGGTTATGGAACTGCGCGCGATATACTCGGTCTGACTCCTCCCACTAGTGGACGACGTTAGAACGGTCTGTGCTCAATTTAGGAAGGATATTTATATCCCGGATTTAAAACCTATTCTTTAAATCTCTTTTTATTTTATAACCTTTTTCGTGATCTTTGACTATCTGGGTATCAACCTCTTCTATGAACATCTCTTCCTTATTGTGGTCTAAGATTTTTTGAACTCCCTTAAAGGGAACTGCTACCTGGGAACAGCCAAGGAGTTCATTGTGATAATTATCAACAGTTATCTCTCCCGCACTGTTACAATAAACCAAAATAATCCCATTCTCCATCGCTCTTGCTTGGCACAATGCTTTAACAAATTTTGGCTCGGCATTCAAGTCATACTTTAATGCTATCTTCGTGTCTTTATATCCCCACCAACTTGGACAGTAAACAATTTTCACACCTTTTGAGACCATCCTTCTAAACATCTCTGGAAATGCCAAGTCCCAACAAATAACAATCCCCGCCTTGCCAAATCTTGTGTTGAAAACCGAGACTTCATTACCAGAGGTGATATAATTCCTTTCAGTTAGCCAGAGGTTGTTCTTTTGATATCTTGCCTTCACTCTGCCCTTAAAATCAATGTAATAACTGGTATTGTAGTCGCCAGTTTTGTTTTCTTCGAGGAAAGAGCCAGTTATAATATCAATCTTATATTCTTTAGCAAACCGTATGAACATATCTCGATAGGTAAAATTACGGTCAATTAAATCTAGCTTGTTCCAAATAGGTGCGGTTATAAAATCTTCGGGGAATATAATAACACCCGCACCTTTTTCAGATGCCTCCTTGATGAACCTCTCTGCTTTAATTAGGTTTTGTTTCGGTTCGTGTATTTGTGAATCAAACTGGACAACAGCAATTTTAAATTTCATAAAAAAATACTCCTTTCAGATAGGAGTATAGAATTTATATTTTTATTAACAAGGACTTCTTGACTTTATAATAACAAAAAATATCTTCAGAAAAAGAATTAGAATATAAGCTCGTTGCTCGTTGGATACACCAACAACGATACCCCGTTCACCATAACTGCTGAGTATCTGTAGAATTAGCTCAAAACGCCCGAAGCGTCTTCCAAAGTTCGCAATCCGTCCAAAAGAACAAAATCTTGAAGGCTTTACTTGCGAACGCCAAAATAGACCAAAAAAGGCTTCAACTCAATCTGTTGAAGCCTTTCTCGGCGTTGGTCTTTGCGACCAAAAGTTCAAATTGGCTACGGTGGCTGGACTCGAATCGGCACTAAATACTACCATCGGATTTGCGACTCACCCTATACTAGCTTAGATATAGTGTTTGTCAAATTATTCATTGGCTATTTTTTAGGACCTTCTATAATCTCAATTGCCTTTTTTAATGCAGCTTTCATGTCGTCAAAACTCAATGCCACATATGCCTCTTTGGCGCTAAGCCATGCATTTTCAAAATCCTCATTATCTTCACGATTAGCGACAGACTCAAGTTCATCTGCAAGCTCTAATAGAAAATAGTGTACCGTTTTTTCGATAGTTCTCCCGTCGTGCCAATCAAATGTAAAATTGCTTACAGTGAGTGGAGCAATAACCTTAACATTATATCCGGTTTCTTCCTTAAGCTCTCGGATGCAAGCCTGCTCGGGATTTTCACCTAGTTCAATCGTACCCTTTGGAAGTTCTGTGGTTTTTTCAGATCCCCATTTGATGACAAGATATTTATCTTTATGATAGACTACGCCACCGGCTGAAATTTTTTTTACAATATTTTTTTTCATAAAGTATATCTTAAATTATACTATATTATTCACCTAGTCGTGGAACCCGGTCTGCTTTTTACCTGCTCAATCTGGCTCCCTCTAGTAGACGTACTGCGCAATTTTAATTAATCCATGTAAACACAGTCGGTCAATTCTCCCCAACACCAATCAAATATTTTTAAGCCGCTACATTTACAATCCTGAATAGGATAGCCCCTTGTGCCATTAAAATACGTGTAATATGTAGTTCTTTGTGCAAAAGAAAATACTAATATTATCGATATTACAACTATGACTATAGCAATAATAATTATTGATGTTTTTTTATTCATAAATTTAGTATAACAAAAAACCTCAAAAGAGGTTTTAAAGCATAAGAATTTTGGCTCCGGCGCGGCTGGACTCGAATAAACAAAAATTACCACCTATTTAACTGTTCGCTGCAGCTTAATAAATGTATAGTTAAGTTATAGTTGTTTTTCTTGAAAATCCATAGCTATCATCCACTTTCCACGCATACGAAAGGCCGGAATAGTTCCACGAATCGCCTTATTTATAGCAACATTCCCAGCAACCCTATTCGCTTTTGCCCAAGCAGATACTGTTATTATCTTTGAAGCCGATAATAATGTATTACGTTTATATAATGACTCAATTAATAAGCTAGCAAGTAATTCTGTAAAATCATCAAATTTTCCAGTAGTAATATACGAATCAAAAACTGGATAATAACTGGTCCCCTTACTTTTGTTTTGGATAATCACAGGTGGGAATCCTAGCGCCATCAATTGCTGGTTAATTAATATACGGCCTAGTCGTCCGTTACCATCATTAAATGGGTGGATATTCTCAAACTCAGTATGAAAATATGCAATATTATCTAAAAAGTAACGATTATCTTGATTACTGTAATCCGCCACTAATTCTTTGACAAGTTTTTCCACAAAATCTGGATTAGCGCCAACATGAGTACCTATACGAACCCATTCTTTGCCGCTACGAAAGCGACCAGCCCAATCGTCTTTAATACCAGTTAAGAGCTTTTTATGAAGATTCAAAATTAGATCAACAGTGAGTAATTCATTGGGCTTATCTAATAGAATCTCGGTTATATTAGCTAGATTCTTTGCTTCGTATATCTCGCGGATATTGTGGTCTTTTTTGATTGCGTCCCGGAGCAATATATCCTCTGTGTCCTTCAAAGTTAATGTGGAATTTTCTATAGCATTGCTGTTATAGACCATCTCTGGTATCTCTGCCAGGGCAATCTGTCGAACCGCTTCGGGATTATTATTAGAAAGTTTAATAT
>JBASLU010000040.1:0-8084 GCA_049656505.1 Saccharimonadales bacterium (SeqCode) | reverse complement strand
CCAGCACCGACGCCAACATCAGTCCCTCAAGAATCGACCTTACCTCAGCCAACAGCACCATTTTCAACCGCAGCACCTCACTCCTCACTTGGAGAACGTATTATTAATCCCTTAAATTCTATTGAAGATAAGCCAGACATATCAAGTTTAATCAATCAGGAACTAAATAACAGTTCTAATAACACTCCGCCTCAAAACCCTCAAGTCTAATGATTTTGATATACTATTTCTATGTCAAAACATATTAATCCTGATTTGGTTAGAATAAACAAAGAATTAGCCGTTTATTTAGGCATATCTCGTCGCGAAGCCGACGATCTAATAAAAAGCGGTAGAATAAAGATAAATAACAACACCGCTACATTGGGTGATAAAGTCAATAAAACAGATAATATTTTTGTTGATGACAAAAAAATTGATCGAACTACTAAATTTGAATATATATTGCTAAATAAACCGGTTGGTTACGTTTGTTCTAAAAAACAACAGGGACAAAACCCAACCATTTACAGTCTTCTACCAAAAAAGTTCCAAGATTTGAAAACTGTTGGTAGACTTGATAAAAACAGTAGCGGTCTAATTATTTTAACTAATGACGGTGATTTCAGTTTTAAAATGACACACCCAAAATTTTATAAGATAAAAAAATACGAAGTTTGGCTCAATAAAGATTTAGAACCCTTACACCAACAAATGATTAATGACTACGGTATAAACCTGGAAGACGGAGTTAGCCAATTAATTCTAGAGAAATTAGATGAAAATAGCCGAAAAAAATGGATAGTTACCATGCATGAAGGGCGCAATAGACAAATCCGTCGGACATTTAGAGTACTTGGCTACGAAGTAACAAGATTGAAACGAACAAATTTTGGAAATTATGCATTAGGTGATATAAAGCCAGGTGAATTAATCGAAATAAAGATATAGATTTAGTGTTATAATAGCTCTAATATTATGGCTTTAAAATTACCTACAGTTGCAATAATTGGTCAAGCGAACGTTGGCAAAAGTTCGCTTTTTAATCGTTTAGTAAAATCTAAACAGGCTATTGTTGCTCAAGAAGCAGGCACAACTCGCGATAATGTTACGGGGAAAGTTGAGTATAAAGAACATGCCTTTTGGTTAGTCGATACAGCCGGCTTGAAAGACCCCAATGATGAATTTGAAGCTTCAATTCAAGAACAAATAAGTGAAGCAGCTGAAGTCGCCGACATGATCCTAGTTGTCGTAGATGGTTCCAATTATCCGAGTGATCAAGATAAGTTCGTCGCCAAGAAAGCTCTTCGTAGCAAAAAACCAGTTTCCTTGATAGTAAATAAAATCGATTTAAAAAATAGCCTCGACAATGAAGAGTTTAAGCGGTTGGGTATTAAACAAATCATAAGAGCAAGCGCTGAACATAATAAAGGTATCGTAGAAATTCTCGAGACGATTATTCAAAATATACCAAAGAAAGATATTAAAACAAATGAAAACTATCTCAAAATTGCCCTGATTGGACGCCCTAATGTTGGAAAAAGTAATCTTTTCAATTCCTTAGCCGGTAAGCAACAGGCTATAGTTGCTAATCTAGCTGGCACCACAAGAGATATTAATAGGGTAGTAGTCAAATATGGTAATCGAAATATAGAGCTACTAGACACCGCTGGAATGAGAAAACCTGGCAAACAAGAAGTAGGTATTGAAAAGTTTAGTGTCTTGAGGACCTTACGGGCTATAGAAGAATCAGATATTTGTTTCTTTTTGATGGATGTCAATGAGTTAAATACTCAGTTAGACCAACGTATAGCAGGTATGATTAGCGAGGCGGGGAAAGGTTTAGTGATAGTCGTCACAAAATGGGACAATGTCAACGATAAAGATGCTTATACGAGGGACAATTTGGCAGCAAAAATATCTTCGACATTTGACTTTGTACCTTGGGCGCCTTTGATATTCACCAGTAGTGTCACTGGGCAAAATGTAACAAAATTATTCGATTTAGCTATAGAGATAGATGAAAGACGCAAACAAGAGACAAAAACTCGTGTTTTGAATGATTTATTACAAAAAAGCGTTCAAGCGCATCCGCCAGCCGGTCTTAAAAACACTCACCCAAAATTAAGATACATAGTGCAGACAGATAACAATCCGCCTTGGTTTGTTATTTATGGATCACACTTAAAATACTTACACTGGAGCTATAAACGGTATCTCGAAAAGCAATTAAGAGAAGTCTATGACTACACTGGAACACCGATAAAGTTTAGTTTTCGTGACGAAAAACAGAAAAAAAACGACAAAGAAGGTAAATAGATATGAAATTAATATTCGCTCAAGGAAACCCTGAACCCGAATATTCATCGACTCGTCACAATATTGGATTTTCTATTCTGAATGAATTAGCTGAAGAATCAAAAATTAAATGGATTAAAAAAGATAAATTTAATGCCTTTATATCTGAGTTAAACATAGATAATGAAAAAATATTATTGGTAAAACCCAACACTTACTATAATGAAACTGGCTTACTTTTGAGAAAAATTATCGATTTTTATAAAATTAAAACCGAAAGAGATCTAATAGTAATACATGATGATTTAAATTTGCCGTTTGGCTCTATTAGAGTCCGCGACAAGGGTAGCGATGGTGGCAATAATGGCGTTAAGTCAATTAATGAACATATTGGTAAAGATTATCCGCGCATAAGAATTGGTATAGATAATAGCTTACGAAATAAAGTTGATGATGCTGATTTTGTACTATCTAAATTTAACGCAAAAGAATCAAAATATATAAAAGAGTCTCTAATACTTAAGGTTATTGATTTGATTAAACAATTTTGTGACGAAAAATTAGTCATTACTAGCTATAAAAATATCGATTAAAATAAAAAATCTCTCAAAGTTATACTTGAGAGTTAAAACCTTGCGGATGCGGCAAGTAGGATAATCCCGAAGGAAAATCACTTAAACCTGCCGCATCCGCTCGCAGCTGAAGCTGTCGAAGCGCGATAGCTATTGCATATCGCGCCGGCGCTGTCGCAGTTTGACAATCGGAAGCGACAGTACGCCGAGTCCAAACACAACAGCTCCGATGACGAGAAAGAACTCCATGAACATTTCCACCAGATAGTCATCTATCGCCGGAGCTACGATGTAGCCCAGTGTAGCGATACAGATGAACATTGAGCCAAAGCTCAATGCTACTCGCGGAAATGCATGCCCACGAGAGTGTTTCACCGAGAGCTCCCACGAGTACCACAAGAATGTGAATATGGTGACCATCGCCACCACACCCCGCAAAAGCGTTTCAAAGCTCATGATAACCTCCTGTTTCGTATACTGCTACGACAAGGCTACTTGCTCAGCTGCGATCGAGGCACTTAGAGCACCACGATTGCTCTATATTATAGCATAAATATATTATTTTGTAAACAATTATTAACGTTTGACAGATGGTGTGATGGGTGAGAGCAAAGCTCATCACCCACCACACCCGAGACGAAATAGGTTGCGCCGAGTATCGGTTATATGTCGCCCAGCCCCTCGTTCTCCTCGTAGTACCGATCCCAGTCGGCTTGACACTTAGCGAGGATCAAGACAGCGCCGACAACAGCGATGGCGCACACGACCAGCAGAGTCAAGAACACGTAGCCAGTAAAGACTAGTGCGTCCATAATATCCATGTGCGCGCCCCCTTGTTAATCCATCTCTCACACGTTTGTGTGTGATTCTATATTACATAGAATAAAAATAATTTCAATAAAAAAGCGCCCACAGCAAGGGTGGGCATCGCTGAGGGCGCTATTTTACCCTTTAACCCACCCATGGGGTACTAGCTAGGCAAGATCTCGAAAAAACATCTCGCAGACGCCTGCTGGTTAAAGGGGTTAGTATACATGCAAAGACTTCGTTTTCAAACAAATTGAGCGTTATTCTTAAGGATGGAGGGTATTCTACCTTAAAAAAACCTTGCATGTAATCTAACATAAGTTAGAATAGGGGTATAAGGTGCGTTTGGCTAACCCTGTGATAGGATAATAACCAATCGTCCATGATATTAGCACTTATTTGACTTTATGTCAATACTTTTTAAAACAATTTCTATGAAAATCAATAAAATATCACCTCAAAGCAATAATTTTCTTAAGATTATAGAAAATATTGATAAAAAACCAGAAAGATTATATTTTATTGGAAAATTTCCAACAGATAGACCACCAGTTATTGCAATTGTTGGATCAAGAAAACCAACTAGCTATGGCAAAGAAATAACTTATCGATTTGCCTATGACTTAGCCAAGCGAGGCATTATTATTATAAGTGGGTTAGCTTTAGGTATAGATAGTATTGCTCACAGAGCGGCGATTGACGCTGGTGGTATAACAATCGCAATTTTAGCTAGTGGTCTAGATAAAATATATCCAGCCAGTAATAAACAGTTAGCAAATCTGATAATAGAGAAAGGGGGAGCGATAGTTAGCGAATATGAACCAGGTGTCGAACCACGAGATTATAGATTCTTAGAGAGAAATAGAATAGTGAGCGGTTTATCGGATGCAGTCTTAGTCACGGAAGCCGCAGTGCGCAGCGGCACATTGTCTACCGTTTCCCACGCCTTAAATCAGGGAAAAGAAATCTTTGCGGTTCCAGGTAATATAACTAGTCCTTTGTCAGTTGGCTGTAATAATTTAATTAAACAGGGCGCAACCTTAGTGACATCTTATGAAGATATTATAGAAAACGCCTACCCACAGCTAGAAATTCCTACCATAAACTTGCCGTTAGGTAATAATAGAATCCAAGAAAAAATAATCCAACTTATTGAATCAGGGATAAGGGACGGGGATGAGTTAAAAAGTCTAATCGACTGTGAAATTGGTGATTTCTTACAAAATATGACAGAAATGGAGATTTTAGGAATAATAAAGCCAATAGGTGGAAATCGCTGGATATTAAAGTGAAGGGGGTTTACAAAGCAAACTTATTTGCGTAGTATGTGTCTTTGTATTTAAATTAAATAGTTTATGAGTAAAAATTTAGTAATAGTAGAATCTCCAGCCAAAGCCAAGACCATCAGTAAATATCTAGGTGATGATTACATGGTTCTATCTAGTGTTGGACATATTCGAAGTATTGCTAAGAAAGCTATTGATAAGAAACCTCCAATTGACACTGAAAATGGTTATGAAACTATCTATGAAATTGACGAAGATAAAAAGAAAATTATAAACAACATTAAAAAAGCTGCAAAAATAGCAGAAACTATTTGGCTAGCCACCGATGAAGATCGAGAGGGTGAAGCTATTGCTTGGCACTTAATGGAAGTTCTAAAACTCAACCCAAAAACTACTAAACGTATCGTTTTTCATGAAATCACGAAAGACGCAATTACTCAGGCAATTAAAAACCCTCGTGAAGTTGATATTAATTTAGTCAAAGCTCAACAAGCTAGACAAATTATGGATAGATTAGTCGGATTTGAACTTTCTCCAGTTGTATGGAGAAAAGTTCCTGGCGGGAAGTCCGCTGGTCGAGTTCAATCTCCAGCTGTTCGATTGTTGGTTGAAAGAGAAAGAGAGATAGAAAAATTTGTTAGCCAACCAAAATTTAAAATTTCAGCTAGTTTTCTCCATCTACCAAAAGAAGAGATTACGGCAGAGCTAACAAAAAAAATAGAAACCGAACTAGAAGCAAAAAAAATACTAGAAAATCTAATTGACTCAGATTTTACTGTCAAAAATTACACGACCAGTCCTGGCAAAAGAAATCCGATGGCTCCTTTCACAACTAGTACATTACAACAAGATGCGAATAGTAGATTAGGTTTTAGCGCAAAAGCAACAATGGCTAGCGCCCAAAGATTATATCAAGAGGGAAAGATAACCTACATGCGAACGGATTCGGTTAATTTAAGCAAGCAATCTTTGGCCTCAATAGCTAATTTTATAAAAAAAGAATACGGTGATAAATATTGTAATATTAGGAATTTCAAGACCAAAAGCGCCAATGCTCAAGAAGCCCATGAGGCTATTAGACCGACCGATATATCAAAAGAGTATGTTAGCAATAATGAATATGATCAAAAATTATATGATTTAATTAGGCGAAGAACTTTAGCTAGTCAAATGGCATCAGCTGAATTAGAAAAGACCAACATTTTAATAGAAAACGCTCAATATGGGTTAGAATTTGAAGCTAAAGGAGAGGTAGTTACCTTCGATGGTTTTTTGAGAGCTTATGGTTCGAAGAAAGAATCTGATAAACTTCCGATTCTAAAAGTTGGTGATAGCTTATTGTTAAATCGCGCCACGGCTAAACAAGTCTTTGATCGAGCTCCAGCTAGGTATAGCGAGGGTAGCTTGGTAAAAAAATTAGAAGAATTAGGGATTGGCAGACCATCAACTTACGCCACTATCCTCAATACTATCCAAGTTCGTGGTTACGCAACTAAAGGAACGGATGAGGGTGAAGTACGAAAATTAGTTGTTTTAAACTTAATGGGTAAAAAAATAAGCCGTGAGGTAATAGAAGAAAAAGTTGGCTCCAATAAGGGTAAATTGATTCCGACTCCAATAGGTGAAGTTTTGAGCGACTTTTTAATAAACCACTTTAACAAAATTGTTGATTATGGCTTTACCGCCCATGTGGAAGAGGGCTTTGATAAAATCGCAACTGGTTCATTAGCTAGAAATATAATGTTAGATGAATTCTATAAACCTTTTCATAAATTAATAGAAGAGTCAAAAGACATAGATAGAAGTAAAGTAGCTCAATCTCGAGAAATTGGGACCGATCCAAAGACTGGAAAAGTAATACTAGCTCGTTTCGGTAGATATGGGCCCATGCTACAACTTGGTTTAAGTGATCAAGAAAACGATAAACCACAATTTGCGCCTATGCCAGATGGCAAAAAAATTGAAAGCGTAACCCTAGAAGAGGCTATAAAAGCATTTAATTTGCCGCGCGAAGTTGGCAAAACCAAAGATGGCGAGGTAATAAAAGCCAATATAGGACGATTTGGACCTTATATACAGATAGGGAAGATGTTTGTTAGTATTAAACCGCTTGATCCACATACGATTACCTTAGAGGAAGCCTTGGAGCTTTATGAGGCAAAAATAAAGACCGAAGCCGAAAAAAATATAGCTGATTTTGGTGACGGTATAAAAGTCTTAAACGGTAGATTTGGACCTTATATCACTAATGGGACCAAAAATGTCAAAATTAACAAAGACACTGATCCAAAAACAATAACACATAATCAAGCTAAAGAAATGCTCGATAACGCTCCAATTAAAAAATCTCGTTTTGTCAAAAAAAGAAAATCACAAAAATAAGCTTTAATAACATTATCTACAATTTATGTCCATTTAATGATATAATGAGTGTAGTACATAAAATATTTGACATTGTATAAATTATGTTATATAATTAAGGTACTGTTTATAATAAAAATCGTGGCGGGCTATAAAGAAAGACTTATTTTTATGAATGAATCCACAACCAAAGAACCGAAAATTAATCTTGAAAATAGTGTTAACGAAATCTTGAAAGCTATTGACCAAGATCGTGAGCGTGAAATTATTACACGTCGTTTCGGATTGTTTGATCGTCGAGAAACTCTAGAACAAATTGGAGATCTGTTAGGTATAACAAGAGAAAGAGTTCGTCAATTAGAAAAATCTATACTAAGTAAATTGAAAACGGCAGCTGAAAATGGAAAAATATCAGTTATACCTAGTTTAGAAAAAGTATTGATTCGTGAATTATCCGAGAATGGTAGAGTTGCCAGGGTATCAGATTTAACTGATTTAATCGTCGGTAGAACAAGCAGCCAAATTGAACGATCTAGAGTCGCTTTTATAGCTACATTATCACCGCACTTAACCGTTCTTGATCAAAACGACTACTACTATCAAAGTGTTGGCATTAGTGAATATGATGATGTCAAAAAAATGAAGGAAAAAATAGACTCCATAGTTTCTGTCATTCGTAAACAAGGTCAACCTATGACTCCCGAACAAATACATGAAAAATTAGATTTTGAACATCCAAGTTATATTAAATCTATGGCTAGCTTATCAAAACTATTGGCTA
>JBASLU010000039.1:0-8670 GCA_049656505.1 Saccharimonadales bacterium (SeqCode) | reverse complement strand
TGCTAATGCGGTCTGGATTTAAAAATCTTTCAAACAGCAAGTTATATTTTAGTGGATCAAGTTCTGTAATACGAAGAGCATAAGCAATAATTGAGCCAGCCGCGCTACCCCTGCCTGGACCAAAAATTATACCTCTATCCTTACCCCAGTTAATAAAATCTTGGACAATTAGAAAATAGCCGTCAAATCCCATTTTATCAACGACATTCAATTCATAGTTGGCCCTTTCGAGAACTATTTTAGGAATTATTTTTTTTGCTTTTTTTAAATTCAATCCCATAGCTTGCTCTCGACTAATGCCGCCATAACGCCACGCTAGACCACGATAAACAAGATTATCTAAATATTCTTTCTCGGATAGACCATCTGGAGTTGGAAAAGTTGGTATTAGTATACCGCCCAAATCAAGAGACACATTACACCTATCGGCAATTTTCTTGGTATTTAAGATTGCTTCTGGAAACTTATCGCCCCATTTAGCAATAATTTCTAATGGATCAGTAACATGCAAATCAAATTCACTTAGGCTCATTCGATTAGCATCGGATAAAAACGATCCCGTTCCTATACATAATAAAATTTCATGAGCATCTTGATCATCTTTTAATAAATAATGCCCGTCGTTACTTATAACTAGGGGCACACCAATATCGACAGAAAGTTTAGCTAAATAGTTATTTATTTTTCTTTGTTCTTCCCAATCATGATTTTGCATTTCGAGATAATATCTGTCACCAAAAACAGATTTATACCACTCGGCAATATTTTTGGCTTGTTCATAATGATCATTGCGCAGACTCTCCCCTAACTCGCTACTACCACAGCCAGATAGAACAATAATCCCCTCGTTATACTCCTTAAGTAAATCATGGTCTATCCTCGGCTTGTAGTACATGCCCTCTAGATTGGCCAGCGAACTAAGTTTCATAAGATTTTGATAGCCTTGGTTATTCATAGCTAGTAAGGTAATGTGATATCTTAATTTATCCTTGGCAGGATCTCTATCAAATCTAGAACGAGCTGCAACATAAGCTTCTAAACCAATAATCGGCTTCACGCCTGCTTCGATAGCAGACTTATAAAGTTCAATACTGCCAGACATAGTACCATGATCAGTAATGGCAACCGCCTCCATGCCCATTTTTTTAACCATATCAACTAAATCTGGTATCTTTGTAAGACCATCAAGTAAACTATGATGCGTGTGATTATGCAAATGCACAAAATCAGACGGTTTTAATTTCACCCCCATATATGTAAATAGTATAAACGATTAGTACTTAGTTTGTCTGTAGTAAAAACAACTAGAATTATTATTTATTTTTGGATAACTTCTATAATCTGCTTTATATATTCCCCTATTAAGGGGATTGTTACAAAACGACCAAGCAGCCAAACTATTGCGGCTGCCACTACTGTGCCACCTATTAAAACCCCAAAGCCGAATGAAAGACCTCGAACGAAATTCATCCAATAGACCTTGTGCCTATTTTGATAAAAATCATAAAACATTTCTTCAAAAAGCTGA
Organism: Saccharimonadales bacterium (SeqCode); assembly: GCA_049656505.1. Taxonomy (GTDB): domain Bacteria; phylum Patescibacteriota; class Saccharimonadia; order Saccharimonadales; family Saccharimonadaceae; genus UBA1547. Next base: position 7,142 of record JBASLU010000039.1, on the reverse strand, counting down.
CGCCTAGAGAAGGCCTCGGCTTGACTAACTTTGTTGGAATTTTTTTTCATCCAATTAGATATTTAAACCATTTAATTACTTCTTGGAAAAACCTTTTTTAGCACCATCGACGGCATTTTCAACTCGTTTTTTTAGTGTTGATGCTTCAGATTTTACAACCTTAGTAGCATCGGCAGCTCTTTCTTTCGCGTCATCAATCGTAACGTTAGCATCTTGAAGCAACTCTTTGGATTTGTTTTTTATTTCTTCCCTAGTTTCTTTTCCACTCTTAGGAGCCACTAATAAACCGGCAACTGCCCCAGCTATAGCACCAAAAACAGCACCTATAGCAAATTTACCATTTGATTTAGACATAATTTATTCCTCCTCTTTATTAGATTTATTTTTTTTAGCTGTCTTAACCTTTTTAATAAAACGATTAAACATTTCGGCCACAAAAACTGGTGAAACTATTTTTGAAACATTAGATACAAAGATCCCCAAATCACCTACGGTTTGTTCAGCTGATTTGGTAACTTTCCTAATCTGATGAGTTAAAACTATTAAATAAATCGTTAATATAATTCCTAAAATTAAGAAAAATGCCAAAAAGATAGATAATATTATTACTAAGATTTCTGCTGATGAACTCATTATTGTACCTTTCTTTTTAAATAACGAACGGCAATCTATTTAATATAATAACATTTTTAGGCAATAAATGCTTATAGTTTTATTCTACACGCTTTTTCAGATAATTTTTAAAAGATTCGCCATACTTAGGATTATCTAAGGCAAAATCAACTATGGCCTGCATATATTTAAATTGATCGCCAGTGTCATACCAAGATCCGTCAATAAAACATCCATAAACATCCTTATGTTTCGCAAGCTTATCAATATTTTCGGATAAAACAATTTCTCCACCATGACCAACTGTCTCTTCGACTAAAATTGGAAAAATATCAGGAGTTAGTAGATAGCTACCAACAGAAGCAAATGTCGAAGGGGTATTTTCTGCGCCGGGTTTTTCTACTAAACCATCAATTTTAAATACACGATCCGACTTTTTTTCACCAATAATTGCCATTCCGTATTTATCGGCATCTCTCTTGTCTACTTCAATTAGAGATATCACTGATTTGCCAGTTTGGTTATAGACTTCTTTAAGTTGCAACGGCCAAGCAATTTTAGATCTAAAAAAGTCATCTGGAAAAAATACAAAAAATGGCTCATCATCATCAATTAAGTGCCGAGCGTTAATAATTGGTCGCGCATTACCTTTCGGTGAACCTTTTTGTCTGATATAGATAAAATTCGCCATTTCTGCTATAGATTTAATTTGATCAGCTAAATTATCTTTACCTTTTTCGCGAAGCTCCATTTCAAGACCTTCGCTTCTGTCAAAATGATCCTCAATAGAGCGTTTAGTACTACCAGTTACAATAATAACCTCAGTTACACCAGCCTTAACTGCCTCTTCGACTATAAACTGGACTACGGGTTTATCAACAATTGGTAGCATTTCTTTGGGCATAGCTTTAGTCTGAGGCAAAAATCTAGTACCAAGTCCCGCTGCACAAATAATAGCCTTGGTTGGTTGTTTCATGATTTTTTAAAGACCCTTTCTTTTATTAGCTCTTGGGTTTTAGATGGATTAGCTTTGCCACCAGATTTTCTCATCACCTGTCCTACTAAAAAGCCGATTACTTTTTCTTGGCCATTTTTTAAATCAATAATTGCTTGCTCTGAAGCTGGATCAGAAATGACTTCATCAATTATTTCTAAAAGTTTTGATTCGTCACTGACTTGAATGAGATTTTTTTCAATCGCAATATTTCTTGGACTTTCGTCATTATCAATCATCTCAAACAATATTTCTTTAGCGGCAGTTGAGCTTAATTCATAATTTTTTACCATATTAGACAATTCTATGAACTGATCATCGGACACCGGGATTTCATCGCTCCAATTATAATAATTTTCGCCACTCTCTTCGGGCAGAAATCCCGACAAATCCAAAATCCAAAGTCCTATTCTTATTTTTTCATCGTTATCATTTAATTTATCAAATAAATTTTGTGCATATTCGGCAGTATTTCTTGATAGCAATAAAGCGTTAATGACGGTATCATTAAAGCCGATAGATTTCCAACAATTTCTATAGAAAGATGGTAATTTGGGTATTTGGGATTGAATTTTTTGAATATCTTCTTTGCCTAAAACGACAGGGGGGATATCTGGATCGGGCATGTATCTATAGTCTTGAGCATTTTCTTTACTGCGTTGAGCAAAGGTTCTCTGTCTGTTTTCATCCCAACCACGAGTTTCTTGAATGACTTTATCGCCTTTTTTCAAGATCTCTATTTGACGCTTGAACTCATAGTCAACCGCTCGCTCGACGCTTTTGAAAGAATTAAGGTTTTTCATCTCCGACCTAACTCCGAGTGTTTCTGATCCAATAGGCGCAATGGAAACATTGACATCAAAACGCATATTACCATGATACAGATCACCTCTTGTAACACCAGCATAAGTCATTAATTTATATAATTCCATCGCATAAGCTTTGGCTTGAGCTGGTGTGTGGATATCAGGCTCAGAAACAATCTCTATTAATGGCGTGCCTGCTCTGTTTAAATCAACCAAACTATGGTTACTGACATGCGTTAACTTGCCAGCATCTTCTTCAAGATGAGCATGGTTAATTCTCACTTTAAAGCTAGAACCGTCTTCCATTGGAACGTCAACATAGCCCGAACCAATGATGGGTTGATACATTTGCGATATCTGATAACCTTTTGGCAAATCAGGATAAAAATAGTGCTTTCTATCAAATCGGCTGATTCGAGCAATGTCACTATTTAAGACTTTGCCAGCTAAAATAGCAAGTTCTATTGCTCTATAATTTAATACAGGCAACATACCTGGAAACGCATAATCTATTGGACTTACCACACTATTTGGCGACTTACCACGTTCGTCATTATTAGCGCCGCTAAACAGTTTAGTGTTCGTAGCGAGCTGAACGTGACATTCTATACCAACCGTTAAATCATATTTTTTGATAATATCTTCACTTATCAACATACTAAATAGCTCCCAGGTCTTTGAGCGCTTCCTTAAAACTAAGTAAAGCAATCTCACAATCTCGGTATGTTAAAACAACATTCTGTTCGTGCACGATGCGATTCCTTAGTTTATGTACATTCCAAACTTTATTGTTATTCTTAAATTTTGAATTAGCACTCTTAAGCCTTTCCGCCATTGTTGACCCTGAAAAACCAATATCTTTTAAAGCTTGGTCTAGTAATTTATCAGCGTTGATTATCGTCATATGATAGCTCAAATCATCATCTTTTTTAAGATTATTTTCTATCTCAAGATATTTAACGCGATATTTTTCTACATCAAGTTTATGTATTCCTTTTTTATTAGATGATATAAACACAAAAGAAATTAAGATTAAACCTAAAATTATAATACCAACGAGTAAGAAGAAAATTGAATAATTCATAGATTAACGCCTTCCATAGATTTAACTAGAGCTAAAATTTGAGCATCACTTTTAGGCGGACCAATCAACTGTACGCCTATAGGCAATCCTTCAGTATTTAAGCCAGCTGGAACACTGATAGCAGGCAGGCCCGCTAGAGAGGCTGGTACTGTCATAATGTCATTAAGATACATCTTAACAGGATTGGTCGTATTTTCGCCTAATTTAAAAGCCGGAGTCGGAGCAGTTGGACCGATTAATAAATCGTATTTGCGAAACAGCTCATTAAATTCATTAATTAGTAAGGTACGAGCTTTTTGAGCTTTCAAATAGTAAGCATCAAAAAAACCACTAGAAAGCACGTAACTGCCTATCATGATTCGACGCTTATTCTCGGTTACAAAGCCCTCATCTCGTGTTTTACCATATAGTTCTGACAAACTGTTTGCGTCATCTGCCCTATGACCATAACGCACACCGTCAAACCTAGCTAAATTACTACTAAGCTCGGCCGGGACAATTATGTAATACATCGCTAAGGCATATTCAGACATAGGAAGACTAACATTTTCAACAATATGACCCTTAGATTTAAGTTTTTCCACATACTGATGAACTTTATCTAAAACTTCCCGATTAACATCTGACGACATAGATTCATTTATAAGACCGACTCTTTGATTGGGTTTAGCCTCATTTTCAATCTTAAAGTAATCTGGAAAAGTAGTCATATCTTTATCGTCGCGACCGGACATAATATCCATCACTAATTCAATATCTTCGACTGATTTTGCAAATAGTCCAACAACGTCAGTACTACTTGCCATAGCGATTACTCCAAAACGACTTATAGCACCATAAGTCGGCTTAATACCAAGTACGCCGTTATAGCTAGCGGGCTGGCGAATAGAGCCTCCGGTATCACTTCCAAGAGCAAAAGGCACGACATCCAAAGCTGTTACAACAGCCGAACCGCCACTGCTGCCGCCAGCTACTCTTTGTTTGTCAAAGGCGTTTTTAGTTGGACCAAAAGCCGAGTTTTCTGTACTCCCACCGTGTGCAAAGGCATCAAGATTAGTTTTGCCTACACAGATTGCTCCTTCATCTTCTAATTTTTCAATAGCAGTCGCCTGTAATGGTGCGTCAAAATTTTCGAGCATCTTGCTGGCAGCAGTGGTTGGAGAGCCTAAAGTCAAAAAATTATCTTTTGCAACAAATGGTACGCCAGCTAACTTACCTTGGATATCACCGCTATCGACTGCCTCTGCTCTTTTTAAAGCCCTTTCTTCAGGGATATTTAAAATCGCATTATAATCGCTAATGCTCTTTAGACTTTCGATAGCTTCCTTAACAATCGCTTGAGCCGTCTCTCCAGCTTCGATACGATTTTTAATTTCATTAATTGTCATGGTGATTTATAAAACCTTCGGTACTTTTATTTGATTATCAGACGATTCGGGCGCCCTTGCTATCATCTCTTCTCTTGTAACACCATAGTTTATTTCTTTATCAAGCCGCCAAACATTGTCTAGATTAGCAACTTGATAAGTCGGCTCAACGCCCTCTGTATTTAACTCATTTAATTTTTCAACGTAACCTAGTATATTGCTGATATCTATTCGAAGACTATCTATTTCTGTTTCATTAAGTTCCAAGCTAGATAATTGAGCAAGACGTAATACATCATCACGAGAGATTTGTGTCATACAATCATTATAGCGTAAAGCTAAACAAGTTTATATAAATAAATAGAGCTAGTTATTTTATCTAGCTCTAAATTCTTTATAATGATTATTTATCGTCTTGTGTCGAACAAATGCATAAGCGTAGCCAGTTACGCCAGCACGACTAGTTCGGCCAATATGATGAATGTAATATTTCGTAATTTTATGGCGTGCCAAAATTAATTACATGGCTGTACTGAAGTTGATTGTCAAAGCTAAAATCAGAAAATTTATTGACCGATTCATAAAGAACTTCATCGGCCTTTAGAGTTGTCTCATCTATAAATCTACTAATATTAATTTGAATTAAGTTAATCTTTAACACATATAACAGAATATAAATTAGTTTTTCCAAATGTCATTGCGGAGCCACTTGAAAAAAACACAATAGTTCCAGCTGTAGTGCTATTATTTTCAATTGTCGACCAATAAGGTTTATTAACAAGATTAAAATTATTTCCATATGAAGACATTCCATTATATATAGCAAGTACTTCGGTCATAGTTCCTAAACGTCCACCGATAGCTTTACATGAATTTTGAGCTGGGTAGGCGCTAAAGTCGATAGATGGATAGGTTTGGGGACTTACTAATGAGCGATAAGTGGCATAATTAGGATCAATTCCAACTTCGCACGGCTGACTGCCACCCGTACCGGTTGGACAGATTACATCAGACGGACCCCAAGCGCTTAAAGCAAGGTCTTGATGATAAACCCACTTGCCCTCCAAGGGCGTGCCGACAAGACCTGCTATCCAATTAGGGTCGATGATAGGTGGTGGTGTATACTCACCAATAGTTGGAGTTAAACTCTCAGCGATGTGATAGGTTATGCCAGAGTTGGTATTTTCTAAATAAAATGTCGAGGCAGTGCCTGAGTATTCAAAGACGTTGCCTGAACTTGGTATAAGACAATAGTTATCGTCAATAGTTGCAGTTGGAGCTGACGGGCATAGTTTACCTTGAGTATCTGGTCCTGACATTTCGGTTGGATAAGAGCCATAATCTGAATAGTACATTTGAAGTTTGGTCTTGGAATCACTTAGGTCGGATTGTAGTGAGACTTCTTTGGATTTATTAGTTATGTTAGAATAGGAAATTATGGTAATGGCGGCGAGAACACCTATGACGACTATGACAATCAGGAGTTCTACTATAGTAAAAGCAGTTCGTTTAATTAATTGTTGATGGTATTTGTTATTTAGTGAAGATTTGAATTTATTTACGTTAAGCTTATACATGATGGGGTTATTATAGATACATCCAAAATTTTGGTCAAGTAATTACGAAGAATGATGGTGTTTTCAAGATGTTATTAAAGTTTATCTTTGATTTCGTCAATTTGATCACGTAATTCGGCTGCTTTTTCAAATTCTAAATTAGCACTTGCCAAATCCATCTGAGAAGTTAAATCTCTTATCAATCCCGGATACTCATCAACCGGAATTTTCGAAAGATTAAGCAGGGAAGTGTTAGTTTCTTTTTTAGGTATTATTGCTCGCAATCCCTCTCCGACTTCTCTTACAATACCCTTAGGTATAATATTGTGCGATTTATTATACTTAAGTTGGATATCGCGTCGACGGTTCATCTCTTTAATCGCCCTATCCATTGACCCAGTTATAGTATCAGCATACATAATAACTCTGCCGTCCACGTTCCTCGCCGCTCTGCCGCTCGTTTGTATTAAGGCGCCCTCACTCCTTAAAAAACCTTCTCTATCGGCATCCATAATGGCTACAAGATTAACTTCCGGCAAATCAAGCCCTTCACGCAATAAATTAATACCAACCAAAACATCATAGACGCCGTTTCTTAAATCTTTTAATATATCGCCTCTTTCAAGAGTATCTATCTCGCTATGTATGTAGGCAGTTTTAACTCCTAAATCTTCTAGATAAAATGACAATTCTTCAGCCATTCTTTTTGTTAAAGTGGTCACC
>JBASLU010000038.1:0-11370 GCA_049656505.1 Saccharimonadales bacterium (SeqCode) | reverse complement strand
GAAATATCGTTGGGTAATAAATTTGTAGTATTAAGCTCTTATGATAAAGATAAGGGGGCAATAGTTATAGAAAATAAGGATGTTATTAAAACGTTCACTAATTTATTTAATTATTTTTGGAAGATAGCGGAAAAATAAATAATGAGGCAAGAGCTGCATATTACTAAAATCAGACAGAAAAGAGAGTTGTTGGCACGCCTCAATTCAGAAATCAAATAAACTCGCTTCTTGACAACACTTTATACATCAGAATATACTATAATTATACTTACTTACCGAGCGGTAAGTAAAATGGAGTTAACTTATGAAAACAGTCGCGACTCAACACACAGATGCCTACAATAACACCAGGCAATTTGCCATTGACACAGCTAGGCACCTTTTCTCAGAACAAAATTACCTAGGAGTTTCGATGAGAGATATCGCTAAGAAGCTGAACGTCACTAAAGCGGCGCTATACTATCATTTCACTGGCAAGGAAGAAATCTACAAGGAAGTTATTGAGCAAGTATTTAATGATTTAAGAAATGAAATCCAGGAAGCTTTAACGGAGACTACATACAATAAAAAGATACATAGGCTAATTGAGAACTATTTAAACTTTGGCCTAAAAGAAAATAATCTCGTTAAAGTGATGACGGTCAAATTATCTCCAAATAACTCAGCAATAAATGAACTGGTCGTTGGGCTAAGAGAAAAAATTGCCGATCAAATAGAACCACTTATGAAAGAGCTATTCTTGCGTAAAAAGGTCACTCAGAAAGTCAGCCCGCGTTTGTTGACATTATTGCTCACAGGAATGATGGATGGCCTCTTGTTAGAACATTCCGTGCTGGGAAGCGAAATTAAACCTGGGGTAATGGCAAGTCAAATTACCACAGCTTTGTCGTTAGAATAATCTGTCGTTAGAATAAAAAATAAAGAAAAGAAAGGAGATAAAGTCAATGACAACAACATCATGGATTGTAGTTGCAGTAGTCGTTATCGTGATTGTAGCTTATGCAGTGTATGCTTGGCAGACAAAACATTGGCCATTTTCATAGTATAATGGTTTTCTAGTCACACAGTTAGCCTCATTTTTACAGAGAAAAAACTGTGTGACTGATAAGACCGTAATTCGTGAAAATAAGTACTGGTTTAAAAGGAAAGGACTACGTTACATGTTAAAATTCTCTATCTCAAATGCTTTTAGGAGGAAGACTATTACGTTTCTCGCCATTTTAGGAGCTGCTCTTGGCGCAGGTCTGATGACTGTCCTACTCAGCTTGTCGGGAGGCATGGATGCAAAGCTCAATTCAACTCTCAATAAAGTCGCCGGAGATATCCTAATATCTTCTAAGGACGCCCCTATTATTGGTGGCTTTATTGGCGGTGGTTCTCCAATTTCTGAAAAAATGGTAACAGACATCAAGCAAATAGCTGGCGTAAAGAATGTTCAGCCAATTGTATCAACTGTTATCCCTACACAAGCTCTAAAATCAATTGTCCCAATTGGAACGCCCTTTCAAGGTGTTAATCTAAGTCAAAATAAGGAATCGGGCGGAGCACTTTCAAGTATTATCACTGGTCGAGGAATTGAAAATCCATATGAAGTGGTTGTGGGAAAGTTAGTTATTTCTCAAACAGAAAGCGCAGGGGGCAGCTTGAAAATTGGTGATGTGATTATAGTTCCTGTAATTACCGCCGTTCCTCAATCTGGTCCACCGCAAACATCAGATGATATTTTAACTAAGAAATTTAAAGTCGTCGGTGTATTCGAAACTGGTAATGAAATAAATGATCGAGGAGTTATTGGCAACATAGAAGATGTAAGGACTGTCACTGGTATTCCAACTGACATGATTAATGCCATACGGGTGACCGCCGATAGCTCAAATGATGTTGAACGAGTAGCAAATGACATAAACGAGAAATATAAAGATTCAGACACTCCAATCCAAACCACCATTTCAAAAGATTTATTAGGTGATATTAATCAAACACTAGACATTTTTAGAACCTTTTTGTTGGTTATCTCTGCTGTGGCAGCTGTTGCTGGAGGCGTTTCTATTGCGATTATTATGTTAATGAGCGTTACAGAAAGAATGCAAGAGTTTGGAATCTTGAAAGCGGCTGGCTGGTCTAACAGAAATATTCTGATAAGCGTTTTTGTGGAATCACTTACTCTCGCAATCATTGGTTCCTTCATCGGGCTCGGATTCGGTTTTGTGCTCGGTAAATTTATTGATACTCAATTAGGAGAGAATATTTCTCTTCTTTCGCCAGATCTAGCCATCAAAATTATACTGTTCGGTATTGTAATGGGTGTTTTGGGTGGTATTTATCCAGCCTGGAGAGCGGCACGAGTTAGTCCTATTGAAACACTAAGGTCAGCCTAAGGAGTATATAATGAAAAAAAATAGCACAGACTACATTGTGAGAGTATCTAATCTGGAAAAAGTTTATGAAAATGGTGGATTGAGATATGAGGCCTTAAAAAATATTAGCTTCGATATAAAGGCAGGTGAATTTGTTTCTATTATGGGCCCCTCTGGTTCTGGTAAGACTACCCTTCTAAACCAAATCGGAGCTTTAGATAAGCCTACAAGTGGCGATGTATGGATTGACGGGTTGAATATTTCGGACTACAAGGAAGCCGACTTGTATGAAGTGAGGAGACAAAAGATAGGATTTATATTCCAAAGCTTCTATTTGGTACCTACTCTTTCAATACTTGAAAATGTACTACTCCCGACCTTACCATTAAAGAATTCTGCTGACTATGTTGATAGAGCAAAAGAATTACTAGAGCAAGTTGGCCTCTCTGATAGGATGAGCCATCGGCCTAATCAATTGTCTGGTGGTCAGATGCAACGAGTTGCAATAGCTAGAGCCTTAATTATGGATCCGGCTTTGGTGCTAGCCGACGAGCCGACGGGAAGTCTTGATAGTAAAACGGGTGCCGAGATTTTTCATCTATTACAAGAATTGAATAAAAAAGGGCATACCTTCCTAATCGTTACGCATGATCACAGAATTTCAATGGCGACTAAGCGAATAATATACTTAATAGATGGAAAGATTTCGACTAATCCGACCGTTGATTTAAACTCAGCTTTTTAGCTGGTTTAAGAAACTATTCTCGCTAGTTTTGTCTGTTTTAGTATTCTATCGTTATCGAATGATATGAAAAGTTCTACCTTATTGGCGGAGGGAGAGGGATTCGAACCCTCGAGGGCTTGCGCCCAACACGCTTTCCAAGCGTGCGCCATAGACCACTAGGCGACCCCTCCAAACTGATAATATTTGGTAAATGTTAGAAAAATAACCGACCAAACACTCTCAGAATTATAAATCATTCGCCTCTTTGTATAAAGACTGTTGCAGGAATTATCTTTTACCAGCATAATATATTCAAATGGCCACCACTGCGAGAAAACCAGCTATCCGTTTAAAGAATCTTGAAAAAAGATTTGGCATTGGTGATGCCGAGACTATTGCATTGAACGGAGTAAATCTTACCATTCGCAAAGGCGAATTCGTAGCTATTATGGGGCCTAGCGGTTGCGGTAAAACGACATTGTTAAATATTATTGGTTTGCTTGACACTTCTTACGACGGAGAATATGAATTGGACGGCATATTGACTGATTCTATTTCAAAACAAAAACAAGCCAAAATTCGTAGTCAGCAAATTAGTTTTATTTTTCAAGATTTTAATTTAGTCCCAAGGTTAAATGTTATAGAAAACGTCGCTCTGCCATTAGCTTATAAGGGTATTAACCACGCTAAACGATTAATAATGGCGAGTGAAATGTTAAAAAATTTTCACCTTAATGAACGCGAGTATTATATGCCTCATCAATTGTCAGGTGGTCAAACTCAACGCGTTGCAATTGCTAGAGCCCTAGTGAGCCAACCGTCAATCATTTTAGCCGATGAACCAACTGGAAACTTAGACTCTCGATCTAGTTATGCCATCATGGATGAGTTGTCTGCGCTTCATAAACAGGGCAAGACCATAATTATGGTAACTCACAATCCCCGCTTAACTTCATATGCTAGTCGAGTAATAACGATGCTTGATGGCCAAATAGATACAGATACAAAAGTTACTATAGACTTAGCTAATAAGGCCTTACAAAACACAAAAGAACGAATTGCTAAAACTCGAAAAAATACTAAAAGGAAGAAAAAATAATATGCGACTTTTAATATTCCATCATTTAGATAATGCCATACAATCAATCCGAAGTAGCCGAATTAGAAGTTTTTTGACAATGCTAGGCATTGCCGTTGGAGTAGCTAGTGTAACGGCAATTTTGTCCCTAAGTGGCGGAGCTAACAAGATAATTGACAATCAAATTAGCAATCTCGAAGGAAATATCGCAGTTATTAGACCTGGGTTAATGACCGATCCATTAAATAATTTATACAGAGGACAACTGCAAAGAGACTATTTTACTGGAGCTTTAACCGAAAATGATTTAGAACAAATTTCTAAATTGCCAAACATAAAAGCCGTCGCGCCAATTATGGCCCTAAGCGGCGCTATTAAAGCTAATAATTTAGCTAAAAACGAATCAATGATAATAGCGACTACGCCCGAGTTTAATACTATCGCTAACTTAAAAATGCACGAAGGACAATTTCTTGACGCTAGTACAAATTCCAATACGGCCGTCATTGGAGCCGATCTATCGTTGGACATATTCGGTAATAAATCGACGGTCGGTAGAAAATTAACCATTAGAAATCAGTCATTTACCGTAATTGGCGTCCTCGAAGAGACAAACTCGCCCGTTAATTACAATTTAATCGATTTTGATAACGCCGTGTTCATTAATTTATTAGTTGGCAAAAAATTAAACCAAGACGTAATACAAATACAACAGATTAATGTTATGGCTAAGTCTATGGAAAAATTTGATCAACTTGTTTCCGATATTGAAGCAACCCTCAAAAAAGAGCATGCTGGTGAAAAAGATTTTTCAATTCTTACAGGTCAAGAAATTTCAAAACCAACCAATCAGTTCTTTTATACAATAACTGGATTTATAACAGCCATTGCTGCTATATCACTGATAGTCGGAGGTATAGGTATTATGAATATAATGCTTGTAACTGTAGCGGAGAGAACCCGTGAAATCGGCATAAGGAAGGCCTTGGGCGCGAGCAATCGCGATATTATGTGGCAATTCTTAATAGAGTCCCTGATTATTAGCCTAATAGGCGGATTATTGGGTTATATCTTGGGCTATCTATTAGCTTTAGTTATTAGCAACATACTGACGTTCAATCCAACCATGAACTGGCTCATCACTTTGACGGCTCTGGGTATTTCGATAATTATAGGTGTCATATTTGGATTATACCCTGCCCTAAGAGCAGCTCATAAAGATCCGATTGAATCGTTGCACGAATTTAACTAAGTTCTTTTTTAAGATTTTCTATCAAATCGACTGGAGTTGGGTCAACTCCGTTTAAAATAGCTAGATATATGCTGGCATAATCAGCTAGAATACTACCCCACAATAACTGCTTAATAATCGAGTCTCCGGCAAGATTTATGACAAAAGATTTCGGCTTTTTACCACTTAATAATCGGTCAGAGACTTCGAATCTTTTTAGAATTTGAGAATGCTCAAAATTACTGACTATATCAAAAACTGCAAATGGTTTTTCAATCGGATGACTAGTCCAGCCAATGAATTCGTTGTGGTTAAACTCTGGCAATTCATTCCAAAAAGCAATATTTTTAGCATTCTCGTTCCAGCTAATTTTCCATTTATAAGCAACTGATGATGTTATTGCTCCACCGTAAAATATAGCGGTTTTTCCTAAAGCAAAATTAGCTATTTGCTTTGCGTAATTTTTATCAGTCGGCTCATCACTGGACCAAGCAACTGTTTCTTGTTTTAGCCAATCAACAGTATCTTCAATCTCTTTATATTTACTATCATCAACAATTTTAAAATTAGCCAGTAGTGCTACTAAAGCTCTTAAATTATAAATTACAGCCATTCTTGGTTGCATACCCGATGGCAAATTAGCATATATAAAATGGTTATCATTGGCCTCGTCTAATAATTTTCCACCAGAGGTGATAATGGCTATTTTTGCATTTTTATCTTTTGCTTGGTTTAAGCAACTAATCGTTTCCTCGGTATTGCCCGAGTAACTACTAGCAATAACTAAGGTTTTTTCTCCAACATAATTTGGCAGATTATAACCACGAACTATTTCTATTGGTACTTGAAGTTCTGGTGCTAACCACGACTTCACTAATAGAGCCGCCAAAGCCGACCCGCCCATTCCGGCAATTACAATGTTATAAATTTGGTATTCAGTATCAGAATTATTTTTTATTTCTGGATTAAAGCTAGTTTGATTAAATTGATTAGCTGCAATTTGTAATGCCCCGAAGGGATCTCGTTGTTTTATAATATTATTATCATCTAACATCGGTCCGCCTTTCTTGTCTTTAAGTATGTAACTATGATACAGTATTTATTGAATAAGTATAAGCATTAATCAGGGGTGGGTATGGATACACAACCAGAAGAAACAAAACCAATCAGTGACGATCAAGAATTAGCCAAAGCTTTGGCCGGTATTACCGATTCAACAAACGGTTTAGATTTTGAAGAAACTCCAGCACAGCCGCTAACTTCTACCCCCGCTACATCTGCCGTTGAAAATGCCCAGCAATCCATAGAAGAAACGCCTGCTCAGCAGGAACAACCAGCTATGAATCAGTCAGAAATAATTCCAGATCCAGAGCAAGTCACTCCCATAGTGCCGAACGAGAATGAAGATTTAGGTGACATTAAAAAGAATGCTTTAATCGAATTAAGACCATTGGTTGATAAATTAGATTTATCTCCAGAAGAGAAATTTGATATTTATCTGTTATTACTCCGCAGTACTGACGATAAAACCTTAATCGCACCAGCTCATGAAGCAGCCCGAAATATCCCTGATGAAACACGTCGAGCTCAAGCTTTGTTAGATGTTATTAAAGAAATTGACTATTTGTCTAGTCCCCAACAACAGCAATAGTCAGAAACAAACAAAAATACCTCGCACAAGCGAGGTATTTTTAGATATGAAACTTTTTTTAGTATCCCATATCCCCTAGACCAGCACCAGTTACTGGTGCTTTTGGCTCAGGTAAATCAACCACTAAAGCGCCCATAGTAGCAGCGGTAGAAGCGATTGAAACAGCGTTTTGAACTGCTTCGCGAACAACTCGAGTTGGGTCAATGATTCCATCTTTTTTAACATCGATGAGACCCTTTTCTGGATGGGAAACATTGACGCCAAATCCGGTTTGACCAGATTCAACTTGCGAAAGTAACGCTTCACTATTCAAGCCAGCGTTAGCAATTATCTGTAAGAACGGTTGTTTCAACGCATTCTTTAAAATCTGACGTCCAGCATTAATTGAATCAGAGCCATTGGCGATTATCTTATCAGAAAGATTTACTAATGTTACTCCACCACCGGGAACAATACCTTCGGCCAAAGCCGCCTTGGCAGCAGCAACGGCGTCATCAACTCGAAACTTTTTTTCATCAATTTCAGTTTCAGTGGCACCACCAACCTTAATAACAGCAACTTGACCAGATAAAGCGGCGGCTCGTTTAATATATTGCTCTTTATCATATTCGCTTTTGGAGTTTTCGGCCATTTGATTAATTTGACTGATTCTCGCTTTAACATCACTAGCTCTGCCTTGACCTTCTATGATAGTCGTAGAGTCCTTGCCAACAATAACTTTTCGCGCACTACCAATAGCATCAAGATCAACGTTTTCAAACGTTAATCCTTTATCTTCGGTGATTACTGTCGCACCAGTTAGGATTGCGATATCTTCCAAGATTTCTTTGCGTCTATCGCCGAAGGATGGAGCTTTTACAGCCACTGTGTTAAACACGCCCTTTAATTTATTAAGAACCAATATGCTTAAGGCCTCGCCTTCAACTTCTTCAGCAATTAAAACAACTTCCTTTTTTCCAGCGGTGGCTAGTTTTTCTAGTAGTGGCAAGAATTCAGCCACATTTGATACTTTTTTATCCGTTATAACAATGGCTGGTTTTTCGTAAACAGCTTCTTGGCGATTTACGTCAGTAACGAAAAATTGGCTAACGAAACCGCGATCGAACGTAAAGCCTTCAACGACTTCTGATTCAAGCTCTAAGCCTTGGCTAGCTTCGACTGTGACAACCCCATCTTTTCCAATTTTTTCAATTACTGAGGCAATTAATTTTCCAATGACTTCATCGCCGGCGCTAATTGTGGCAACTTCAGCAACTCTGTCCGGTTTGCCTTCAATTGATTCACTCATCTTATTCAACGCAGCGGTAATTTCTGCGCCAGCTGCTTCAATACCTTTTCTGAGCTCCATTGGATTATGCCCAGCGGCAATTAAGCGACTAGCTTCCTTCAGTATGCTGTAGATTAATACTGTAACAGTAGTAGTTCCATCACCAGCAACTTTATTTAATTTGCTAGCGGCCTGTTTTACTAATTCAGCGCCAACTTTATAACCTAATGTGCTTTCATCATCTTCGGGTAAGTCAATTGATTCAGCAACAGTTACGCCATCATGCGTAATAGTTGGACCACCATAGCCTTTAGCAATCACAACATTACGACCTTTCGGACCATAAGTAACTTTAACTGCATCATAAAGTGCTTTTGCTCCACCTAATACACGTTCACGAGCATCATCATCATAAAATACTTTTTTAGACATAGTTATCCTCCTTTATTAAACCGTTGCCAAAACGTCTTCTTCTTTAACTATCAAAAATTCTTCTTCATTAACCTTTAAATCGGTCGTAGAATACTCCTTATAGACGATTCTATCGCCGACTTTTAGATGTTTTACGTCGGGACCGATGGCGACTACCTTAGCAATAACAGGTTTTTCTTTAGAATTTTCAGGCAAGTATAGACCTGAGGCGGTTTTTGTCGAAACTTCTTCGCGTACAGCCACAACTCTATCTGCCAATGGTTTTATTGGTGTACTCATTTTTTCCTCCTGAACTTACTTTTACTTTTAAGTGTATATATGATTGTAAACAAAAAAATTAGCACTTGCAAGCCCCGAGTGCTAATTTTGCAAGGTTAAAAAACCTCGCAAAAGAGAATTTATGTTTTAATATGCTTTTTATTTTAAGTATTTTGCGGTTACAATGGTTATAGATGAAAGCTCGCTTTGCAACACAATCCGAAATAAACAACTGGAATGACCTGATTATTGCCAATCCCGATGGAGGAAATATGGCGCAGAGTATTGAACTTGCCAAGCTTAAATCGCTAAATGGTTGGATAATTAAACACATAATAGCAAATGGGTGCGCCATAACAATACACGAGAGACATATTCCAATACTTGGCAAACTTTGGTATATACCAAAAGGGCCAGGAGTAAATAATTTAAAAGAAATAGAGACTATTACAAAGCAGTTGCGTAAATTGGCTAAAGAAAATGGGGTTTTCTTAATAAAAATAGAGCCCGAAATTATCAAAAATGACCACAACTTGCTTGCTTTATCAAAAATTGGAAATCCAGCTAAGCCAGTTCAGGCAAATACTTCGACTATCTTGATTGACGTCTCAAAGAATTTAAATAAACTGATGACCGATTTGCCACAAAAAGCTCGCTATGCAATTAATCGCGCTAAACGGGATGGTGTTGTTGCTAAGTTAGTAGAATCTAACGATAAAAATTTTGAAATTATGTTAAAACTGATGAATGAAACTATGAAAGATAAACCAGCTTTAATGCGTGAAGCATCATATTATAAGAATTTTTGGAAATTATATTCTGATAATGGCAATGGGGCATTATTTTTTGCATATCAAAATAACATACCGACAGCAGGAGCATTTGTTATCATTTTTGGCGATAAAGCTACATATAAGGACGGTGGAAGTACTCGACAAAAAATTGGATATGGCACTAGCCACCTACTGCAATGGCAGATTATAGAGTGGTTGAAGAATAAAAAAATTAAAAGCTATGATTTATGTGGTGTACCACCTAAATCTGAAATTAATAACAAAAATCACCCTCATTATGGTATAGGCTTATTTAAATCGAGTTTTAATAAAAACATAACAGAATATGTTGGGTTATACGATATTGTTATAAGACCGCTATCCTATAGAATTTGGAAAAAAGTTGGCGAATCATTAGTTTATCATTATTACGCTAAAATACTAAAGAAATCTTTTTACTAATTATTACTTAGAATATTTTTTATAAATTTAAACATTCTATAAAAATATGCGCAAAATGGCTTTATTGAAAGACTAAATTCACCAAGCGTATTGACAACTTCACCACCCCAACCTTTTTTGAATAGATAAATAGTGTGCCCTGGTGATTTTTCATCAAAGATGCCGAATGTTCCATAAAAATTAAATTTTTTATAACCATTAGCTCGTGCGAACTTCATCATATGCCAATATATAGCCGTAGCGCCATCAAATCGTCGAAATTCGTCTCTCGCTCCACCAATTGCCGCTACAACTTCTGAACCGTAACAAAAGAAATATACAGCTGAAAGTGGTAAAACTCCATTTTCATCAGTTGGATAATTTTTAATTTCACTAATAGTTTTGTTGTATTTTCTAATAAGTCCTTCAGAAATTTCTAATTTTCTAGCATTGTTCTTGTTCGGGTTAGATTTATATTGATATTGAAGTCTTTCATTTTTCTTCTTTTCTTCACCAAGAAGTTTGAGTAACTTATCTCTATAGTCATTAATATTTATGCAAGATAGCAACAACTTTACATACCGAGAGTCAATAGAGCTAATAAGTTTGCTATAAAATTCTCGACTACGACCATGAAAATGCTTAGTTTCTGAGGCATTTTTTATAATATTGTAAAAAATGTCTATATTAGTTTCATTAACTTCTTCAATATAAACGCCACAATTTTCGGCATTTTTGACTGCAGCACGACGGGTTCGATTATAAAAACTATTGAGCATGTCTTCGTCGGTTTTATATTGAGACACATCCTTTACGACCATCCAATTAACATTGTTGAGGTTAACATCAAAACCTTGATGCCTATAACCCAATCGTGACAAAATTGATATTATATCAGAATTATCTTCCCCACCATCAACGATCCTTCCGTGAATATCACGCTGTTTATGAATGATATACGGAGAAATAACGTACTCACACACGTTCCGATCTTTAAGATAATTTTTTATATTTGTAGTAAAAAAGCTTACTAATTCAACATTCCGATAGTCCATAATCGGACCCTTAATGGATTCACATAATTTATAATTGAATGGGCGCTTATTATAGACCAAACTACAGGCGGCTATTACTTTTTTACCCTGCTTAACACCTACC